>NZ_CP045292.1:957027-1276036 GCF_009363055.1 Flavobacterium haoranii | reverse complement strand
TCCTCTTGCTTTAATTTCTAAATATTTATTGATAGTATCTAAAGTTAAATTTTCGGGTTGTGTTAAAACAGAATAAATACCATATTTCTTTAATTCGTTTACAATAAGACGTTTTTCGAAAGCAAACTTTTCAGCAATAACTTTATCATAGACTTCCTGAATATTGGTAGCTTTCTTCTGGATTAGGTCGTTTAATTCAGTATTATTGAAAAAAACAACTACCAACAAGTGACTTTTAGCAATTCCTTTTAAATAAGGAAGTTGTCGGTGTAAACCATCGAGCGTTTCAAAATTAGTGTACAAAATAATTAAACTACGTTGGTTAATATGTTTTTTTACATCAACATACAATCGGCTAAAATCACTTTCAAAGAAATCGGTTTTTATGTTGTACAAATTTTCCATGATTTGTTGCATTTGACTCAAACGTTTTTCTGCAACAATTCTGTTTTCAACTTTCTTAGAAAAAGCAAACATTCCGGCTTTATCGCCTTTTTTCAAGATTACATTCGATAAAACTAAAGTAGCATTAATGGCATAATCTAATAAACTTAAACCGTTAAAAGGCATTTTCATAACACGACCTTTATCGATTACCATATACACATTTTGAGATTTCTCATCTTGGTATTGCTTCACCATTAACTGATTTTTTTAGCGGTAGCTTTCCAGTTAATAGTTCTTAAATCGTCGCCTTGAACATATTCTTTAATTTGTTCAAATTCCATAGTATGACCAATTCTTCTTATCTTTTTTAATCCGTATTGAAATAAATGGTTTGAAAACGCCATTAAATCATGCTTTCTTAATTGTACATAAGAAGGGTAGGTAGGAACCATTTTTTGATCTTCATATACAAACCGACGGCTTATTAATCGTAATGGTGAAGCTGCATAAACGTTTAGTTTTCCAAAAAGATACTCCCCACGTTCTGTTGGTCTTAAAAAGTATTTAAAAGAATCTTTTTCATTAGCATTAACTTTTCGTTTTACTTCAAAATCTCTTTTTTGAAACTGAAAAGGAATTTCATCAATTACTTTTACCCAAACCGGAAATGAATATTTATTTTGTAAATAGATGGTTACATCATTTTCATCACCATTTGATAATTTTTCGGGTGTATTTCGTATTCCTGTTACAGCGTTTTTTGAGCTAAAAAGTAAAATAACATCAATTACTGTAAAGGTTAAAAGTACAAACAATAAATACCAACTTGCACTATAAAACATAGGGAAAAAGAATGCCAATAGGAATAAGAAGATAATTCCCATAAGGCAGTAAAAGAAAAAGTTGTTTAGGTATAATTGTTTGAAAAAGTTCTTCATCAATAATTTAATTTTTATCTCGGAATTTCAACAGCATCCACTATTTGTTTGATGATTTCAGTACTACTAATACCTTCCATTTCGCGTTCTGGAGTTACCACTACACGGTGTTGTAAAACTGGAATTGCGGCTTGTTTAATATCATCTGGCGTTACAAAATCGCGTGCTTTTAACGCAGCAAAACCTTTAGCAGCATTCAAAATTGCAATTGAAGCACGCGGAGAAGCACCTAAATATAAAAAGGCATTTTCACGAGTATTTATAACAATTTTAGCAATGTATTCTACTAAATTTGGTTCTATGATGATTTGTTTTACGAGTTTTTGGAACTCAATAATGTTACTTTGAGAAATAATAGAAATAATGTTTTCAAATTTATCACGACTTTGTAATTCGTTCTCTTTTTGAATAATATCAATTTCTTGCTGAAGGTTTGGATAGCCAACATTAATTTTAAATAAAAATCGGTCTAATTGTGCTTCAGGTAATCTGTAAGTTCCTTCTTGTTCAATAGGATTTTGTGTAGCAATTACTAAAAAGGCTGTTCTAATTTATAAGTAGTACCATCAGCAGTAATTTGTCTTTCTTCCATTACTTCAAAAAGTGCAGCTTGTGTTTTAGCTGGCGCACGATTTATTTCATCAATTAATACAAAATTTGAGAAAATAGGACCTTTTTTGAATTCGAAAGTAGATTTTGATAAATCAAAAACTGATGTTCCAATGATATCTGAAGGCATTAAATCTGGAGTAAATTGAATTCGACTGAAATCTAAGTCCAAAGTTTTTGCTAATAATTTTGCGGTTATGGTTTTAGCAACTCCAGGAACTCCTTCTAATAAAACATGACCATTTGCTAAAATAGAAACCAATAATTGGTCAATCATTTCGTGCTGGCCTACAATTACTTTTGCTATTTCGTCTTTTAATTTATCTACACTTTCTTGTAAAGGCTGTAAATTTATTCTAGATTGAAAGTTTACACTTTCTTGCTGTTCGTTTTGTTCAAATGTATTTTCCATTACGAATAAAATTTTTCTATTAAATTGTTTAACTCAATTACATCTGTTTCGGTAGCAGAAGATTGAGTTCTTAATTGTTTTATAAGTTGAACTAATTTTTCGATGTCCTGTAAATTCTTACCACTTTTTTGTTGTAATCGCTTGCAAAACGTTTCGTCTAAATTAAAAGTATCTAAATAATAATCGTTTCTTACTTTTTCAAGGAAGAAAATAATTTTTTTATCAATGATATTCAAATAATCTTTTTCCTGATAATAAAGGTTACCAATGGTTTTGGTGAACTCGATAGTGGTGTTTTTAAGTGGTGTAATAATTGGAATTACGCGTTGTTTTCTTTTAGCATTAAAAATCATGAAAACAATTAAAGCATAAATAGCAAGTAGCCAAGCCGATTTTAACGCAGGTTGACTGAACCAAAAGCGTAATGGTGATTGTTCTAATCCGTCACTTTCGTAGCGTTTTATTTTCCAAAACACTTCATTTTCATTTGGTAAATTACTTAAAACATCAGCAGCATAAGACTGATTTTCTTTTAATAAATAATAATTTGTAAAGGCAATAGGTTGGCAATGAAGGTAGAAATTTCCTTTCCCGTAAGGGATTTTTATAAAATTACTTTGAACTTTACCATTGCTTCTTTTTTGAGTTCCTAAAACTTTTGAAGTACTATCAATTTCAGTAAAATATGATGCGTTTATTCCTTTATTAAAGTAGAACGAATTTTTCTTTTGTTTGAACTCGACATTCATTTGAAGCGAATCGGTAAAAGAATTATCATATTCCATTTTAAAATGTAAAGTATCAGCAAAAATAGAAGGGAAGTCACTAGAACTTAAAAAGATATTATTGCCATGTTCTGCAAAATATAAAAGCTCTTCAACAGATTCTTCATCGATGTCGAAGTTTCCATTGATGTATAAAAAGTTTCCTTTTATAGAGTAAGTAGTATCAATATAACTGTATTTTGAATCAAAAAATTCATATGGACTTTTGCCAAATTGAGTGACTTTTTGTGGTTTAAAAAAAGCATCTGATTCGTTATTGAAAACATATAAACCAAATGGAATTTTATCTTTAATAGAAAAAGTTGGTGTCCAATCTATAGGTTTAGGTCGGTTGGCATCAATCATGATTATACCAATCAAGATGACAATTAAAATTCCGATATATACTTTTAAACTTCTAGACATGCGTTATTTAATGTTTTTGATAAAAGCATTTTGCGCTTTTGAAAAATCTTCTTCATTTAATTCAAACTCACCATACCAACTGTATTCGTAGATATAAGACAAAAAGCGAAATTCTTTCTTAAGTTCGCTATTTGAAATTTCTCTTAAATAATCGCTATTTGTTTTTTCGATATCCCATTCAATGATGTTTTTATCAGACAATGTTTTTAGTAACCATAAATAGTAATAACGAACCGCAACACGATAATCTTTTTGTGATGTAGCATTTTTAATAATGGTATTAAAATCGATAGTGTGAATGTTTTCTTCCACATTTTCGGTAACCAATATTTTTTTAGCCGATTTTCCAAAAATCCATCGTCCTTCTTTTTTAAGAATAATGCGAACTATTAAATAAATAACAAGTCCAATTATGGCAAAAGCTACTATTTTGAAAACAATTTCTAATCCATTTAAAGCTCCGCCAGTATCAGCAAAACTAAAAAGGTCGCCAAGTTTTCTCCACACGGCAGCCCAAAATCTTTCCCAAGCCGAGAGATCAGTTTTAGTAACGGTTTCATATTGAAAATCGCTTCCTTTGTATTTGTCTTGAAAGTTTTCTTCAAATTTTCGTTGTAAATAAACAATAGAATCGTTGCTTTTTACAGCAAAAACTGAAAAAGGAGTTAGTATCGATAGAAGTAAAGTTGAACGTTTATTCTTCATTTGAACCAATGCTTTCTATTTCATTATTAACAGAAATATTTTCGTCAGCTTCTTTAATGCTGTAATAAATAATACCTTGATTAATTAATATTAAATTCTGTAATGTGTAATTGAATAATATGGATATAGCCATTAGCACAGTTACAAATATCATGATAAATCCAAATGTTTCTTGAGTATTAGTTTCATTTAAATCTGGATTTGTAAACATAGTCATTAATCCAAAAATATAAGGAATAAATGTAATTAGCGTTAATATTATTTGTACAATAACATACATAATTGCGGTTGAACCAATTATAGGCCAAAACTTCTTGCCGATTATTTCATAACCTTTAAAAAGAGCATCAAAATAACCTGAATTAGTATTTATATAGTGATAATAACTTTGCGCAATCCAACTAGAAACAGCTGGAATTAAAATGAATAATAATGGAAAACCAATGATAACCATTATGAGTAAAAAAGTTATGAAAAACAAGATCATAAAAACCGGAATCAGTACAAAAATTGAAATGATAAAAAACAAGATGGAACGTCCTGCTTTTAATTTTAATCGGTCAATAATTTCTTTAGTTGTAGGAGTTTTTCCTTCTTCTAATATTTTTAAATAAATTACTGGAAATGTATAATTGATTACACTTACCAAAATAATTGCAAAGAACATTAGAAATCCTAATCCGATGAACAAACCTAAATTAGAAAACATTTGTTCTACAAAAAAGTTAGGATTTTCATTGTTTTGAATTGCAGAAAACATGCCTTCAAAAAATATTTTAACAAAAAGAGAAATTAGAACAACAAGAATAAGTAATAAACCTCCATTTATAGTGAAATAACTTTTAAAATAATTTTTTCCTTCAATTTTAAAAAAGCTGATAGTATCACTAATAAATTGGCTAAAATCTCTTTTTTTATAAAGTTGAAACATTTGTTTTTAATTTTTTATGAACAATAAATGGATAAACTAAATAATAAAAACTTATAATTGATAAAGTTATAAGTATAATTGCTACACTCAAAAATGTAGGCATTGCTTTTGAAAATCGGGTTATATAACCTTCTAAAAATCCGGCAGCAAATGTAAAAGGCATCGTACTGATAAAGATTTTGAAACTTTCTTTAAAGCCAATTTTAAAAGAATTCATTCTCGATAGTGTTTTAGGAAACAGTATACTAGCTCCTAAAATAAAACCAGCTGCAGCTTCAATAACCATAGCAAAAATTTCCATAGAACCATGTATCCAAATGCCACGAACACTTTCCCAAAAAACACCTTCTTGATAAAAGAAATATTGGAACGAACCTAACATGATGCAATTGTTAAACATGGAATAAAAAGTTCCGATTCCTACTAAAATT
This sequence comes from Flavobacterium haoranii, assembly GCF_009363055.1. Classification (NCBI taxonomy): domain Bacteria; kingdom Pseudomonadati; phylum Bacteroidota; class Flavobacteriia; order Flavobacteriales; family Flavobacteriaceae; genus Flavobacterium; species Flavobacterium haoranii. Next base: position 1,270,433 of record NZ_CP045292.1, on the reverse strand, counting down.
CCTGAGAAATAAGAAAATGTACCAACTTTCAGGTTATTTATAGTAATGCCAATAAAACTTGCCCAATCGCTACTACTTTTGTAAACCGCAACAGGATCTCCTTCTTTAATGTTTTCCAATGTCAAGTTTACATATTGATCGCCAAGAATTACTCTAACAAAACTTTCATCGTTTTGTGCTGAAACAACACCAATAAGAGTAAGCAATGTAAAGGCAATAAAAGCATATAGAATGTAACGACGATATTGATAAACTAATAAAGGAACCTCGGTTTTAAAAAAATATTTTAAACGATTAGTTTCAGTTCTCTTCGTTTTATAAATTTTTTGATAAGTTTGGGAGCCAAGATGATTTAAGTAAACAGTTGTTTTACTTTTTGGATAATAAGTTTGTGCATACGACAAGTCATTCATTAAATGAATGTATAAACTGGCCAAATCATCAGGATTTTTTTTAGTTTTGCCATAAATAGCTTGTTCAAATTCAAGCCATTTTTCCTTATTTTGTTTAATAAAAGCAACTTCTCTCATGGAATTGCTAAAATAGAAATTAAGATGCAATTAGCAATCAATACAACCCAAAATGTTACATTAAATTTTCAAGTAGCCTCTGTTGGTGATAGAATTTTAGCGCAAGTTATCGATACCTTAATTCGTTTGGCTTATGTTTTTGTCATAAACTTATCTGGAGTTCTAGATTTTTTACCTTCAAATGACGGTTGGGAAGTTATGGCTGTGGAAATTGTGGTATATTCTCCTATTTTAATTTACTCACTTGTTTTAGAAAGTTTATGGGAAGGACAAACATTTGGTAAAAAGCTAATGAAGATAAAGGTTATCAAAATTGACGGTTATCAAGCTTCTTTTGTAGATTATTTAATTAGATGGATGTTTAGAATTATCGAATTTAATATTGCTATTATAGGTTTGTTAGCTTTAATTTTTAGTAAAACCAATCAAAGACTAGGCGATATGGCTGCAGGAACAGCGGTTATTTCTTTAAAAAATAATATCAATATTAATCATACCATTTTGCAAGAAGTAAATAATGACTATGTTCCAACGTATCCTTTGGTTATAAAATTATCAGATAACGATGTGCGCATTGTAAAAGAAACCTTTGAAACAGCTGTTGCTACGAGAGATTATGCAACTTTAATAAAACTTCGTGAGAAAGTGATTCAGGTTACAGGAATAAAAAATGTTTCGGGTAACGATCAAGATTTTATTAGAACTCTTTTAAAAGATTACAATTTTTATACTCAAAATATGTAATTAATGCGTTAAATATAAATAGCCTGTTAGCGCATTAGGATATTTTTCATCGTTTAAATGTAATACATAAAAATAAGTACCATCTGGAGCTAGTTTAGTTCCAATTCCTTCTTCAATATATCCGTTCCAATCTGGTTTAGAATTATTTCCAGTCCAAATTAATCTTCCCCAGCGGTTGTAAATTTCGAGTTTATAATCTACAAAAATATCATGTAATCCTTCAATAAAAAACGTTTCATTAATTCCGTCATTATCAGCAGAAACAGCGTTGTAAATAATTGGTGGACAGTTCTCTGTAAGTAATTGAAAAGAAGTTATAGTGTAGCAGCCTAAATCATTTTCTACTCTTACAAAAATTTCCTTAGGAGTAGTTTGTGCTTCATAATTATTAGTATTCAGTATTTCATTTATGTCTTGTTCCGCTTCATCTTGAGTTTCATGAAAAGAAACAATTTGCGCTTCATTTGTTTTGACTAAAAGTTCATATTCCGAAAAATCAAAAATTCCTCTTGTAAAACCAAGATTACAACTTAATAAATTTTCAAGAGAATTTACATTTGGCGAAAGCCACTGCATGATTTCAAAAGTACTACTATTGTTAGTTTCATTTATTTCAGTTACAGCTAAATTATAATCTACTATTGCAATTAAATCGAAAATTTCAGTAGTTGAAGCAGGTAAATTAATTAAAATACTACCAGATTCATTACCTCCAATAGGAATTTCGTTTACTGTAGAAGCCGTAGTTATGAGTTGATTGTCAATGTAGAATCCAATTTGTGTATTGGCGGGTAAAACTTCAGTACTATTTACATTAAACACTGTATAATCTACTAAAATGTTACCAGAATTACAGCTTGTAGTATAATTGTTTATTTCAATTGTAGCATCAGGTAATTGACTATTTAATTTAGTAATAATTGTATTTAACATTACATAATCTTGACCCGATTCAAGCGAAACCGATGCTGAAGCTGTGCCTGGAACAATATAGTTTTCAATGGAATAGACGTCTAAATCCATATTGTATAAAACAGATGAGTTCGTTTCTGTATTAGTGCCATTAAAAGCATTATAAGAAGGATTCAAACTATTACTTAAAGTATTAGTAATACCATTTGCACTAAACTTTAGACTTTCTAAATGTTGAATACCGCGATCACCTTCCCAAGCCACAAAACCTATTTTGGCTCCTGTATTACTAATCAAATAGAGATTGTTTAAATCAATCGTTTTTGAATCTAAAATTCCTAATGGACGATTGGGAGATAAGGTTTCTAAACCTTGATAAATATTAATTTGATTTAGCGTTAAACTTGGATTTTCATAAATTACTAAAATAGACCAACCAGCAAAATGGGTTCCATTATGCCAATATTGAGGAATTAAATAATTTAAGTCCAATTCGGATAAAGTATAAGTTCCATTTCCTGTAGTTTGAACGAAAGCGGTAATGTCTTTATATGCACTGAAATAATTTAGACTATCAGCAGTTCCTACCGTATTGTATAAAATATCAGCAGTAAAATCAACATTATTTAATTTTATATCGATATCTCCAGTTCCCATTCCTGCCCAATATAAATAAGCTGCAACAACATTGTCATTTGGTTGTAATGTTAAAGTGGAAGAGGATGTGCGGTAGAGAAAAGATGGCGAGTAACTTGTATTTTCTGATGGATTCAATGTGTTTCCTACAAATGTAAAATCATATCTACCATTCCATTGCGAAAATAAAGTTACATCTTGCCCAATTATAATTTGGAATGTAAATAAGCAGAAAAAGTAAATGAGTAGGTTAATTTTTTTTCGCATAATGCAATAATTGTCAGTACCAAGATAGTAAATAAAATAATATTTTAAGATTTTCGTTTTACTACTCAGTTTATTATTAGTAATTTGCGGCATTAATTCTACTCATTTGAAAAAATATACTGTAGTAAAATATTCTTCCCTACACTATACTATTTGGAACAAATTTGTTTCCCAATCTAAAAATGCTACCTTTTTGTTTCATCGCGATTTTATGGAATATCACAGTAATCGTTTTGAAGATTATTCCCTATTAATTTTTGATGATAAAGAAAATGTATGTGCAATTTTACCTGCAAATAGAGTAGAAAATAATGTTTATTCACATCAAGGATTAACTTATGGTGGATTAGTTTTAACTCAAAAAACGAAACTTGTAGAAGCGATTTCAATTTTTAGAGAAATTCTATCATTTTTAAAACTGAATGGAATTGAAAATCTAGACGTTAAAGTTCTCCCTTCAATTTATAATGATTCTCCCGCAGATGAGTTAGAATATTTAGCTTTTTTATGTGAAGCAAAATTGAAGAGACGAGATTCGTTATCAGTTATAAATTTAGAGTATAAAAAAAACTATTCGACAGATAGAAAACAAGCCATAAAAAAAGGAATTAAAAATGATTTATTAATAAAAGAAGTTGAGAGTTTTGAAGAATTTTGGAACCAAATTTTAATTTCTAATTTATTGCAGAAACATCAAACTAAACCAGTTCATAGCCTACAAGAAATTACCCAATTGAAGAATAAATTTCCAAAAAACATTCGCCAGTTTAATGTTTATAAGGATTCAAAAATTGTAGCAGGGACAACTATTTTTGAGACAAAAAATGTTGCACATTCTCAATATATTTCAGGAAACAGTGAAAAGAATAAACTAGGAAGTTTAGATATTCTCCATGATTTTTTAATAACAGAGGTTTTTGCCGTTAAAAAATATTTTGATTTTGGTATTTCAAATGAAAATGAAGGTAAAAACATTAACGAAGGGCTGTCTTATTGGAAAGAAAGTTTTGGAGCCAGAACAATTGTGCAAAGTTTTTACCAATTTGAAACGAAAAGTTTTGAGAAATTAAATTCGGTTTTTATATGATAAAGTTTCTCGATTTACATAAAATTAATAAGCCATTTGAGACCGACTTTCAATTAAAATTTCAGCAATTTTTAGATAAAGGTTGGTATATTTTGGGTAATGAAGTACAACAATTCGAAGCTGATTTTGCAAGTTTTTGCAATTCAAAATATTGTGTTGGTGTTGGTAACGGACTTGATGCTTTAGTTTTAATATTTAAAGCTTACATCGAATTAGGATATCTTCAAAAAGGAGATGAGGTTATTGTTCCAGCAAATACTTATATCGCTTCTATTTTAGCGGTTTTACAAGCCGATTTAATTCCTGTTTTAGTTGAACCAAAATTAGAAACTTATAACATCAATCCCGATTTAATTGAAGCTAAAATAACTTCTAATACTAAGGCAATTTTACCAGTTCATTTGTACGGACAAATTTGTGAAATGGATATAATAATTGAAATTGCTCTCAAACACAATTTATTAATAGTGGAAGATGCTGCTCAAGCTCATGGAGCTAGTTATAGTTTTCAGTCGCAGTCACAGTTTACAGATAAAAATCTTTCAACTAATGAATTGTCAGTTCGAGCGGATTCGAGAACTCAAGCGTTTAGCTTTTATCCTGGAAAAAATTTAGGTTGTTTAGGCGATGGTGGTGCAGTAGTTACAAATGATTTGCAATTAGCAGAAACCATTAAAAAGCTTAGAAATTATGGTTCTGAAAAGAAATATTATAATGAATTGCAAGGTGTAAATTCAAGATTAGATGAATTACAAGCCGCATTTTTAAATATAAAACTTCCGTTTTTAATAAAAGAAAACAACACAAGAAGAAATATAGCAAAACGCTTTTTAAACGAAATAAACAATCCAAAAATTGTTTTACCATTTTGGGACGGAACTCATAATCATGTATTTCATTTATTTGTTATTCGAACAGAAAATAGAGACGAATTAAAAAGTTATTTAAGTTCGAAAGGAATTGAAACTATGATTCATTATCCAATTCCGCCTCATAAGCAAAGAGCAATGAAAGATTGGAATCATTTGTCTTTTCCCATAACTGAGAAAATTCACAATGAAGTGTTAAGTTTGCCATTAAATGGAGTTTTGACTGATGATGAGGTTTCAAAAATTATTAAAGTTTTGAACGGATGGACATCTTAATTAAATCGTTTAATCGTCCATATTATCTCGATAGATGTTTGTTTAGTATTGAAAAACATGCTAAAAATTCATTTGAAAGAATTGTTGTGTTAGATGATGGAACTCCACAGCAATATTTAGACAAAATTCAAGAAAAATATCCTCAAGTTGAAATTATTAAATCAGATTTATACGATAAGAAGAGTTCTAATTTAACCGAAAGTTATAACGGAGAAATTCCAATAGATTTTTGGGTTAAATCGGCAGAAAAATTAAGTAATTATTTTTTGTTAATTGAAGATGATTTTTGGTTTACAGAAGATTTAGACTTGGTAGTATTAGAAAAAGAAACAATTAAAGATAATTTAGTTTTCTTGAAGCTTTTTTGGTTAGGAAATTCTAAATTAACTTCTTCAAATATTATTGAAAGTAGAACACTTTATAATATTATAAAGCCTAAATTATTTACTTCAAATCCGTTTTTGTACAAAAAAATATTTAAAACCTATGGTTTTAGATTTAACGATTTAATGAAGTTTTTAGGTTTATACACAACAGAAAGAAATTTAGCCTATTATCACATTTATTCGGTTGCAGGCTCTATTTTTAAAAAAGATTATTTTGTTTCACTTTGGAAAAAAAACAACGGAAAAGTTAATGAAGGTTTGCAAATTCAAAATGCGTTAGAATATTTAAAATCAAATTCAAATAGTAAAATTGCACATTCAAAAAAAGAGTATTTTCAAACCGGATTTTCAACTGCGGCAACTTTAACTCATAAAAAATATGAAGGAATAAATCTTGATATTTTTGAAGTCAACAAATTTTTAAATGAAGCTTGGTTTAATAATAAATTTGATGTTGCTTTGAGTTTACCAAAAGACATTTTAGAAACTGAAATTGAACAAATATTAAATAACGCTGACAAAACTGGAAATCTAACTTCTGAATGGAAAAAATGGCATTTTAATTTCAAAAATCAATATATAAAGTTAGGTTGTAAAACAGAATGAGCCAACAAAGTTTTCATAGAACCATTTTTAAAAGTACTGGACTTTTTGGTGTGTCAAAAGTAATAGCTATGCTATTACGAGTAATAGTAAATAAAGTTGCGGCTATCTTTATAGGCGTTGCTGGTGTTGGTACTGTTGGATATATTGAAAACATCTTAAATTTAAAACAAAGTATTATTAGTTTAGGAGTTACTCAAAGCAGTGTAAGGGAAGTTGCAGTTTTAAATGAAAGCGAAAAAGAGCAAAGGTTGTTGCAAATTTTGTATAAATGGGCTTGGATTTCAGGACTAGCAGGTTTAATAATTTGTACTGTTTTTGCAAAACAATTAAGTCAGGCTGTTTTTAATACATCAAATTATTGGCAGTGGTTTTTAGCTTTAAGTTTTTATTTTTTATTTTCATCAATTTCGTCTATTCGACTTGCAGTTTTAACAGGAAAACGAAAAATAAAAAGCGTAGTTATTTATCAAATTGTTTTAGCTGTTTTTTCTGCAGTAATAACAGTTGGTTTATATTATTTTTTCTATGAAAAAGGTATTATTCCTTCATTTATAGCTACAGCTTTTATTGGTTTTTTGTTGAGTTTGTATTTTACTAGAAATATAAAAGTTTTACAAGAAAAAATTCCATATAAAGTGTTTTTTACTGAATTAAAACCTGTTATTGTTTTAGGTTTGTTACTTTCAATAAATGGGATTTTTGGACAATTATGTTATTATGGAATCCGATGGTTTTTAAATCGTGAGTCCAATGAAATTTTAGGGATTTATCAAGTCAGTAATACGTTTTTAGTTAGTTATTTAGGGCTTGTTTTTGTAGCGATGTCTAAAGATTTTTATCCGAGATTAACAAACTTTGAGTCTGATAAGAAAAGCTTTAATAATTTGGTTAATGATCAAACCGAAACAGCACTTTTTATTATAGTTCCTGCAGTTTTGATATTATATATCTTAGCTCCAATTTTAATTCCAATTTTATATACTAAAGACTTTTTACCTGTTTTAGAAATTTTACATATTGGACTGTTGTCAGTTGTCTTAAAAGGGATTGCGTGGTCAATAGGTTATATTGCTTTAGCGAAAGGAAACAAGAAAATGTATTTTAAACAAAATATTTTAGGTGATGCGTTAAATATTCTATTTTCTATAATATTATATCATTATTTAGATCTTTTCGGTTTGGGAATTTCAATTACTTTAATGTTTTTAATTTCTAGCGTTTATACATATTGGGGTGTTTCCACAACTTATGGATTCAAATTTAGAGCCAATACTTTAAAAGTAATTTTTGTTTCGTTAGCAATTAGTATTATGGGAATTATAGGAATTTACTTTAAAAGCTTTTCGGTTTATAATCCTATTTTAATTACAACTTTGTTATTTTCTTTACTTTATTCTTATGTTCAGCTAAAAAAGCGTTTATAAACTTTTAAAAAATGTTTTCAATTTTAGAAGTTGAAGTTTTAATGTAATATCAAAATTCAAATTTCGAAAAGTAACACCAGATAAATAATTAATTCTTTTGAGTAAAGCTTTATGTTCTTGTTTGGTTTTATTCAGCTTAAAAGCGTTTTTTAAAATTAAATAACTCGAATTATTTAGTTTTCTAGTTTTTCGGTTTAATTTTTTATAAAAATGACTAGTTAAGTTGGTTTTAGTTTCTCTTTTTTGAACTAAAATTTTTGGTATATATTCAAAATCAAAAATACGAGAAGCTTTTACCCAAATGTCTAAATCTTCATAAGCCAATTTTTCATTGTAAAACCCTATCGTATCAAAAACCTTTTTTTTCACCATAGAACTTACCGAACAAATCTTTGCGCTTCTACTAATTACCATTTTATAAATATCGCCACTTTGCGGAAAATCTTCTTCCGTATAATAATTAGTTATGAAGTTGTTGTTTTCATCAATTATAGAAACGTTTCCATAAACAATTCCTAAATTTTTATACGTTGAATTTTTAAAAGTTTCAATTTGAGTTGCTACACAATCTTTTAATAAAATATCATCGGTAGCTAAATCAATAATGTATTCACCTTTTGAAAATTTGACAGCTTTGTTAAAAGAAGTGGTATTACCTAAATTTCGGTTATTAGAAATAAATGTTATAGTTGGATGTTTTAACAACCATTTTTCAATTACTTTTTTTGAATTATCAGTGCTGCAATCATCTATAATTATAAGTTCGATATTTGTATATGACTGATTTATAACCGACTCTAAAGATTCTTCTACATATTTTTCGTGGTTATAACATAAACAAATAACAGATACTAAAGGAGAGTGTTGCATAAAGTACAAACAGAGTTGTTATATTTGTTGCTAAAATAAGTAAACATTTGTGAGCGACCAAAAGCCGAAAAATAAAATTCTATTAGTGGGTTATCATTTAGCCGGTGGAGGACTTGAACGTTCTATGGCTAATATATCAATAATGCTTAACTCAAAGGAGAATTATGAAGTTCACTTAGTTGTTTTAGAAGACAACATAGAATATGACTATAACGGAAGCTTACTAAATTTAGGAACTTTAGGAAAATCATTTTGGAGTAAAAAAGTAAAAAAATATTATTTACTTAAAAAACATATTGAATTAAATGAGTTCGATTACATAATTGATTTCAGATATAGATTAAATGTATTTGCTGAATTTGTTTTTACAAGATGGATTTATAGAAACTCAAAAGTAATTTATAGAGTAGCAAGTTCAAACTTAGAAACGTATTTCACAAAGAATAGAAAGATAGCACGATTCTTATATAAAAACGCCTATAAAATTGTTGGAGTTTCTAGTTATATTACTCAAATGATAAAGCATGAATATAGCTTTAAAAACGCAATAACTATTAACAATGGAATAGATTTTGAAAAAATTGAGCAATTAAACAATGAACCTTTAGAACTCAATTTTGATTATATTATTGCAGTAGGAACTTTTAGAAAAATAAAGCAGTTTGATAAACTAATTCATTCGTATTTAAAATCAAATTTATCTAAAAAGAATATAAAATTAGTATTATTAGGAAATGGAGAAGAAGAAGCAAATTTAATACAAATAGTAAAAGAAAATAAGGCACAAGAGAAAGTTGTTTTTATGAATTACCAAAGCAATCCGTTTAATTATATAAAAAAAGCAAAATTTTTAGTTCTTTGTAGTTTGTATGAAGGTTTTCCTAATGTTCTATTAGAATCATTGGCATGTAAAACTCCAGTTGTGAGTTTTGATTTATTATCTGGAACAAAGGAGATTGTCAACCATGAAGAAAATGGGTTGTTATTAGAAAATCAAAACTTTGAAGCTCTAACTCAAGAAATGAATAGATTTATTGAAGATGAAAAGTTATACCAAAAGTGTAAATCTAATACGTTTGAAAGTATCCAAAAATTTTCATTTGAAAATATCAGAGAAAATTGGGTAAATTTGATAAATTAAAATATCAAAATGGAAATAGGAAAATTAATAGATATACCAAAAATAGAAGAGCGTAGAGGAAACTTATCTGTAATTGAAAAAGATTTAGTTCCGTTTGATATAAAGCGCGTTTATTATTTGTATGATGTTCCTGCTGGAGCTGAACGTGGCGGTCATGCGCATAAAAAACTCCAACAATTTTTAGTGGCACTTTCAGGTAGTTTTGATGTTGTTTTGCACACTGGAGCTAAAACAGAAACAATTACGCTAAGCAAACCTTTTCAAGGACTTTTAATAGAAAACGAAACTTGGCGTGAATTGAAAAATTTTTCTTCAGGAGCTGTCTGTTTAGTTGTTGCTTCTGAAGTTTTTGAAGAAGAAGATTATATTAGAGATTTTGACGAATTTCGCTCTTGGAAAAATCAATGATAAACAGTAAAATCTATTCCTTTACTTCGTAACCAATGTTTTAATTTTAATAAACTACGTAAAATAAAAGGTGGAAGTTTTAATAGTAATCGAGTTTTAAACGGAATTTCTGTTGTTACATCTTTTAAATACGCATTCGATTTTTTAATCGCACCTAAAACTCTAAAATTTAAAGCATATTCTATTCTGTATAAATCTAAAAAGGATTTTAAACTTGGATTTTTGCTTTCAAATTTAGCAAACTGACTAAAGTCAAAAAGTTTCTTTTTGGTAATTGGAGTTTTAGACAAATGATTATTGGTTGAAAAATCATATTGCATCGTAACCTTATCGGTAATTGCAACAGGAAAATGAATTGCGATTTTTGTAAAAAGCTCTGTGTCTTGTCCACTTGAAACTTCAGTGTTAAAATTATACTTTTCTAGAATAGATTTAGGAATGCTAACCGCAGAAGTTAGTCCAACTCTATAATGCAAACTCGCTCTAAAATAATCGGGGATAACACCTCTAAAATCATTTTTGAGTTCCGGTAAATAATCAATAGGAATTATTTTGTTGTTGGAAATTTTCATGGCGTACCGACTGCAATACATGCCACAACAAGGAAAATCATTGTAAAGTTGAAATATTTCTTCCAAATGATTGTTTTTCCAAATGTCATCAGCATCTAAAAAAGCTATTAACTCGCCACTTGCTTTTTCAATTCCAAAATTTCGAGCCGCTGCTGCACCTTTGTTTTCTTGGTGAAACAAAAGAATCCTTTTATCTTTAAAACTCTCAACAATAGCAACCGAATCGTCAGTTGATCCGTCATTAGCAATGATGATCTCAAAATCTGAAAAAGTTTGATTAATGACAGATTCAAGTGTTTTTCTTACGATAGAACCTTTATTGTAAAGCGGTATGACAATGGAAATTTTCGGCATTTAAGAAATTTTAAAAAAATATAAAAGTTTATATAAGTCAAAAAGCAATAAATTTGGATTTTTAGAAGTCAAATTAGATTTAATTTTCTTTAAAAGAAAATATGAAAGTTTCTTAAATATAGGTTTTAAAAAGATGCTTTTGTTGTAAGTTGAACTTATTTGTGTTGAACCTTTTGGTAAAATTCTATTATTTTCAAGTTGTTTTAAGTTTTGAAGAGCTTCTTCAGTTTTTAAAATAAATTTCTCTGAAGTTTCAAGATTTATATGGTAAACATAATTATCAATATGTTTTACACTTTTGTTATGTCTTTTTAACCAAATAGCTAATTCTAAATCTTCATAACCATACATAGTAATACTTTCATTAAATAAAGGATTTCTTAATTTCTCTTTATTTATTAAAATGTTTGATGTTAGTAAATGTCTAAATGGTTCCTGAAGTCTTTTTTCAAGAGTAATTGCTTCTCTTTTTATCCCATATTTCCATCTTAAGACAGCATCATTATTTGGTTTTATATTTTCATTATAAGAAATTCCACCATAAACAAACTCTAAATTTTCTGAAATTTCATTTATGTATTTTGTAATAAAATCTGATTTTTTTGGAATAACATCACAATCTAAAATCAATAAAAATTATATTTAGATTTTTTAATTAATAAATTCCTGTTTCTACTTCTACCTAAATTTTCTATATTTCTATTAAATGAACAATTTCCCAAATTATTAATTTCTGAATTCTCATTTAAAAAAAGTGAACCTGCATCGTCTTGAACAAGTATTTCATAAACGACATTACTGATGTCTAATTGTTGCTTTAATTCCTTAACAAGAGGTAAAGTATTGTAATTGTAAGTAGGAATTAAAATAGATAACATGTTTAAACTGTTCTTTGAACTACTTCAAAAACTTTTCCTTCGTCAAACTTTAAAGTTTTTGAAGGATATTTTAATAACAAAGCATAATCATGAGTTGCCATCACGATTGTTTTACCATTTGCATTAATTTTGCGTAAAACTTCCATAATTTCAACACTTGTTTGTGGGTCCAAATTTCCTGTAGGTTCATCGGCTAAGATTAATTCTGGGTCGTTTAAAAGTGCACGTGCAATAGCAATACGTTGTTGTTCTCCACCAGAAAGTTGATGCGGCATTTTGGTTTGGTAGTTTTTCATCCCAACTTTATCCAAAACTTCATCAATTTTTACATTCATTTCTTCTTTAGCTGTCCAACCAGTTGCTTTTAAAACAAAAAGTAAATTCTCTTTCACATTTCTATCAGGGAGTAATTTAAAATCTTGAAAAACAACACCTAATTTTCTTCTTAAATATGGAATGTCTTTTTCTTTTAAAGACCCTAAATCATAATCAACAATGGTTCCTTCACCTTCGGTTAAAGGTAAATCAGCATACAACGTTTTCAAAAAGCTACTTTTACCAGCTCCCGTTTTTCCTATTAAGTAAATAAACTCTCCTCTGTTAACTTCTAAATTAACATTGGTTAAAACAGGATTCTTTTCTTGATAAATATTTACAGCTTTTAACGATAAAATTGTTGATGACATAATAAATGGAATATGTTGTAAAAGTAATAACTAAATTTTCCTTCACAAAATTTATTTTTCCAAGTATTATTAAATAAAAAGTGAATTGTAAGGTTAATAAACTTGTTTAAAAATATTACAATATTATGTTAAGTATCTTCGTTATTAGAAGAAGTAAACCTTATCTTTGAAGACACTAAAAAAAGAACTTAACATGATAAAAGCATTCAAATTATCCTTGTTTTTACTTTCAGCTAGTCCGGTAGTTGTTTATGCACAACAAACCTCAATATACACACACGATTTAAAAGAGTTTGAAAAAGCCGAAGCGCTTTATAAAGACAAGCAATATCAATCAGCACAAATTATTTTCGATAAGGTAAAAGCTTCAACAAATAATAATGAAGTAAAAGCAGATTGTGCTTATTATATTGCAAATTGTGCTATCCGTTTAAATCAATTTGGAGCCGATGCTATGGTAGAACAATTTGTAGAAGACTATCCTACAAGTCCAAAACAAAACCAAGCTTATATTGAAGTTGCGCATTATTATTTCGATCAAGGAAATTATCCTAAATCTATTGAATGGTTCGATAAAGCAAGTACTTCTTCTATGTCACAAGCCGATTTAGAACGCTATAATTTCCAAAAAGGATATGCTTATTTTACCATTAAGAATACAAAAGAATCAAAAAAATATTTAAATAAAGTTGTTAACTCTCAAACTTACGGAAGTCAGGCAAAATATTATTTAGGTTATATGTCTTACGAGACGGATGATTATAATAGTGCTAACCAATATTTTGATCAAGTTTCTGACCAAGATAAGTACAAAGAAAAAATGGGCTATTTTCAAGCTGATATGAACTTTAAGCTTGGAAATTTTCAAAAAGCTATCGATTTAGGTTTGGCACAATTGCCAAAGTCTAATGCAGTTGAAAAAAGTGAATTGTCTAAAATTATTGGAGAAAGTTATTTTAATTTAAAACAGTACGATAAAGCGTTACCTTATTTACTTGATTATAGAGGAAAAAAAGGAAAATGGAATAACACTGATTTTTACCAATTAGGTTATACGTATTATAAAAATGGAGATTATGAAAATGCTATAAGTCAGTTTAATAAAATTATTAACGGACAAGATAGCGTGGCTCAAAATGCTTATTATCATTTAGCAGAATGTTATTTAAAAACAGATCGTAAACAAGAAGCGTTAAACGCATTTAAAACTGCTTCAGAAATGGAGTTCGATTTAAAAATTCAAGAAGATGCGTTTTTAAATTATGCAAAGTTGAGTTACGAATTAGGAAATCCATACCAATCGGTTCCTGAAGTGTTAAATGCTTATTTAGCGAAATATCCAAATACAGCTTATAAACAAGAAATCAATAATTTATTAATTAGTTCTTATATCACGTCAAAAAACTACACAGAAGCTTTAGCTTTATTAGAAAAAAATAAAACTGCCGAAAATCGCTTGGCCTACCAAAAAGTAGCTTTTTATAGAGGTTTAGAGTTATATACTGATGGCGATTATCAAGGAGCTTACAATTTATTTAAAAAATCAATTTCAGAAAATAAAGATCAAAAATTCACGGCTCGTGCTACATTTTGGAAAGCTGAAACCGAATACAATTTAGAACAATACAACGAAGCTATGTTGAGTTTTAAACAATTTATGGGTTATAATGAAGCGGCTTCAACTCCTGAATTTGCAAATGTGAATTACAATTTAGCATATTCTTATTTCAAATTGAAAGAATATGATAATGCAATTAAACATTTTACCGACTTTTTAGCAACCGTTAAAAATGATAATGTTCGTAAAACGGATGCTTATTTACGTTTAGGAGATTGTAATTTTATTTCGGCTAAATATTGGCCAGCAATGGATGCTTATAACAAAGCAATCGACATGAACGGAGCGCATAGTGATTATGCGGCGTTCCAAAAAGGAATTAGCTACGGATTTGTAGGTAAAAACGATAGAAAAATTGAAGATTTAGAAGCATTTGCTAAAAAATATCCAAATTCTCAATATGCTGATGATGCTTTATATGAATTAGGAAATACGTACACTAATGAAAATAACGAATCTAAAGCAATTGCTACTTACGATAAGTTAATTGCTAATTATTCAAGTAGTTCATATAAATCGAAATCAATTTTAAAACAAGGTTTAATTTATTACAACAATAACAAAAGCGAGCCTGCTTTAGTGAAATTCAAAAAAGTGGCTGCCGATTTCCCTAATTCACCAGAAGCATTACAAGCGGTTGCGACAGCGCGTTTAATTTATGTTGATAATGGTCGTATCGATGAATATACAGAATGGGTTAAAACATTAAGTTATGTTGAGGTTTCAAATGCCGATTTAGATAATACAACTTACGAATCTGCAGAGAAACAATATTTAATGAATAATACAAAGCAAGCAATTTCTGGATTTAGTAGTTATGTAGCTAAATTTCCAAATGGGTTACATGCTTTAAAAGCAAATTTCTATTTAGCTCAATTATATTTTGCCGATGGTTTAGAAAGTAATTCAGTTAAACATTATGATTTTGTTATAAATCAAGCTCGTAATGAGTTTACAGAACAAGCTTTGGCTCGTTTATGTCAAGTACATTTAAAAGCGAAAGATTATCAAAGTGCAATTCCAGTTTTAAAACGATTAGAAACAGAAGCTGAGTTTCCTCAAAACATAACTTATGCGCAATCTAATTTAATGAAAGCATATTACGAAAAAGAAGATTATGCAAATGCGGTAGTTTATGCTGATAAAGTTTTGGCAAATAATAAAGTAGACGATAGAATTAAGAGTGATGCTCAAATTATCGTAGCGCGTTCGGCAATGAAAACGGGTAACGAACCAAAAGCGCGTCAAGCTTATGCCGATTTATTAAAAATTGCCAAAGGAGAATTAGCAGCTGAAGCTTTATTTTACGATGCGTATTTCAAAAATAAAGATGGAAAATTTGAAGATTCTAATAAAATAGTTCAAAAAATAGCCAAAGATTATTCGGGTTATAAATACTACGGAGCAAAAGGGTTAGTGGTTATGGCTAAAAACTTCTACGGACTAAAAGATAGTTTCCAAGCAACTTACATTTTAGAAAGTGTTATTAAAAACTTTACTGATTATCCGGATGTTGTAGAAGAAGCAAAAGCCGAATTAGAGAAAATTAAAGCCGAAGAAGCAAAAACTAATTCATCAATTACAAATTAATTGTCACACTGAGCTTGTCGAAGTGTCTATATTAAACCAAATTACTAAAATTTAAAATTCGTAATTTAAAAAGAACATGAAGAATTTAAAGATATATTTCCCAATAGTTATTACAGCATTAGCGTCTCAATTTTCATTTGGTCAAGAAGATGAAAACATTGGTTCTGAAGTTGTAAATGTAGTAAAGCCTTATACGCCAACAATTTCTGATGCTTTTAAAGTAAAGGAATCTCCTGTTATCGATGATGAAGATAATACTCAAAAAGAAGAAATTAAATACAATATTTTTTCGTTTCCGGTAGCGTCAACATTTACTCCTGCTAAAGGACAAGCTGCAGCTGTAGATAAAGAGAAAAAAGAACGCATTTTTAGTAATTATGCTACTTTAGGTGTAGGAAATTATGGTACAGTTAATGGCGAATTGTATGTAACACATAATTTTGGGCGCGACAGTTATTTAGGGGCAATGTTACGTCATTTATCGTCTCAAGGTGGTATCAAAGATGCAAAGTTAGACGATAATTATGCAACAACAGGTTTAGATGTAACCTATGGTTCACGTAATCGCGATTTAAATTGGAATGTAGATTTAGGTGTAAAGCGCCAAATGAATAATTGGTATGGTTTGCCTTATGATAATATAGTCTTCGATGCGCCAACAATTGAAAGTATTGAAGAGAAACAAATTTACAATACAATTGCTCTAGGTGGAAAAGTGGGTTTAAAAGACAGTTTTTTTAGCGAATTAACGATGCAATTTAAACGTTTTTCTGACGATTTTGGTTCAGGAGAAAATCGTTTTTGGATTAAACCAAATTTTGATTTTGAAGTAATGGATAGTAAAGTAAATGCTGATTTTGTTGTAGACTATGTTGGAGGTTCTTTTGATAGAATGTATGCAGTAGATAGCGAATTAAAATATAGTAATGTAATTTTTGGAACAAAACCAAATTTCTTGTATCAACAAGACGATTTATCGGTTTTAATTGGAGCGGGAGTTTTCTATACAACAGGAAAGTTTAATGGCGAAACTGATAGTAAAATTTTTGTGTATCCAAATGTAAAAGCATCATATAAAATTGTTGAAGATGTATTAATAGGTTATGCTGGAGCAGAAGGTGGATTAAATCAAAATTCGTATGCCGATTTTGTTGATCAAAATCCTTTTATCTCACCAACATTATACATAGCGCCAACAGATAATAAATATGATATTTATGTTGGTTTAAAAGGTAAATTAGCAAGTTCGGTTTCTTTTAATGTAAAAGGCTCTTATAACAACGACGATAATAAAGCGCTTTTTGTGAGTAATCCTTATCAACACAATTCAGTAACTAATAACACTGAAGGTTACGCATACGGAAATTCATTTGATGTAGTTTACGATAATGTAAAAACGATGAGTATTTTTGGAGAAATTAAAGCCGATTTTTCTAAAAGTATAAGTTTAGCTTTAAACGGAACTTACAATAATTATTCAACAGATTTACAAGCTGAAGCATGGAATTTACCACAATTAAAAATTGGAGCTAATTTAGATTTCGATATTACCGACAAATGGCATGCAGGAACAAATATTTTCTTTGTAGGCGAACGTAAAGATATAGTTACAATTCAAATTATGCAATTTCCTTTATCAGCATTTGAACAAAAGACTATTACTTTAGATAGTTATTTCGATTTAAATGCGCACGTTGGTTACAATTTTAGCGAAAGATTGTCATTTTTCTTAAGAGGAAATAATTTAGCAAACCAACAATACAACCGTTGGGCAAATTTCCCAGTTCAAGGTGTACAAGTTTTAGGCGGAGCTAATTACAAGTTTGATTTTTAATTTTTAATTTTTTGTCATTTCGAACAAAGTGAGAAATCTCATCAAGTTTACAATTTAATTAAAGTGTAATTTTTCATTTTATGTTTTTAAAAAAATATATTTTTAATAAATCAACAATTTATCCAATATTAGGAATTTTATTGTTGTTGTGGAATATAAGTGAAAAAGGAAAGAAAGCTTCAGAAGAGTTTCATTTTTTAACTAAAGATAAATTGTCTACTAATGGGAAAGTTATAAGTTCCAAATATGAAAAATTTGAAACAGAAACTGATAATTATAGTGGGAAAATTAGTTATCATGAATTGGATATATATCATATTGTTTATCAATTTAAAACCTTTGATGGTTTCAATATAGAAGATAGTACTTATGTAAATAAAAAATTCTCTAAAGATGATTTTATTAAGATAGAATATGTAAAAGACAAACCGAATATTAGTAAGGTTGAATATGATTTTGATTTCAATGAAAGAGTAAGTTTTTTCAATTGGCTTTTTTCAAATTTTATGTTTGGAATTTTAGGTTTAGTTTTCACTTTTTATTTATATTATTTAAGCATTAAAATTTATGAAAAAGAGAAGCGAGAGCTTGATATTATAAATGATTACAAAAACGAATCATCATTTAAAAATATAGAAAAGGTTTTTAGTAATAATAATGATGAAATACAAGATGAAACAACTTTCAAAAATGAAAATTTTACACGAGGTCAAAGGATATTATTAAATGTGTTAATTAAAAGAGAAAAGGAAAAGAAAAAAAATACAAAAATTGATAAAAATAATTTTTTGAAAATAAAATTGCCACTTTCTGAAGAAGATTATTATTATTTATTTAAGAAGTTATCTGATGGAGCAGTTACTTGGGGACAATTATCACCTGAATTAAGGTTAGAATTTAATAGAGTAGGTGCTGAAATTAGAGATAAAAATACTATGCATTAATAAATGATTTCCAAACCCAAAATCCATTCCCATTATATTCATTTACTTGAAGAAAAAATCAAAACGCTTCGTATTCAAATTAACGATTTGGCCGAAGATGCACAAAACGATGCAAAAGGTTCAGCAGGCGATAAGCACGACCCGAGCCTTTAGGCGAACTGGCGAAGCAAACTGCTTTGTCTATGATGCATCTCGAACAAGAAAAACTCAACCAAAAACTAAAAGAAAATTTAGACCAACTAACCTTATTAGAATCTATTGATAGTTCAAAGCAAAATTCAATTGTCACTTTAGGAAGTATAGTAATTACCAATAAATTTACATTTTATATTTCATCCGCATTACCGAAAATAAGTATCGATAATCAAGAAATTATTGCATTATCACTGCAATCACCACTTGGTGTTGCGATGAAAGGTAAAACTACAAACGATTCCTTTTCCTTCAACGGAATTAATTACATCATTCAATAAATTTATTAGTTCTAAAAACCTAGCAAAGCGAAGCTTTGCAAAGCTTTTATCAGTATAAACTTTTAAAAACGTTAATAAAACACGAATCCTTGTAGTGTTTTTAGTTTTTAAAAGTTGGTTCTGCTTGCAGAAATACCTATAAAAGTGAAAAACGCATTTCTTTTGTAACTTTTCTTTATGCGAGTAAAGAAAAGTTAATATTACAATCTCTAACTTTTTTACATCAAAAAACTTAATTTACATTTCATTTTAAAATAAAATTAAAATATTATGTTTTAAATTGTAATTAAAAATAAAATTATAGTTTAAACTTTAAACTAAAATCTTCAACTTTGCTTCATAATAAAAAGTAAAATATTTTGAATTCTAAATTCATAATTCTAAATTAAAAAATATGTGTGGAATTGTATGTGCATTTGATGTAAAGCAAAAAACAGAAACTTTAAGACCTCAGGTTTTAGAAATGGCAAAGAAAATTCGTCATCGCGGTCCAGATTGGAGTGGAGTTTTTAGTAATGAAAAGGCAATATTAGCGCATGAACGTCTTGCTATTGTAGATCCAGCTTCTGGGAAACAACCTTTATTTACAAAAGATAAAAGTTTAGTTCTAGCAGCAAACGGAGAAATATATAACCATAGAAATTTACGCAAACAGTTTGAAGGAAAATTCGAATTTCAAACAGAAAGCGATTGCGAAGTAATTCTAGCATTATACCAAGCAAAAGGGACAAGTTTTGTTGACGAATTAAACGGAATTTTTGGATTTGCTATTTATGATGTAGAAAAAGATGAATATTTCATTGCTCGCGACCACATGGGAATTATTCCGTTATACATTGGTTGGGATCAATTTGGAACTTTTTATGTTGCTTCAGAACTAAAAGCATTAGAAGGATATTGTACAAAAATTGAATTATTTCCTCCAGGACATTACATGTCAAGTAAAGACGGAGAATTAGTAAAATGGTACAACCGCGAGTGGACAGAATTTGATGCGGTAAAAGACAATGAAACAAACATTCAAGTTTTAAAAGATGCTTTAGAGGCAGCCGTTAAAAGACAATTAATGAGTGATGTTCCTTATGGAGTTTTACTTTCTGGAGGTTTAGACTCATCAATTACTTCTGCAGTTGCTAAAAAGTTTGCTCAAAAAAGAATTGAATCGGGTGACCAACAAGATGCTTGGTATCCACAATTACATTCATTTGCAGTAGGTCTAGAAGGTTCTCCAGACTTAGCTGCAGCAAAAAAAGTAGCCGATCATATCGGAACCATTCACCACGAAATAAAATTTACAATTCAGGAAGGTTTAGATGCCATTCGCGATGTAATTTATAACATTGAAACCTATGATGTAACTACAATTCGTGCTTCAACGCCTATGTATTTAATGGCGCGTGTAATTAAATCAATGGGAATTAAAATGGTACTTTCTGGAGAAGGTTCAGATGAGTTGTTTGGTGGCTATTTATATTTCCATAAAGCACCAAATGCTAGAGAATTTCACGAAGAAACTGTGCGTAAATTAAGTAAATTACACATGTATGATTGTCTTCGTGCTAATAAAAGTTTAGCCGCTTGGGGAATTGAAGGACGAGTACCTTTCTTAGATAAAGAATTTATGGATGTAGCCATGCGTATTAATCCACAAGACAAGATGATAAATGGTGAAAGAATGGAAAAATGGGTTTTGCGTAAAGCTTTTGAAGAAATGTTGCCTGAAAGCGTAGCTTGGCGCCAAAAAGAGCAATTTAGTGATGGAGTTGGTTACAGTTGGATTGATACTTTGAAAGAAATTGTTGCTAAAGAAGTATCAGACGAACAATTGGCAAATGCAAAATTTAGATTCCCAATTCAAACTCCTACATCAAAAGAAGAATATTATTATCGCTCAATTTTTACAGAGCATTTTCCAAGCGATGCAGCGGCTTTAAGCGTTCCGCAAGAAGCAAGTGTAGCTTGTAGTACAAAAGTGGCTCTTGAATGGGATGAAGCGTTTAAAAACTTAAATGATCCATCTGGAAGAGCAGTAGCAAAAGTTCATGTAGAGGCTTATTAAAGCCTCTTTTTATTTTAAGAACGAAAATTACTAAAAAAAACGGCTTTAAATAACGAATTTTAAGACACTTTTGTAAAAATACATTTTGGCGAGAAGTAAAAAAACAATCAAAATTCAATTTAAAGCTATTTTCAATTGATTTAAGACAGTTTCAAGAAATTAACAAATGTTGATAACTTTAAGTCTTTTTGCGCTTAATTTTTGACTTTTCTCTATCTAATTGGTTATATTTGTTTGTTAATAAAATTGATAGTATAAGCATTTAAAATATGAGTGAAGAAGTAAAGAAGAATGGCTATTCGGCCGACAGTATTCAGGCGCTTGAAGGAATGGAGCACGTACGTATGCGTCCTTCCATGTATATCGGTGATACTGGTGTTAGAGGTTTACACCATTTAGTATATGAGGTGGTTGATAACTCTATCGATGAAGCTTTAGCTGGACATTGTGATACG
The DNA here is from genome assembly GCF_009363055.1 of Flavobacterium haoranii. Lineage (NCBI taxonomy): Bacteria > Pseudomonadati > Bacteroidota > Flavobacteriia > Flavobacteriales > Flavobacteriaceae > Flavobacterium > Flavobacterium haoranii. Next base: position 1,248,814 of record NZ_CP045292.1, on the reverse strand, counting down.
ATTAAAGTTACCATAAACGAAGATAATTCTATTACTGTTGAAGATAACGGTCGTGGTATTCCGGTAGATATTCATAAAAAAGAAGGTGTTTCTGCTCTTGAAGTTGTTATGACGAAAATTGGAGCTGGAGGTAAATTCGATAAAGATTCTTATAAAGTTTCTGGTGGACTTCACGGTGTTGGGGTTTCGTGTGTTAATGCACTTTCTGATCATTTACAAGCTACTGTTTTCAGAGAAGGAAAAATTTGGGAACAAGAGTATGAAAGAGGTAAAGCTTTATATCCGGTAAAACAAATTGGAACTACTGATAAAAGAGGAACTACGGTTACTTTTAAACCAGATGGTACAATTTTCACACAAACTTTAGTTTATTCTTACGATACATTAGCGGCTCGTTTACGTGAGCTTTCTTTCTTAAATAAAGGGATTACAATTACTTTAGTTGATAAAAGAGAAACTGATAAAGACGGTAATTTCTTAGGAGAAACTTTCCATTCACAAGAAGGTTTAAAAGAATTCGTTAAGTTTTTAGATGGAAACCGTGTGCCAATTATCGGTCACGTAATTTCAATGGAAAACGATAAAGGCGAAATTCCAGTTGAAGTAGCTTTAATTTATAACGATAGTTATTCAGAAAATATATTTTCTTACGTAAATAATATCAATACTCACGAAGGAGGAACGCATTTACAAGGTTTCCGTATGGGATTAACGCGAACGTTGAAAAAATATGCCGATGCTTCTGGGTTGTTAGATAAATTAAAATTCGAAATTTCTGGAGATGACTTCCGTGAAGGTTTAACAGCAATTATTTCTGTAAAAGTTGCAGAACCTCAATTCGAAGGTCAAACCAAAACAAAACTTGGAAATAGAGAAGTAGTTTCTCCAGTTTCGCAAGCCGTTGCGGAAATGTTAGAGAATTATTTGGAAGAAAATCCAAATGATGCTAAAACTATCGTTCAAAAAGTAATTTTAGCTGCTCAAGCACGTCACGCTGCTAAAAAGGCACGCGAAATGGTGCAACGTAAAACCGTGATGGGTGGCGGAGGATTGCCAGGTAAATTATCAGATTGTTCGGAACAAGATCCAGAAAAATGCGAAATTTTCCTTGTTGAGGGTGACTCGGCGGGTGGAACTGCAAAACAAGGACGTGATAGATTTTTCCAAGCTATTTTACCTTTACGAGGTAAGATTTTGAACGTGGAAAAAGCGATGCAACATAAAGTATTTGAAAACGAAGAAATTCGAAATATTTTTACAGCTTTAGGGGTTACAGTAGGTACAGAAGAAGATAGTAAAGCGTTGAATTTATCAAAATTACGTTATCATAAAGTAGTGATCATGTGTGATGCCGATGTCGATGGTTCTCACATTTCTACATTAATTTTAACGTTCTTCTTCCGTTACATGAAAGAACTTATTGAAGGAGGACACGTTTATATTGCGCAACCACCTTTATATTTAGTTAAAAAAGGAAACAAGAAAGCGTATGCTTGGAATGATGAGCAACGCGATCAAATTTCTACTGAATACGGTGGAGGAGCAAACGTTCAACGATATAAAGGTCTTGGAGAGATGAACGCTGAGCAGTTATGGGAAACTACATTAAATCCTGAATTTAGAACGCTTCGTCAGGTTACTATTGATAGTTTATCTGAAGCTGATAGAGTTTTCTCTATGTTAATGGGAGATGAAGTGCCACCTCGTAGAGAGTTTATTGAGAAAAATGCTGCTTACGCTAAGATTGATGCTTAAGAGGTCGATTTTCATACTTATAATATTATCAGGCTTTGTGTCTAAAGCTCAAACATTAGACGAACAAATTGGGTATCTGTTATCAGATGCCCTTTTCTATTCCGATAAATATATTGTTCCTGCTACTGATGCTGCTGTTTATCAAGCGTCTTCTTCTTGGATGAATTCTGCTAAAAAGAAAGAAAAATGGCAATTTGATTTAGGTGTTCACGCAAACGTTTTCTTTGTTCCAAATAGAGATAGAAAGTTTGCTATTTCTAATAGTGATTTTCAATTTTTTGAAATAGAAGGCGCAAATGAAGCAACTGTTCCAACTGCATTAGGTAATGATAACCAAGTGTATTTAGTAGGAGATTTAGATGGGCAAGAAATACGTTTTAAAACACCAGAAGGAATAAATCAAGAAACTGTGGTTTATCCTTATTTGCAAGCGAGTTTAGGGTTGCCTTATGGTTTTGAAGTGGTAGGAAGATATTCTACTCGAACAAAACTAAAAAGAGGTGATTATCAAGTTTATGGATTTGGTCTAAAACATAATTTTAGTCAGTATTTTTCAGCGTTAGAATCAAAAAAAATAAATCTATCTTTCATGACTATGTATTCTAATGAAGAAATTAGTTTTGAATTTTTAGATGTAGACACAGATTTCGGAAATTTAGGATTAAATCAATTTACAAGTAAGGTAGATACTTATCATTTTCAATTAGCAGTTTCAAAAGATATACAAGCGTTTGAAATTATAGGAAGTTTTATAGCAAACGTAAGTAATTTTAATTATAGAGTTTCAGGTAATTCTTCTGAAGCATCGGTTTTTGAATCAGCTATAAATCAGCTTCTGCCGCAATTAGAAGATACAAAATGGAACTACATGGGCGAGTTGACTGGTGTATATCATTTTAGTAAGTTTTTTGCTAAAACATCGTTTACATTTGGTAAATTTGTAAACCTTAATATTGGAATAAATTACACAATTAATTAATAATTTAAATTTTACATAATGAAAGTAACTATAGTTGGTGCGGGTAATGTAGGTGCAACATGTGCAGACGTTATTTCGTACAGAGGAATTGCAAGTGAAGTAGTATTGTTAGACATTAAAGAAGGTTTTGCTGAAGGTAAAGCTATGGATATCATGCAATGTGCTACTACAACAGGATTTAATACAAGAGTTTCGGGAAGTACAAATGATTATTCTAAAACTGCAGGAAGTGATGTAGTTGTAATTACTTCAGGAATTCCAAGAAAACCAGGTATGACTCGTGAAGAGTTAATTGGTATTAACGCAGGAATTGTAAAATCAGTTGCTGATAATGTATTAGCTCATTCACCTAATGCTATTATTGTTGTTGTTTCGAATCCAATGGATACAATGACTTACTTAACTTTAAAAGCTACAGGTTTACCAAAAAACAGAGTTATTGGTATGGGTGGAGCATTAGATAGTTCTCGTTTTAAATACTATTTATCTCAAGCATTACAAAAACCATCTAACGATATTCAAGGAATGGTAATTGGTGGTCACGGAGATACAACAATGATTCCTTTAACAAGATTAGCTTCTTATAACGGTTCACCTGTATCTAATTTCTTATCTCAAGAAGAATTAGAAAAAGTTGCTGCTTCTACAATGGTAGGTGGTGCTACTTTAACTGGATTATTAGGAACTTCTGCTTGGTATGCTCCTGGTGCCTCTGTTGCATATTTAGTAGATTCTATTTTAAATGATCAAAAACGTATGATTCCTTGTTCTGTTTATTTAGAAGGAGAATATGGTCAAAACGATATTTGTATAGGTGTTCCATGTATTATTGGTAAAAATGGAATTGAGCAAATTGTTGATGTTCAGTTAAATGATGCTGAAAAAGCATTATTTGCAAAAAGTGCAGATGCGGTTCGTAATATGAATGCTGATTTGAAATCGGTACTTTAATAAAATAAAATTTAGATATGAAAAACTGTCAAAGTTTCTTTGGCAGTTTTTTTATGGGCACTTTTCAATATACAAATGTTTAAAAAAAACCAATTTTAATTTAAAATAAAATTGGTTAATCCTATTGTAAATTATATATTTGTCCGTTTTTTAAAAAAATATATAGAATAATTAATTTTTAGAAGTAATGCAGAATAGAGGACTAATTAAATTTTTCGCAATAATATTTGCATTGGTATGTTTTTACCAGTTATCGTTTACATTCGTTGCAAATGGAGTTGAGAAAGACGCAAAAGCTTTTGCAAAAGGAGACTTCAAAAAAGAGGTTGCGTATTTAGATTCAATTTCTAAACAACCAGTTTATCCATTATTTGGATATACTTATGATTTTGTTAGAAATAATCAAATCAATAAAGGTCTTGACTTAGAGGGAGGTATTAACGTAATGTTACAAATCTCTGTTAAAGACATTTTAAAAGGTTTGGCCAACGGATCTAAAGACCCTGCTTTTAACAAAGCGCTTGCAGATGCTAAAGCTAATCAACAAGGAAATCAAGATTATATCGATGCTTTCTTTAACGAAGCGAATAAAGCAAATGTAAAATTATCAGGAGTAGAAATTTTTGGTAACAGAAATTTAGAAACTGAAATCAACATGGGTATGACAAATGCTCAAGTTGAACCAATTATTAAAAGAAAAGTTCAAGAGTCTGTAGAGTCTGCATTCAAAGTATTACGTGAGCGTATTGACAAGTTTGGTGTTACACAACCTAATATTCAATTATTAGGAAGTTCAGGTAGAATTTTAGTAGAATTACCTGGAGCTAAAGACGTAGACCGTATTAAAAAATTATTACAATCTACTGCTCAATTAGAGTTTTGGGAAACTTACAAGAATGATGAAGTATTTCCTTTCTTAATTCAAGCAAATGAAACTTTAAAGAAAACTGAAGTTACTACAGAAGTTGCTGAAGTTAAAGAAGCATCTGCTTCCGGTATCGATTCTTTATTAACAGATAAAGCAGATACAACTAAAGTTCAAAAAAATCCTTTATTCGATATTTTACAACCTACACAACAACAAGGTTTTTCAGTTATAGGATATGCTCAAACTAAAGATACAGCTAAAATCAACTCTTTCTTAAATAGAAGTGATATTCAAGCTTTATTACCAAATGAATTAGCGTTCGTAAGATTCAATTGGGGTAAAGAGAACGAAAAATCTGGAGATGTAGTTGAATTATATGCTATCAAAGGAAATAGAGAAAATAAAGCGCCGTTAAGTGGTGGTGTTATTGTTGAAGCAAGAGACACTTATGACCAAATGGGTAAACCAGCTGTTTCAATGCAAATGAATGGTGCTGGTGCAAAAGCTTGGGAAGAGTTAACGGGTAAAGTTTCTCAACAAGGTAATGCTATTGCAATTGTTTTAGATAATATTGTATATTCTGCTCCGGGTGTAAGTAGAGGAGCTATTTCTGGTGGTCAATCAGAAATTTCAGGAAGTTTTACAATCAACGAAACAAAAGACTTAGCAAACATTTTAAGAGCTGGTAAATTACCTGCAGCTGCAGAAATTGTTCAGTCAGATGTTGTTGGTCCTTCATTAGGACAAGAAGCTATTGATAATGGTTTAGTGTCATTTATCTTAGGTTTTGCTTTAGTACTTTTATGGATGGTAGTTTACTATGGTAAAGCAGGTTTCTATGCAAACTTAGCGTTATTAGTAAATATCTTATTCATTTTCGGAATTTTAGCTTCTTTCGGAGCTGTATTAACATTACCAGGTATCGCAGGTATCGTATTAACAATTGGTATGGCGGTAGATGCTAACGTAATTATTTACGAAAGAGCAAAAGAAGAATTAGATTCTGGTATGCCGGTAAATGAAGCTGTAAATTATGCATATACTTGGAAAGGTGCAATGTCATCAATTGTTGATGCTAACGTTACAACTTTATTAACAGCAGTTATCTTATTCGTTTTTGGTACAGGACCAATTAAAGGTTTCGCTACAACATTAATTATTGGTGTAATTACTTCAGTATTTACTGCTGTATTTATCACAAGATTATTATTAGATTGGAGTTTAACTAGAAATGAAAATATAGTATTCTCAACTTCTATTACTAAAAATTGGTTTAAAAACTTAAACTTCGATTTCTTAGGAAAACGTAAAATTGCTTATACTGTTTCAGGTATTTTAGTAGCATTAAGTTTATTCTCAATCTTTACTAAAGGTTTAAATCAAGGTGTTGACTTTGTTGGAGGTAGAACATTCCAAGTTCGTTTCGAAAAACCAGTTGTAGCTTCTGAGGTTACAAATGATTTAGTAGCTACTTTTGGAAGTGCTGAAGCAAAAGTTTTTGGTAACGATAATCAGTTGAAAATTACAACTAAATACAAAGTTGACGAAGAAGGAGAAGGAGTAGATAAAGAAGTAAATGAAAAATTATACGAAAGTTTAAAGAAATATTTACCAGCTAATTTAGAATACAAAGATTTCGTGACTTCTTATGAAGGTAAAAAGTATGGAATTATGCAAGCTTCTAAAGTTTCTGGAACTATTTCTAAAGACATTAAAACAAACTCTATTTGGGCAGTTTTAGGTTCGTTGTTTATTGTTTTTGTTTACTTAATGATTTCGTTCCGTAAATGGCAGTTTGGTCTTGGTGCTGTAGTTGCTGTTGCTCATGACGTTATCATTGTATTAGGTATTTTCTCATTCTTCTATACAATTTTACCATTCAACATGGAAATTGACCAAGCATTCATTGCGGCAATCTTAACAGTAATTGGTTACTCGTTAAATGATACAGTAATTGTGTTTGACCGTGTAAGAGAGTATTTAGATTACAACTCTTCACCAGATTTCAAAGGTTTAGTAAATAAAGCGTTAAACTCTACATTAAGTAGAACTATTAATACTTCAGCTACAACATTAGTGGTATTAGTTGCAATTTTTGCTTTAGGTGGAGAAACTATTAGAGGTTTCGTATTCGCTATCTTAGTGGGTATTTTAGTAGGTACTTATTCATCATTATTTGTGGCAACACCAATTATGAATGACACTATGAGTGATAAAGAGGCTAAGAAAATGGCTGAATTCAAAAAAGAAGACTAATAATTATAGTTTTATATAAATTAAAAAAGTCCTGAATTTATTCAGGACTTTTTTTTGTATCTTGATATTTTTATAAATAGTTGATATAAAATGCATATTGATATAATTTGCAAATCAATCGAAGATGTTTAAATTAGAAATTTCATTAAAATATTTTGTACAGATGAAAAAGTTTATAATTGTTTTATTCTTAGGTTTGGTAAGTTGTAATTCCAGTAATACAGTTGATATATTTCAAAAAGATTTTAAAGAAAATAGATGGTCTAAAAATGATTTAAAACGACTTACATTTTCAATTGAAGAAACAGCTAATTATGATATAGATTTGCATTTAGGTCACATTTATGAGTATCAGTTTGATGTAATTCCTTTGCAAGTTACTTTGTTTAAAGATGAGCAAATTTTGTTTCAAGAAACAATAGATGTGAAGGTCAAAGAAAATGGAAAGGATTTAGGAGAATGTGTGGGAGATATTTGTGATTTATATGCTGTTTTAAAACAAGATTACAATTTAGATAAAGGTTTGTATAGTTTGCAGATAGAAAACAAATTTGATAGAGAATATTTGCCTAATGTTTTAGGAATAGGAGTAAGGATAAAAAAATAAATCGGGCTTTTGCCCGATTTATTTTTTTTTATATTTTAAATGATTTTTATGCTTTTTTGGCTCTAAATATGAAATAAAAACCAGCAATTATAAAAGGAATACTTAGCCATTGTCCGGTTGAAAATAAACCCAATGCACTTTCAAAACCACCTTGACTTTCTTTAACAAATTCTACTAGAAAACGAACAGTCCATAGTAAAACTAAGAAAACTCCGAAAATGTAACCTAATTTATTTCGAGCATCGGTTTTCCAATATAAAAAGTAAAGAATAAGAAACACAAAAACATAACCAATTGCTTCATATAATTGAGCAGGATGTTTAGGTGAAACATTCTCTAATAATTGCGTAAATTGAGGGTTTGAAGCGATATCATTATAAGCGTCATTAACGTTTTGAATTCCGGTTTGTTCTACTGCTTCACGTGGAGAATAGAAGTCGCGAATGAACTTAATTCCGAAAGGTGATGTAGTTTTATGGCCTACAATTTCAGAATTGAAAAAGTTACCTAAACGAACAAAAATAGCACCTAAAGAAACTGGAAGTACAATTCTATCTAAAATCCAAAGAATTGGTTTTTGAACTACTTTTTTACTGTAAAAATACATGACTAAAATAATAGCAATTGCTGCGCCATGACTTGCTAAACCTGCAAAACCTGTAAATTCCCAGCCGTTTGGCGTTTCTTTTATAGGCAAAAGTATTTCTGCTAAATGATTTTTAAAATAAGCCCAATCGTAAAAGAAAACGTGTCCTAGTCTAGCGCCAATTAAAGTCGCTAAAACAGTATAAACAAAAAGGTTGTCTAATTTTTCTAATGATTCTCCTTCACGTTGATATATTGCTTTCATAACATACCAGCCTAGTCCGAATGCAATTACAAACATTAAGCTGTAATAACGAACCATGAAAAAGCCTAAATCTATCCCCTCTGAAGGATTCCAAACGATATTTAATACGTGCATATATTTTTAATTTGTGCCTAAAAATACTTATAATAATTTATATTGATGTTAAAAAATAACCAACTTTTTGCATTAAGGATTGTAGCATTGTTTGAGCTCTCACAATTTTGTGAAGCGAGTGCGAAAAGCCTGACCGCGCTGTGCGTGGTAATGCCCTTAATTTTATGGTACTGGATCGTAACCACTGCCGCCCCAAGGATGGCAACTTGCAATTCTTTTAATTGCTAACCAACCGCCTTTAAAAAATCCATGCTTTTTTAATGCTTCTACAGTATAATGAGAGCAAGTGGGTTGATAACGACATGCTGCTGGTGTGTAAGGTGAAATAGCTACTTGATAGAATCTAACCAAGAAAATAAAAGGATATGCTAATATTTTGGTTATCCATTTCATGCTTAATTAACACTAAAGGTAGTACCTTCTTTGCCATCTTTAAGTTGAATACCTAGTCCTAATAAACGATCGCGAATTTCATCTGATAAAGCCCAGTTTTTATTAGCTCTAGCATCGTTTCTCATTTCGATAAGCATTTCTACAACTCCGCTTAATTTGTTTCCAGAATTTGAGTTAGTTGCATTTTCATCGATATTTAGTCCCAATACTTCAATAACAAAAGCATTAAAAGTGTTTTGTAGCGTTTCTAAATCGTTTTGATTTAGGGTTTCCTTACCTTCTTTTACTAAATTGATAAAACGAACACCTTCAAATAATTGTGCTATTAAAATAGGCGTATTGAAATCATCATTCATAGCATCGTAACAGCTTTGTTTCCAAGAATTGATATCGATACTTGAATTTGAAGAAGATGTAAGGTTTTGTAATGTTTTATAAGCTTCGCTAATTCTGATGAATCCTTTTTCACTTGCAACCATAGCGTCGTTAGAAATATCTAAAACGCTTCTGTAATGTGCTTGTAAAAAGCAAAAACGAACTACATTAGGATGAAATGGTTTTTCGAAGAAAGTATTATTTCCATTTACTAATTCCATTGGTAAAATATAGTTACCAGTAGATTTACTCATGCGTAATCCGTTCATGGTAAGCATGTTTGTATGCATCCAATATTTTACTGGATTAACTCCGTTACAAGCTTTTCCTTGTGCAACTTCACATTCGTGATGAGGGAATTTTAAATCCATTCCGCCTCCGTGAATATCAAAAGTTTCGCCTAAATATTTAGTACTCATTGCAGTACATTCTAAATGCCAACCAGGAAAACCAGCTCCCCAAGGAGAGTTCCAGCGCATAATATGTGCTGGTGAAGCATTTTTCCAAAGTGCAAAATCTTGAGGATTTTTCTTTTCGTTTTGTCCATCAAGATCTCTAGTATTAGCAAATAAATCTTCAATATTTCTATTGCTTAACTCACCATAATTTAAACCTTTTGCATTGTAAGCTTGAACATCGAAATAAACTGAACCTTGACTTTCATAGGCAAAACCTAATTCAATCAATTTTTGAGTTAATTCGATTTGTTCAATAATATGTCCAGTTGCAGTAGGTTCAATCGTTGGCGGTAAAAAATTAAAAGCATCTAAAACTTTGTGAAAATCGACAGTGTATTTCTGTACAATTTCCATTGGTTCTAGCTTTTCTAATTTAGATTGTTTTACAAAACGATCATTTTCAACATTTCCATCGTCTGTTAAATGTCCAGCGTCAGTAATATTTCTTACATATCTTACTTTGTAATCTAAATGAAGTAAATATCTGTAAATAACATCGAAGCTCATAAAAGTCCTCACATTACCCAAATGTACATTACTATAAACTGTAGGGCCACAAACATACATTCCTATTTGCCCTTCATGCAATGGTTGAAATGCTTCTTTTTTGCCGGTTAATGTATTGTATACTTCTAAGTTTTGTGATTTATATAAAGCCATTTCGGGTTTATTTACAAAATTGATATTAAAATTTAGTTTCTAATTTAATGTAATCTAAGAATTCTCTTCTTACTTTGTCTTCTTTGAATTTTCCGCCAAATTCTGCAGTAACAGTACTACTTTCAATATCGCGAATTCCTCTTGAATTTACACAAAGGTGTTTTGCATCAATAACACAAGCTACATCATCAGTGCCTAAAACTTTTTGTAATTCTTGAACAATTTGAATAGTTAAACGCTCTTGAACCTGAGGTCTTTTAGCATAATAATCAACAATTCTATTCATTTTAGAAAGCCCAACAACAGTTCCATTAGAAATATAAGCTACATGAGCTCTACCAACAATAGGAAGTAAGTGGTGTTCACAAGTAGAATAAACTACAATGTTTTTCTCTACAAGCATTTCGCCATATTTGTATTTATTTTCAAAAGTAGAAGAACTAGGCTTTTTGGTTGGGTTTAATCCTCCAAATATATCTTTTACAAACATTTTAGCAACACGATTTGGTGTTCCTTTTAAACTATCGTCTGTTAAATCCATTCCTAAAGTAATTAGAATGTTTTCAACATCTTTTTTAATTGATTCTATTTTTTCTTCATCAGTTTTATCAAATGCATCTTTTCTAAGCGGTGTTTCTGCGCTTGTTGCAATATGATTATGACCTAATTCTTCGTTTAATTCTTCGTTATGGTTCATTATTTAAGTATTAAATAAGGCAATTTTTTCGAAGTGCAAAGATAATCAATTAACCAATAAATCATTAATAATAAATTATTTTTCACAATGTAAGTTTTTTAACTTCCCTGAACTATATTGTTAATTTTTATTATTATGTTATTAAATGTGGGGGTTACTGTTAATAATTTATTAAATTTGTCAATTACCAAAGCAATACTAACAACAAATTATGAAAAAAATATTACTTTTTGCAGTATTTTTAGTAGGATTTTTGAATGAGACTTTTGCGCAAGAAGTTTCGGTAGATATTCAAGATCCTTTACCTGTCTGTAATTCGGGTGATTGTGTGGATTTAAATGCTACTTTTACTCCGGTTGAAACCACAACAAATTACAGAATTGAATCAATACCGTTTGCGCCAGCAGGTCTTTTAGGTGGAACGGTAATGGATGCAAATCAAGATGATTCTTGGGCCGAACATAACTTAGCATTTAGGTTTTGTTTTTATGGTCAATATTATGATCGAGTATGGGTGGGTACAAATGGGCTTATTACTTTTACACAACCGCCAAATATTAATTATTGTGATTGGGACCTAAGGTCTAGTAGTCCAATACCAACAACTAATATCCCTTATAGAAATGCTATTTATGGAGTTTATCAAGATACTAATATACGACCAGCACCACTTGGCCCAGTTACAAATCCTTCAGTACAAAATGTAAATTTTTATGAGGAAGGTGATGCTCCTAATAGAAAATTTGTAGTTAATTTTAATGAATTACCTTTGTATTTAGGCGCTTGTACAAGTAGTGGTATGCAAACTACACAAATAGTAATATATGAGACTTCTAATATTATTGATGTAAATGTAATAAGAAGACAATCATGTAGTAGTTGGAATAATGGTTTAGGAGTTTTAGGAATTTTAAATGCATCGGGTTCTCAGGGGATGGCAGCCCCAGGTAGAAATTTAGGAACTTGGAATGCTACTACTGAAGCTTGGCGTTTCGTTCCAGATGGAAATGTGAATACAGCTCAAATTTCTTGGTTAGAAAATGGTAATCCAATAGCGGGTAGTACTGGTTTAACAACTATTACAGTTTGTCCTACTGTTGATACCGACTATACGGCAGTTGTTAGTTACACACAATGTGATACCACAATTAGAACAGTTTCAGATACAATTACAGTTGGTCCTGAACCATTTGTTTTGTTTAACGAACCAGAAGATATTGTAATTTGTGCAACAGGTACGGGGCCTTTTAGTTTTGATTTGGATCAAGATGCTTTTATGTTAAATTTAGCAGATCCACCAAATGCACAAGATCCTAATGATTATTTTATAACCTATCATACAAGCTACGCCGATGCTGTAGCTGGTTTTCCATTTATACAGCCTGGAACCAACCCAGGGGAACTGTCTAATTACTTATCAAATGGTGGAGAAACTATTTGGGTAGCTGTTCAAGATTTTTGGACTAATGGATGTATTCAATATCGTTCATTCGATTTAGTTGTTCAAGCAGATCCAAGTGGAGATATAGGTTATACAGGTTCGCCATATTGTACAAGTGATACAAATACTTATTTACCTTCTACGAATACAGTTGCACCATTAACAGGTAATTTTGTGGTAACTCCATCAACTGGTTTATCTATAGATACAACTACTGGTGAAATTACTCCAGCAACTAGTGCGGTAGGAACATATAGTGTGGTATATCATATAGATGCTACATCTACTTGTCCTGCGTATGATACAACTCCAGTTGAAATTATTATTCAAGATTGTTCTTCTTGTTCTTTAGCTTTAGATACGAATTTTGGACCAGCTTCTCAAACCATTTGTTTAGGAAATTCAATAGCAGATATTGTTTACAATTATGGAGGTGATGCAACATCTTTTGATTTACAATTTACTCCAAATTTACCAGCTGGTTTATCGGTTAATATTGTTGGTAGCCAATTAACAATTACAGGTACACCAACAGAGACTGGTACTTTTAACTATGGAATTTCAACTTTAGGATGTATTAGTAATATTGGACCTTTAACAGGAAGTATTATTATTAATAATATGCCTGCAGTTCCTCTAATAAATACAATTGCAGCAACTTGTACATCAGACGGGGTTAGCACAATAACAAATTATACATCAGGATTAACGTATGTATTTACGCCTTCGGGACCAAGTGTAGATGCAACAGGTTTAATAAGTGGCATGACACCGGGCACTTCATATACGGTTGTTGCCGATAACGGAAGTTGTAGTTCATCATCATCTGTTAGTTTCACAAATGATGCAATGTTGACAACACCAGCAGTTCCAACTGTTTCGAGTGTAGCTGCAGATTGTAGTTCAGATGAGATAAGTTCAATATCAAATTATGACGGAAGTGTAACTTATGTATTTACGCCTTCGGGACCAAGTGTAGATGCAACAGGTTTAATAAGTGGCATGACACCGGGCACTTCATATACGGTTGTTGCCGATAACGGAAGTTGTAGTTCATCATCATCTGTTAGTTTCACAAATGATGCAATGTTGACAACACCAGCAGTTCCAACTGTTTCGAGTGTAGCTGCAGATTGTAGTTCAGATGAGATAAGTTCAATATCAAATTATGACGGAAGTGTAACTTATATATTTACGCCTTCAGGACCAAGTGTTGATGCAACGGGCTTAATAAGCGGTATGGTTGTAGGTACGAGTTATACAGTTTATGCTGATAACGGAAGTTGTAGTTCTGTAGCTTCATCATCATTTACAAACGATGCCATGTTAGCAACACCAGCAGTTCCTACAATAAATACAATTGCAGCAACTTGTACATCAGACGGGGTTAGCACAATAACAAATTATACATCAGGATTAACGTATGTATTTACGCCTTCGGGACCAAGTGTAGATGCAACAGGTTTAATAAGTGGCATGACACCGGGCACTTCATATACGGTTGTTGCCGATAACGGAAGTTGTAGTTCATCATCATCTGTTAGTTTCACAAATGATGCCATGTTGACAACACCAGCAGTTCCAACTGTTTCGAGTGTAGCTGCAGATTGTAGTTCAGATGAGATAAGTTCAATATCAAATTATGACGGAAGTGTAACTTATATATTTACGCCTTCAGGACCAAGTGTTGATGCAACGGGCTTAATAAGCGGTATGGTTGTAGGTACGAGTTATACAGTTTATGCTGATAACGGAAGTTGTAGTTCTGTAGCTTCATCATCATTTACAAACGATGCCATGTTAGCAACACCAGCAGTTCCTACAATAAATACAATTGCAGCAACTTGTACATCAGACGGGGTTAGCACAATAACAAATTATGCATCAGGATTAACGTATGTATTTACGCCTTCGGGACCAAGTGTAGATGCAACAGGTTTAATAAGTGGCATGACACCGGGCACTTCATATACGGTTGTTGCCGATAACGGAAGTTGTAGTTCATCATCATCTGTTAGTTTCACAAATGATGCAATGTTGACAACACCAGCAGTTCCAACTGTTTCGAGTGTAGCTGCAGATTGTAGTTCAGATGAGATAAGTTCAATATCAAATTATGACGGAAGTGTAACTTATATATTTACGCCTTCAGGACCAAGTGTTGATGCAACGGGCTTAATAAGCGGTATGGTTGTAGGTACGAGTTATACAGTTTATGCTGATAACGGAAGTTGTAGTTCTGTAGCTTCATCATCATTTACAAACGATGCCATGTTAGCAACACCAGCAGTTCCTACAATAAATACAATTGCAGCAACTTGTACATCAGACGGGGTTAGCACAATAACAAATTATACATCAGGATTAACGTATGTATTTACGCCTTCGGGACCAAGTGTAGATGCAACAGGTTTAATAAGTGGCATGACACCGGGCACTTCATATGCGGTTGTTGCCGATAACGGAAGTTGTAGTTCATCATCATCTGTTAGTTTCACAAATGATGCCATGTTGACAACACCAGCAGTTCCAACTGTTTCGAGTGTAGCTGCAGATTGTAGTTCAGATGAGATAAGTTCAATATCAAATTATGACGGAAGTGTAACTTATATATTTACGCCTTCAGGACCAAGTGTTGATGCAACGGGCTTAATAAGCGGTATGGTTGTAGGTACGAGTTATACAGTTTATGCTGATAACGGAAGTTGTAGTTCTGTAGCTTCATCATCATTTACAAACGATGCCATGTTAGCAACACCAGCAGTTCCTACAATAAATACAATTGCAGCAACTTGTACATCAGACGGGGTTAGCACAATAACAAATTATACATCAGGATTAACGTATGTATTTACGCCTTCGGGACCAAGTGTAGATGCAACAGGTTTAATAAGTGGCATGACACCGGGCACTTCATATACGGTTGTTGCCGATAACGGAAGTTGTAGTTCATCATCATCTGTTAGTTTCACAAATGATGCCATGTTGACAACACCAGCAGTTCCAACTGTTTCGAGTGTAGCTGCAGATTGTAGTTCAGATGAGATAAGTTCAATATCAAATTATGACGGAAGTGTAACTTATATATTTACGCCTTCAGGACCAAGTGTTGATGCAACGGGCTTAATAAGCGGTATGGTTGTAGGTACGAGTTATACAGTTTATGCTGATAACGGAAGTTGTAGTTCTGTAGCTTCATCATCATTTACAAACGATGCCATGTTAGCAACACCAGCAGTTCCTACAATAAATACAATTGCAGCAACTTGTACATCAGACGGGGTTAGCACAATAACAGATTATACATCAGGATTAACGTATGTATTTACGCCTTCGGGACCAAGTGTAGATGCAACAGGTTTAATAAGTGGCATGACACCGGGCACTTCATATACGGTTGTTGCCGATAACGGAAGTTGTAGTTCATCATCATCTGTTAGTTTCACAAATGATGCAATGTTGACTTTACCAGTAGTCCCAATTATAAATACAATTACGGAAAGTTGTTCGTCTGATGGTATTAGTACCGTAACAAATTTTGTTTCTGGATTAACTTATATATTTACTCCTGTTGGGCCATCGGTTCAAGCTAATGGTGAAATAACCAATATGATTTATGGCGTAACTTATACAGTTTATGCAGATAATGGTTCTTGTTCATCTTCGAATTCGAGTTCGTTTATGATTAATCAAATGTTACCAACTCCCTCAATAGTAGTAACGAATAACAGCCCGAGTATTTGTGATGGAGATATGACAAATATAGTTGTAACGGGCTTACAAACAGGTGAGACATTAAATTGGATCGTAAATGCAAATGAGGTAAATGGATTAATATCAGGTCAAGGGACAAGTTTTACAGATGCTATATTGACATTATTTAGTGGAATAGAAACTCCTAGAGTAGTTAACATCCGTTTTTATGCAGACAATGGTTCATGTACAAGTAGTTTCCATGATATTGATGTTACGGTAAATCCACGTCCAGATATCATGGTGAGTCCAAATTCACCAGAGGAGCAAACAATTTGTTCAGGAGAGACAACTAATATTGAGATTTCGAGTACTTATCCTAATGTAACTTTTAGTTGGGAAGTAATCTCAAATGTAAATGGAGTGGTTGGAGCGAGTAATGGTACAGGAGATACTATAGCTCAGACCTTATCCGTAAGTGGTACTTTACAAGGCGTAGTAGTGTATAGATTACATGCTTTTATAGGATCATGTGAGAGTGCAAATACAATAGATTTTACAGTTTATGTAAATCCAAAACCAGTTTACAATCCTATTATAACGCCAACAGCTATTTGTGATGGAGCGAGTATAAATTTAAATTATTCACACCCTAATGCGAATGTAACTTTTGGCTGGGATTTAGTGTTAACCAATGCAGATGTAGTAGGAGGTATACTAAGTGGAGTCACTACGACAAATTCATTGAATTTAAACCAAGCTTTTACATTAGTAGATTCATTAGTATCGGGCCAAGCGACTTTTACAGTATGGGTTGACTTAAATGGATGTAAGAGTGATCCATTTACAGCGACCGTTGATATTCATCCCAATCCACAAGTTCAGTTACAAGATGGCGCAATATGTGTACAAGACGGACAAGTTTATCAAACTTATTGGTTAAATGCAGGAGTTTTACCATTAGGAGGAGATTATGAATATGAATGGTTTATGGTAGATACTGCAGGAGATATATCATTAGGTACAACAACAACACCTTACTATGAAGTAGTAATGGCGGGAGATTACTATGTGGTAGTTACTAATGTAGATGTGTTATTAGGAACGAATTGTTCAGGAGTTTCAAATACAGTAACTGTAATAGAGACAAATCCAGCGACATTAGCTAATGCAACAGTAGTAGTTACTGAGTTCTTTACAGGCAGTGGAGTTGTAACGATAACAGTAACAGATGGAAACGGAACCTTAGAATATCAATTAGATGAAGGGGAGTTCCAGAGTTCAAATGTGTTTACAGGAGTATCAGCAGGACCACATACTGTAACAGTAGTAGATACCCAAGGATGTACATACTTTACAATTCCGGTATTGGTAGTAGATTATCCAAAATTCTTTACACCAAACGGAGATGGCTATAATGATACATGGAATATCATCGGTTTAGAACAAGAGAATGCTAAGTTGTACATTTTTGATAGATATGGAAAGTTGATCAAACAGATTAATACTTTAGGCGCGAACCAAGGCAATGGTTGGGATGGAACATTGAATGGGAAGCCATTACCATCGACAGACTATTGGTTTAGTTTAGAATATGAAGAGAATGGAATAATGAAAGAGTTTAAAGCGCATTTTTCATTAAAACGATGATAATAAAACAACAAAAAAGCCACTCATTTGAGTGGCTTTTTTTATATTTGCTTTTTTACCAACACAATAATTATTTTTTATGAAGTTGAATTTTAAATCAATTGTATGTGGTCTAGTTCTAATTTTAGTAACTACTATTACAAAAGCGCAATGTACAACAAATGTGGTAGCTTGTGATTTATCGACAAATCCTACATTTTCATTTGTAACTCAAAGTCCTGCTAGTACATCTTGTTTAGATTTACTTCCTGGAAATACGGTAGCTTATATTACTACATATGTAGCACAATCGGGTTTTTTAAATATGCTGATTAATGGTAATGCAAGTACTGGATTTTTAGATGTAGCTGTTTTTAATGTTCCTTCAGGAATGTCTCCATGTGCTGCTATCCAAAATTCGGCAAATGAAATACAATGTAATTATGCGAGTAATAGTAACGGTTGTAATCAATTAGGAAATGCATTTGCTTGTGCATCTTCTGTTCCTGCGCCTTATGTAACAGCTGGTCAGACTTTAATGATTGTTGTAGAAAATTGGAGTGGAGCTTCAACTAACTTTACAATTGATTTAGGTAATACAGCAAATTCTGCAGAGTTTGCAAGCCCTGATGCAACGATTAATCCAGCAGGACCTTTTTGTGTAAATGATATTGCTTATCAACTAACTTCTGTAAATAATGGTGGAAACTGGTCAGGACCAGGAGTAACATCAACCGGTTTGTTTTATCCTTCTGTAGCAGGTGTTGGTATTCATACAGTTAACTATCAAATTGGATTAGGAACTGCGTGTGCATCTGCACCTGAATCGATTCAAATTGAAGTAAAACCATCGCCAGGCTTACCAACAGTTACAAGTCCTGTGATTTATTGTATAGGAGATACCGCAACTGCTTTATCTGCAACACCAGATTTACCAGGAAATACATTAAATTGGTATACAACTGCTACAGGTGGAACTGCAAGTGCAACAGCACCAACTCCTTCAACAGCTGTTCAAGGTAATTTTAATTATTGGGTATCTCAAACGAATGTAGAAGGTTGTGAAAGTTTTAGACGTCAAATAACTGTTGTAGTATCTCCTATACCTGATATACCTGTTGTTACTGTTACTCCTGCAACTTGTACTTCAGATGGTAATGCAGTTATCAGTAATTTTAACGGAATTGATAGTTATGAATTTAATCCTCCAGGACCAGTTGTAGATGGCTCAGGTAATATTTTAGGATTTAATTTTAATACACCTTATGAAATAAAGGGAGATAATGGTACTTGCATGTCAGTTTTTTCGTCTCCATTTACAATCCAAGAAATGTTAATAACACCGGCTGATCCAGTAATTCAAACAATTTCAGCTACTTGTAGCTCTGATGGCTATAGTGAAATTGTAAATTATGTTTCAGGAATGATTTATGATTTTAATCCAGCTGGCCCAACAGTAGATGTAAGTGGAAACGTGTTAGGTATGGTCTTTGGTCAAAATTATACTGTGAGAGCCTTTAATGGTGATTGTTATTCGAATTATACATCTAATTTTTCAAATGACGAAATGTTGGCTCAGCCAAGTGAACCTATTGTTTTGACTTCAACGCCTGTTTCTTGTTCGAGTAATGAAATTAAAATTATTAGTAATTTAGAAGCTAATGTGAATTATATTTTTTCACCATCGGGTCCTACTGTAGATTTAACAACTGGAGAAATTTTGAATATGCAATTCAATACCGATTATGTAGTTTATGCTCAAAGTACAATTTCACCATGTTTTTCTACAACTACTCCTCAATTTAATATACAACAAATGTATCCAACACCAAGTGCAGCAATAATTACAACAATTAATCCAACTTGTACTACTGATGGTTACAGCTATATCTCAAATTTTGATTCGACTTTAAATTATACATTTGCACCGTTAGGACCTTCTTATGATACTAATGGTAATATTACTGGAGAAGTTTTTGGTACAAATTATACATTGACAGTTTCAAATAGTAACTGTTCTATTGATTCTAATTTTACTACTAACGGTATGATTAGTACGCCTTCAATAGTAGTAACGAATAACAGCCCGAGTATTTGTGATGGAGATATGACAAATATAGTTGTAACGGGCTTACAAACAGGTGAGACATTAAATTGGATCGTAAATGCAAATGAGGTAAATGGATTAATATCAGGTCAAGGGACAAGTTTTACAGATGCTATATTGACATTATTTAGTGGAATAGAAACTCCTCGAGTAGTTAACATCCGTTTTTATGCAGACAATGGTTCATGTACAAGTAGTTTCCATGATATTGATGTTACGGTAAATCCACGTCCAGATATCATGGTGAGTCCAAATTCACCAGAGGAACAAACAATTTGTTCAGGAGAGACAACTAATATTGAGATTTCGAGTAGCTATCCAAATGTTAATTTTACATGGGAAGTAATCTCAAATGTAAATGGAGTGGTAGGAGCGAGTAATGGTACAGGAGATACTATAGCTCAGACCTTATCCGTAAGTGGTACTTTACAAGGCGTAGTAGTGTATAGATTACATGCTTTTATAGGATCATGTGAAAGTGCTAATACAATAGATTTTACAGTTTATGTAAATCCAAAACCAGTTTACAATCCTATCATAACGCCAACATCTATTTGTGATGGAGCGAGTATAAATTTAAATTATTCACATCCAGATACCAATATTACTTTTGGATGGGATTTAGTGTTAACCAATGCAGATGTAGTAGGAGGTATACTAAGTGGAGTCACTACGACAAATTCATTGAATTTAAACCAAGCTTTTACATTAGTAGATTCATTAGTATCGGGCCAAGCGACTTTTACCGTTTGGGTTGACTTAAATGGATGTAAGAGTGATCCATTTACAGCGACCGTTGATATTCATCCCAATCCACAAGTTCAGTTACATGATGGCGCAATATGTGTACAAGATGGTCAAGTTTACCAAACATATTGGTTAAATGCAGGAGTTTTACCATTAGGAGGAGATTATGAATATGAATGGTTTATGGTAGATACTGCAGGAGATATATCATTAGGCACAACAACAACACCTTACTATGAAGTAGTAATGGCGGGAGATTACTATGTGGTAGTTACTAATGTAGATGTGTTATTAGGAACGAATTGTTCAGGAGTTTCAAATACAGTAACTGTAATAGAGACAAATCCAGCGACATTAGCTAATGCAACAGTAGTAGTTACTGAGTTCTTTACAGGCAGTGGAGTTGTAACGATAACAGTAACAGATGGAAACGGAACCTTAGAATATCAATTAGATGAAGGGGAGTTCCAGAGTTCAAATGTGTTTACAGGAGTATCAGCAGGACCACATACTGTAACAGTAGTAGATACCCAAGGATGTACATACTTTACAATTCCGGTATTGGTAGTAGATTATCCAAAATTCTTTACACCAAATGGAGATGGCTATAATGACACATGGAATATCATTGGTTTAGAACAAGAGAATGCTAAGTTGTATATTTTTGATAGATATGGAAAGTTAATCAAACAGATTAATACTTTAGGAGCGAACCAAGGCAATGGTTGGGATGGAACATTGAATGGGAAACCGTTACCATCGACAGACTATTGGTTTAGTTTAGAATATGAAGAGAATGGAATAATGAAAGAGTTTAAAGCGCATTTTTCATTAAAAAGATAGATAATAAAACAACAAAAAAGCCACTCATTTGAGTGGCTTTTTTGTTTTATAGCCCCGATGGAAGTAAGCTACCTTGTAGCACGTACAGCGGGAATAAGCTTCTAATTATTATAAACAGCTAGTGCTTCTTTTAATATTTGTACAGATTTAATTAAATCTTCTTTCTTTAAAACATAAGCAATTCGAACTTCATCTAAACCTACGCCTGGAGTAGAGTAAAAGCCAGCCGCTGGGGCTACCATTACAGTTTCGCCATTAAAATCGTAACTCTCTAATAACCATTGCGCAAAGTTGTCAGCATTTTTAACTGGTAATTTAGCAATACAATAGAATGCACCTTTAGGTACTGCAACTGTAACACCAGGAATTTTATTTAATTCGTTAACTAAAGTATCTCTTCGGTCTTTATATTCAGTAATTACTTCATCAAAATAAGATTGTGGCGTTTCTAAAGCAGCTTCACTAGCAATTTGAGCATAAGTTGGTGGACTTAAACGCGCTTGAGCAAATTTCATCGCTGTTGCCATAACTTCTTTATTTTTAGAAACAATACAACCAATTCTTGCTCCACACATACTATAACGTTTAGAAACCGAATCGATCATAATAGCATGTTGTTCTAAACCTTCTACATTCATAACCGAGAAATGTTTAAATCCGTCATAAGTAAACTCTCTGTAAACTTCATCAGCAATTAAGAATAAATCATGTTTCTTTACTATTTCTGCTAATTTTAAGATTTCTTCTTGAGAATATAAATAACCCGTAGGATTTCCAGGATTACAAATTAAGATAGCTTTAGTTTTAGGTGTAATTAATTTTTCGAAAGCTTCGATTGGAGGTAAAGCAAAACCATCTTCTATAGAAGACATAACAGGAACAACTTTTACACCCGATGCAGTTGAAAATCCGTTATAATTTGCATAAAATGGTTCTGGAATAATAATTTCATCATTAGTGTCCATTGTGCTTCCTAAGGCGAATAATAAAGCTTCAGAACCACCAGTTGTAATGATAATATCTTGAGTATCGATTGGTAATCCGTGAGCTTTGTAATATTGCGAAAGTTTATTTCTGTAGCTTTCAAAACCAGCAGAATGAGAATATTCTAATACTTCAATGTTTGCATTTTTAACGGCATTAATAGCGACATCTGGAGTTTTAATATCGGGCTGACCAATATTTAAATGATACACTTTGTGACCTTTTTTCTTTGCTGCTTCCGAATAGGGAACCAGTTTTCTAATAGGAGATTCAGGCATTTGTTGCCCTTTGTTTGATATTTTTGGCATAATTTGTTTGTTTGGAATTGCAAAATTGCATTTTTTTTCGCTCTTTATAAAATAAATAACAACTTATGTTAGCTTAATTTATTTAGTGTATTCTTTTAACAATTAGATAAGTACACTTTTAATAGGTATTTGTTTGTATTTAATTTTTATATTGTTTTTTGTTAAATAATTATAAAAATATTTTTTTTAGCATTAAATATGTAGTAAATTGTTACAATAATTATTACTTAATGTTAAGATTACTTTTCATATTATTTATTAGTCAGTGTACTTTTGCCCAACTGAACTGGATTTCTCATAAAAATAAGATTGAAATTCCATTTGAATTGATTTACAATTTAATAATTGTAGATGTAAAAGTAAATGATGTTGATTTAAAAATGATTCTGGATACAGGTTCAGAAAAGAATCTTATGTTTAGTTTTCCAAAAAATGATAGTATAGCTTTTTATAATCCAAAAACAATTAGTATTCGGGGTTTGGGATATGGAAAAGAGCTAAATGCTTATATTTCAGAGAAGAATAAGTTTGAAATAAACGGTTTAGTAGATAGAAATTTTCAAGTTTTATTGGTTACTAACCAAGATATAAGCTTAATTGACAAGCTTGGTATACAAATAAATGGAATTATTGGTTCTTCTTTTTTTAAAGATTTTTTAGTTGAAATAAATTATTCCAAAAAGAAACTTTACTTATACAAAGATTTTGAAACTATCACAAAAAAAATGAGTAGATATGAAAAGACTCAAATTGAAATTTATCAAAATAAACCTTATGTAAATTTAAAAATTGAAAATAGTGATGAAAATCACAATGCCAAATTGCTATTTGATAGTGGATTAGGCGATGGTTTGTGGCTTTTTGAAAGTGATTCAATTAAATGTAAGGAACGATATTTTATAGATTTTTTAGGAAGAGGGTTAAGCGGAGACGTAAAGGGAAAAAAGTCTAGAATAGAAAGTTTGCAATTAGACAAATTTATTCTACATCATGCATTAGTTTCTTATCCAGATATAAAATTAAGTGAGTTAGATTTATTTAAAGGAAGGGACGGCTCTTTAGGAGGAGAAATAATTAAGAGATTTAATTGGATTTTAGATTACAAAAATCATTTTTTTATTACAAACAAAATAATCTTTTTAATGAACCTTTTAATTATAATATGTCTGGTTTAGAAGTACATCATTTTGGACAACAATGGGTAAAAGAGTTAGACAGTTTCACAAATGTTAGTGGTAAAGGAGAAGTAAACGCAACAGAATATATAAGTAAAGTATATAACTATAAATACACCCTTAAACCTAATTTTCAAATTTATGAAGTAAGAGAAAATTCTCCAGCAGCTAAAGCAGGCCTATTGGCAGGAGATATAATAATAAAGATCAACAATAAAAGTAGTCACAATTATACCATTCAAAAAATTACTGAATTGTTTCAATCGGAAGAAGGAAAAAAAATAAAAATTCTAGTCGAAAGAGATGGAAAACTTTTAGAATTTGAATTTTATCTTGAAAAAATACTATAAAAAGGGCTCTCAATTTGAGAGCCTTTTTTATTTTTTATCCTGAATTACATTTCCTTTTATTCTTAACGGAATAATACCATTTGGTTTATTAACAGCATTGGTTTCAACAGTAAGCGTTTTACTAATCGGACCTGGATTCATATTGTATTTAACCACAATTTTATCACTTTTACCAGGCATAATAGGTTCCGTTGGTTTAGTAGGAACCGTACAACCACAGCTCGATTTTACATCTTTAATAATAAGAGGAGCATCTCCAGTATTTGTAAAAATAAATTCGCGAACACCATCATCTTTACCTTTCACAACGTCACCATAGTTTATAGTTTCCGTTTTAAATTCAATTTTAGCGCCTTCTTGGGCAGAAACAAATAAACCAACAAAAAGTATTAGTAAATTAAATAATTTTTTCATCATTTTATATTTTGGGTTATCGTAAAAATATGTACTTTAAAAACTACTAACAAGTAATTTAACTTTTTTATTTTAGTAGATATCGTTACTTTTGCATTTAAATTTACAAAAAGTGTACCAAAATATTTTTTCGCAGCGAGTCTGCCGTTTGTATTTGTAAACCTTATTCCCGCTATCACTTGCACACGGTGCTTGTTCTATCGGGGCTAAGTGGTAAACTAAATTTATTTTTGTATACTTATTAATAATATTTTAGAATTTAGAGTGTAAAAAACATCTAACATCTAACATCTAACATCTAACATCTAACATAAAATGATTCCAGCTCAATTTGATGCCAAACAAGTAGAAAAGAAATGGTACGACTATTGGATGCAAAACAAATATTTTCATTCAACGCCCGACCATAGAACACCATATACTATTGTAATTCCGCCACCAAACGTAACCGGAGTGTTGCATATGGGGCACATGCTAAATAATACTATTCAAGACGTATTAATTCGTCGTGCACGTTTAAAAGGATTCAACGCGTGTTGGGTTCCAGGAACGGATCACGCTTCTATTGCAACCGAAGCGAAAGTAGTAGCGAAATTAAAATCGGAAGGAATTAATAAATCCGATTTATCGCGTGAAGAGTTTTTAAAACATGCTTTCGATTGGACAGAAAAATACGGTGGAACTATCTTAGAGCAATTGAAACAATTAGGTTGTTCATGCGATTGGGACAGAACCAAATTCACTATGGACGAAGACATGAGTGCTTCGGTAATCAAATCGTTTGTTGATTTATACAACAAAGGATTAATTTATCGCGGTTATCGTATGGTAAACTGGGATCCAGAAGCTAAAACTACGTTGTCTGATGAAGAAGTTATTTACGAAGAAAGACAAGGGAAATTATACCATTTAAAATACCAAATTGAAGGAAGTAATGAGTTTGTAACGATTGCAACCACACGTCCTGAAACTATTTTAGGAGATACTGCCATTTGTATTCATCCAGAAGACGAGCGTTATTTCCATTTAAAAGGTAAAAAAGCCATTGTGCCTATTTGCAACCGCGTAATTCCTATTATTTTCGACGAATATGTAGATATGGAATTTGGTACAGGTTGTTTAAAAGTTACGCCTGCGCACGATGTAAACGATAAAACACTTGGCGAAAAACACGGTTTAGAAATCATCGATATTTTTAACGAAGATGCTACTTTAAATTCATTCGGATTACATTATGAAGGTAAAGATCGTTTTGATGTTCGTAAGGAAATCGAGAAAGAATTAGAAACTATTGGCGCTTTAGTAAAAGTAGAAAATCACGTAAACAACGTGGGAACTTCTGAAAGAACGAAAGCGGTAATCGAACCAAGATTATCTGACCAATGGTTCTTAAAAATGGACGAGTTAGTAAAACCAGCCATCAAAGCCGTTTTAGAATCAGATGACTCGAGCGAACAGCGAACAGGGC
This sequence comes from Flavobacterium haoranii, assembly GCF_009363055.1. Taxonomy (NCBI): domain Bacteria; kingdom Pseudomonadati; phylum Bacteroidota; class Flavobacteriia; order Flavobacteriales; family Flavobacteriaceae; genus Flavobacterium; species Flavobacterium haoranii. The sequence continues at coordinate 1,222,692 of NZ_CP045292.1, read as the reverse complement.
AGAGCCAGATAAAGTTACATCCTTCTCGTTTTAATAACACGTATGCGCATTGGTTAAACAACATTCGCGATTGGAATATTTCGCGTCAGTTATGGTGGGGTCAACAAATTCCAGCTTATTATTATGGCGATGGAAAAGAAGATTTCGTAGTTGCTGAGAGCATTAATGAAGCGCTTGAGCTAGCGAAAACAAAAACAGGAAACGCTAATTTAACAGTAAACGATTTACGTCAGGACCCTGACGCACTAGATACTTGGTTTTCTTCTTGGTTATGGCCAATTTCTGTTTTTGGTGGAATGATGGACCCTGAAAACGAGGAATTCAAGTATTACTATCCAACCAATGATTTAGTAACAGGTCCAGATATTTTATTCTTCTGGGTAGCGCGTATGATTATCGCAGGTTATGAATACACAGGAGAAAAACCATTCTCTAATGTATATTTAACAGGTTTAGTACGTGACAAACAAGGACGTAAAATGTCTAAATCGTTAGGGAATTCTCCTGAACCACTAGGTTTAATTGAAAAATTTGGTGCTGATGGTGTTCGTGTAGGATTGTTATTGAGTGCTTCTGCAGGAAATGACATTTTATTCGACGAAGAATTATGTAACCAAGGAAAAGGTTTCTCTAATAAAATTTGGAATGCTTTCCGTTTGATTAAAGGTTGGGAAGTTGCCAATATTGAACAACCAGAATCATCAAAAGTAGCCATCGAATGGTATGAAGCGAAGCTGCAAAAGACATTGGCTGAAATTGAAGATAACTTCGAGAAATACAGAATTTCTGATGCACTAATGGCGATTTATAAATTGGTTTGGGACGATTTCTGTTCGTGGTTTTTAGAAATGATTAAACCAGGTTACCAACAACCAATTGACAAAACAACTTTCGATAAAGCCATCGAAATGTTAGAAGCGAACTTGAAGTTGTTACATCCATTTATGCCTTTCTTAACAGAGGAAATATGGCAACATATTGCAGAAAGAACTCCAGAAGAAGCATTAATCGTTGCTTCTTGGCCAGAAATGAAAGCATTTGATGAGAAATTAATTGCTGATTTCGATTTTGCTACAGAAGTAATTTCAGGAATTAGAACGATTAGAAAAGATAAAAATATTTCGTTCAAAGAAACGATTGAATTGAAAGTGGTGAATAATGAAAAAGCTTCAACGCATTTCGATTCAGTGATTATGAAATTAGGTAACGTGGTGGATTTAGTTTACGTTGATGAAAAAGTAAACGGAGCGTTATCGTATCGTGTAAAATCAAACGAATATTTTATTCCAGTAGGAGGAAATGTTGATTTAGATGCAGAAGTAGCTAAATTAGAAGAAGAATTAAAATACACACAAGGATTCTTACGTTCAGTACAAGGGAAATTGTCTAACGAAAAATTTGTTAGCGGAGCACCAGAACAAGTAATTGCAAACGAACGCAAAAAAGAAGCCGATGCTTTGGCAAAAATCGCCACTTTAGAACAAAGTTTAGCAAGTTTGAAATAACATATTGTCATTAGCGAAGCTCTTTTCGGCTTTGCCTCGAGTCTGAACTCGTTTAACTTCGTTGAATCTTCGATTTCAGAATCTAAAAAAATCCCGAGTGTAAACTCGGGATTTTTTTTATGCTTTATAATGGTTTAGCAGGTCGTTAGAACACATTTCTTTTGGGTGGGGTTTTGCTTTAGCAAAATATAGCAACAAAAGTCAGCTTTAGCTGAAATCGAAGATTCGACGAAGTCAATGTGCTTGAACGTATTTGTGTATGAGTAGTAGCGAAATTTTTGCGATCACTTTCGGAAAGTAATTTACAAAATAAAAAAAAATAGCGACTTGAATTAAAAACCAAGTCGCTATTACTTACTTATACACGTTGTTGTGAGTAGTTTTTACTTTAACTTTTCTAGTAACAGTTGGGCAACTGGTTCTGAAGATGCAGGATTTTGTCCAGTTATTAATAAACCATCTTCGACCGCATAAGGACTCCAGTCTGCTTTTTTAGTGTAAATTCCACCATTACTCTTTAACATATCTTCAACCAAAAATGGAACAACAGAAGTTAGTTGAACAGCTTCTTCTTCTCCGTTTGTAAATCCAGTTACTTTTTCCCATTAACCAAAGGTGTCCCATCCGTATTTTTTGTGTTTTTAAAAATTGCAGGAGCGTGACAAACAGCAGCAACAGGTTTATTGTTGTTATAAAAATCTTCTATTAAGGCAATTGAGTTTTCATCTTCAGCTAAATCCCATACAACACCGTGTCCACCAGGATAAAATACTGCGTCATAATCTGCTTGATTTACAGTTTCCAATTTTATTGTTTTAGATAAGATCTCTTGAGTTTCTTTATCATCATTAAATCTTATGGTTGCTGGAGTTTGGAAATCTGGTTCATTACTTTTTGGGTCAATTGGAGGTTGTCTTCCTTTTGGAGATGCCAAAGTAATTTCAATTCCATTATCTTTTAATAAGTAATAAGGTGCTGCAAATTCTTCAATCCAAAAACCAGTTTTCATTCCAGTATCTCCTAAATCTTCGTGATTAGTTAATACAAATAATACTTTTTTCATTGTTTTGCTTTTTTTTGTGTTAATACTTAATTTTTTTTCATTAGAATTATTTTCTTTTGTGTTTTTACCACAAGAGGAAAATAAAGCTAAAGCGATTATAATTGTTGTTATTCTTTTGATTATAACAAAATTACTGTCAAATTAAGTACTGGAAATTGATGTATGGTAATAAAATCAATTATGAGATATTTCTTTTCTAATTCTACTTAAGCTTTCGGTAGTAATTCCTAGATAAGAAGCGATATGGTAATTTTTTACAGCCTGTTCAATATTTGGGTAAGTGCTAATAAAAGAAACGTATCTTTCTTTAGCTGATTGGGCTAAATTTGCTAATATTCTGTTTTGAAAGCTAGCAAAAGCTCTTTCCATTTTTTTTCTGAAAAAAGTTTCTAATTGTGGAATCTCTATAAATAATTCTTCCATACTTTTTTTGGAAATTTCATATAAAGTTGCATCCTGAATAGTTTCAATATACATAATCGCTTTGGATGCCGTGAAGAAAGCCGTATAATCGCTTATCCACCAATCATTAATGGCGAATTGCAAAGTATGTTCTTTACCAGTTTTGTCAATAAAGTAAGTTCTTAAACATCCATTGTAAACATAATATTGAATGTTCACTTTATCATCTGCTTTTAATATTGTAGTCCCTTTTTTTAACTTGAGTTTTTTAAGTTTACTTTCAATAAGATTCATTTCTTTTTTGAAAAAGAAATGCCTTTAAAAATTTCTAATATTATTGAATTTTTGATGTTCATTTAAATTACTTACAACGGCGGTCCGCGGCTAAAGAAAGTTGCGTGTGCCAAAACCTAGCCAACCCAAAAATAGACAAAATTTAGAAAATTCGGAGAATTTTCGGGAAATTCTTGATCAAGCCATTTACTTTAACCGCTGCTGTGCGCAGGCTTATTAGTATTAATGTTTTAATTATGCTTTTTCACATTATTTTGGTAATCCGAAAAGCAGCTTGGAAATACTGGTAATAACTTTTGCTTTTGTTCTTCAATTCCAATTTTAATAATCTCGATATATTCCGCTTGAGTGAATTCCGCTTGAATCCTTGCAGTTGAACATTTACAATACGCTTTAGTCAAATCAGGATATTTTACTGCCATTTCTTTAGAATTTGCTAAACATTTTCCGTTAATATATTAGCGCTTTCATTTTACAACTTTGCTTTTTCGGTTCAGCCAGTACGGGTTTTATTACCTTACAGGGAAGAATTGGTAGGAGACATTCGAAGAAGCAGGTGACACGGTGGAGTTATTGATCTAATAATGGATTCAGTAGGTGGAATGGTTGGAATTGCCAATTTTATTTCTAAAGAAGATAAATAAGCAACTATTGAACTTAGAATTGATTATTTACAAGGCGCAAAGGCATTTAATTATTTTAAGATAATTTGTACATTTGGGCAATAGACTAATGATAACAACTATGCAGGCTTTCCAGGAAGGTCAATTGGTTGCCGAAGGAAAAGTCGTATACAATTTCATTAATAGTAAATTCTTAAAATTGAATATTTGGAATATTTTCTAAAACACCGACATGCTACCTGGCTCGAACTATTCTTCGACCTTGTTTTTGTATCCAGCATTGGAGTAGTAACTCATTCTCTGGCGCATACTCATAATAACCATTTAAATCCTGAACAGATTTGGCTATTCCCTTTACAATTTATTATAATCTGGTGGGTCTGGACTGTACATACCTTATTTTCCAATCGATTCAATCATGATAATAGGATTGAAAGAATCTTTAGTCTTACCATTATGTTCTTGATGATAGTCATGGCTGCATTTTTTGGAGATGATCTCTTTCAGAATTATCCTGCCTTTGTCGGTTTTTATGTGGTTATAAAGTTAATATTGGTGTTTTTGTTTTTTAGAGCATCTAATCAAGACCTTCACTCTGTAAGTTATGCTAGGAAAAGTGGTTATGTAATTCTTTTCGGCACGGGAATTTCAGCTATTTCCATTTTCATGGAAACCCCCTTGAGGGAAATTATTTTGGTTTCAGGAATTCTAATTGAAATGCTCGGTATTTATCTTGTAAGTACACGGAATTTGGAGAAACCAAAACCAGTCCATCGCGAACATCTGGTAGAACGTATAGGATTGCTTTCTATAATACTTCTGGGAGAATCTATTATAAGTCTCACAGGCACTTTAAGAAGTGTAAATTGGGACATTTTAAGTATTGTGGCAGCAGTTACGGGTTTTATTATGATTGGGCTAATTTGGTGGATATATTATGATAGTTTTCCTATTAATGAGCGGATTAAATCTATGACCAACGGGTTTCCTATGTTGTATTCCCACTTGTTTTTAGCTATGGGTTTTGTAATCTTGGCTAATGTGATTCGACATGCTATTTTAAATGATCTAAATATGAATGAGTTTAGAATTCTGGCGATTACGGGAATGAGTTTTTTTTACATCGGAAAACAAACCGTTTATATTGTTTTTATTCCTCCCTTCCGTAAAAGGATGACAATTAATACGCTGGTATGTATTTTTATAACCATAGCATCTACCTTTTTGCCAAAAATAGAATATGCGCTTGTTGGAATTACAATAGGTATGCTGTCTTACACGTTTGTCAATTTCAAGTTTATCTTAACCAAGGATGTATCTGGGTATGTTTCGAAAGAATAAAAATATAGGCTTGCGTACAACGTTTAGTATATGAAGCGTAGCGCCCGAATGGGAGCTATGATTTCATATACAGTGTTATGAGCTTTTTTACATTCTTCATTGTTATATTGGAAAATTGTCCATGCTTAAGTCTTTTATCTCCATTCCAAGGCCCTTTTTTAGTTCTACATTTGTAGTGTAACAAAAATAAGTCAAAATGAAATTTAAAAGTTTAATCAAATTAAGTAGCCTAGTTCTAATCCTAGGGATAACAATTCAAGCATTTTCTCAATCAAAAAAAATAAAATTATGGACAACACAAAAAATGAAAACATTGGATTACTAGTAATCATGAAAGCGAAAGAAGGTAAGGAGCAAGAAGTGAAAGAGTTTCTTCTAGGTGGTTTATCATTGGTAAATGCAGAACCAAAAACTGAATCTTGGTTTGCATTTCAAATAGATGAACAAACTTTCGGAATTTATGACACATTTGAAGCTGAAGAAGGCAGACAGGCACACTTAAATGGAGAAGTGGCAAAAGCCTTATTGGCCAATGCTGGTGATCTTTTAGAAGGTTTTGATCCTAGCAGAGACATTAAGACCGTTGATGTTCAAGCAAGTAATCATAAAGTGGGGAATCAGAATAAGGGATTGTTGGTGATTATGAAAGCCAAAGAAGGAAAGACATCTGCAGTGGAGGATTTCTTACAAGCGGGCAAGTCATTGGTAAGCTCTGAGCCTGCAACTATATCTTGGTATGCTTTTAAAATCAATGAAGAGACCTATGCCATTTTCGATACGTTTGCAGATGACGCTGGCAGAGATGCTCATTTATCAGGGAAAGTAGCAGCAGCGTTGATGGAGAATGCACCTGTAATTTTGGAAGGCTTTGATGCTTCAGCAATTCAGAAAATTAACATTCTAGCTTCAAAATAAATATTTGATTTAAGAAAGGAGTGCTTTTGGCACTCCTTTTTTTTAAATTTGAATGAGCTAAAAAATAAATTTAGTATGTCCCAAATAATTATAGACAAACAAAACGGGGAACTTGCATTTAGATTAGAAGAGTTCAACGACCTAAGTCAGTTTGATCATTTACAAAGAAGAAATTATTATTCTATCGTTTTGTTATGTGGAATTAGCTATGAACTAAGCGTTGATTTTCAAAGTTTTGAATTGCAAGGAAATCATATGATTTGTTTGGCTCCGTATCAACCTTTCATGATACGTTCTGAAGAAAAGTGTCAGGGTTATTTATTGAATTTTCATCCCGATTTTTTTTGTACATATAGACATCAAAACGAAATAGAGACCGAGGGAATCCTTTTTAATAATTTCCATGGGTTACCCTATTTTACTGTAAACGAGCAAAGCCTATTTCTTAATTTGATTGATCAAATTTCGAAAGAGATGGACAAAGCCTCAATCGCTCAGCATGAAGTTCTTGTGGCATATTTAAAAGTGTTTTTAATAGAAGCGGTCAGACAAAAGAAACAATTTGATCAACAATTAACTCCCAGATCGTCAGATTCAAAAACAGAAATTTTACAAAATTTAGTCGATGCAATTGATAGTAATTATTGCAAATTCCATTCTCCCCAAGAATACGCAGATGAACTATGTTTAAGTCCCAAAACTTTATCCAGTATCGTAAAGAAATATCTCAATCAAACGACTTCATCCTTAATTTCAAATAGGATCATTATTGAGGCGAAACGAGAACTTTATCTAACTTCTAAACCAGTGAAACAAGTTGCTGCTTTTTTAGGTTTTGACGATGAATTCTATTTCAGTCGTTTTTTTAAAAAGAAGGTAGGAGTATCGCCTGATATTTATCGTAAGACAGTTGGTTTTGCTAAACTAGAGTCAAATTAATTGCGTACAACGGTTTACGTATTGGCGATGGTGGGGCATTTGAAAAACGTCAGCATAACATTTGCACAAATGCCCGATAGAATACCAAATGTTGAATTTACAACTGTCAGCCCTACTATATTGCCAATACGATGTTAGCCGTTCGCCTTTCTTTATTAGTCATCTATACTTTTAATACTTAATTACTAATTTTCCAATTGTGGTGCCACTCTCTAATTGAGTATGTGCATTTTTGAAGTTTTCAACCGAAAAACCTTGCAATGTGGTCGTTAAGGTAGATTGTAATATCCCATCATCTAACCACTTTGAAATTTGATTAAGGATGCGATGTTGCTGTACCATATCATCAGTTTGAAACATAGAGCGGGTAAACATTAACTCCCAATGAAAACTTACACTTTTACTTTTTAATTGACGTAAATTAACAGGCTCAGTCGGGTCGCTAATCGAACCAATTTTCCCTTGTGGTTTTATTAATTCCACCATTGCATTCCAATATTGATTTAGGTCCACAAAGTCCACAATAAAATCAACAGTTTCATAGCCGATGCTTTTCATTTCTTGTAGTAAGTTTTTATGATTTACTACAAAATCAGCACCCATTTTTTTACACCATTCTATTGAGTTTTCTCTTGATGCAGTGGCAATTACTTTTAAACCTAAAATATTTTTAGCAATTTGCATAGCTACCGAGCCAACGCCGCCAGCACCGCCGATAATTAAAATTGATTTCCCATTGTCTTTTTCTGCACTTAATTGCATTCTGTCAAATAATATTTCAAAAGCTGTCAATGAAGTAAGCGGCATAGCAGCAGATGCCTCAATTGGGATATTATTAGGAGGGGACCCTACAATTCTTTCATCAACTAATTGAAATTCTTGATAACTACCGTCCTTTGTTATATCTCCTGCATAAAAAACGTTGTTACCCTTTTTAAACAAAGTGGCGTTTTCTCCAACCGCTTCAACAACACCAACCGCGTCCCAACCTATAATTTTGGGATTGTCTGAGATTTTATCTTTCAGACTATTCTGGCGTATCTTATAGTCCACAGGGTTTATTGATACAGCTTGTATTTTCACCAACAATTCATACCCTTTTGGCACTGGTGTTTCTTTTTCAAATTGTATGAAACTGTCTGCTTCTGAAATTGGTAAACTTGTTTTAAATCCTATCGCTTGCATATTTTTTCTATTAAATTATTGTGTTGATTGTTTTGCTAAGGTAACGGCTAACTAGTAAATATACGCTTTTAAATATCGCATATCTACCCAATTATGGTTGTATTTGTGCAATAAGGTAACGTTTTCAAATATATTAAAAAAATATTGCAAATTATAATACACACATTAGTTTCAATATTAACTTGTAAACAAAAAAAATCCCAAGCTAATGCTCGGGATTTTTAGTTTATTAATGCGCTTTAATTTTTTCCTTTTCGTTGCTTAATAAACGTTTCACTTTGTGTAAAGCGTCATAAAAAGCTTTTTCAGGAGTATCGCCATTTGATGTGACTGCTATTGGATTTTTCTTTTCAATTCGAGCTTCAATAACACATCTTTTATCATTTTTCCCTCCTTTATCTCCATTTTCATCTTCTAAATGGACTTCAATTCGTGTTACTAATTCATCGAAACGAGCTAAATCTTTTCTAATTTCTTCCTCAAAAAATCATTCATTCTTTTGTGGCCTTCAATATTCTTGTCTGTATTAATTTGAACTAGCATAATTTTTAAGTTTTTTAATTATACTTAAAGTTACGAAATTTCTTTCAATTTAGTGTAATAAATGATACAAAGTATTGTTAAAAATATGCTATATTTTTTCTTGAAGCGCTTGAATTTCGTCACGCAATTTTGCAGCTTGCATAAAGTCTAAATCTTTTGCTGCTTTTTCCATTGCCTTACGTTTCTCACGTATGCGTTTTTCAATTTCAGTTTTCGATAAATATTCGTTTTCTGGTTCGGCTGCTATTTTTGGAGCATCGTATCCATAATTAGAAACTTGATTTTTGGTCAACGCATTTTCAATGGATTTATTCAATGCTTTAGGAACCAAATTATGTTCCTTGTTATAATTCATTTGCTTTTCTCTGCGATAATTGGTTTCATCAATAGTTCGTTGCATCGAATCGGTAATTTTATCTGCATACATGATGGCTTTTCCGTTTACGTTACGAGCCGCACGACCAACAGTTTGTGTTAACGAACGATGACTGCGAAGGAAACCTTCTTTATCAGCATCTAAAATGGCTACCAAAGAAACTTCGGGTAAATCTAAACCTTCACGCAATAAGTTAACGCCAATTAAAACATCAAATAAACCTTTGCGTAAATCTTGCATAATTTCAACGCGTTCCAAAGTGTCAATATCACTATGAACATAGCGACAACGAATGGCAACTTTAGTTAAATATTTGGCTAATTCTTCCGCCATACGTTTGGTTAAAGTGGTCACCAAAACACGTTCGTCTGCTTCACAACGCAACTGAATTTCTTCAATTAAATCGTCAATTTGATTGGCACTCGGACGTACTTCTATAATAGGATCTAATAAACCTGTAGGTCGAATAACTTGTTCTACATAAATTCCTTCCGATTTTTTTAATTCGTAATCGGCTGGAGTTGCCGAAACATACACCACTTGATTTTGTAAACCTTCAAATTCTTCAAATTTCAATGGACGGTTATCCATGGCAGCCGGTAAACGGAAACCATATTCAACTAAGTTTTCTTTTCTACTTCTATCGCCACCATACATCGCGTGGACTTGGGAAATGGTAACGTGACTTTCGTCGATAACCATCAAATAATCATCTGGAAAATAATCTAACAAACAGAACGGGCGCGTTCCCGGAGCTCTTCCGTCCAAATAACGAGAATAATTTTCAATTCCGGAGCAATATCCCAATTCGCGAATCATTTCTAAATCAAAATTGGTTCGTTCTTCCAATCGTTTGGCTTCTAAATGTTTGCCAATTTCTTTGAAATAATCGACTTGTTTGACCATGTCTTGTTGGATTTCCCAAATGGCATTTTGCAAAACATCGGGAGAAGTCACAAACATGTTAGCCGGATAAATATTTAGTTTTTCGTAGCGTTCTAAAACTTGAGAAGTTTTGGCATCAAAAGCTTCAATTTCTTCAATTTCATCTCCAAAAAAGTGAATACGAAACGGTTCGTCAGCATAACTCGGAAAAATTTCTACCGTATCACCTTTGATTCTAAAAGTTCCGGGAGTGAATTCCGCTTCCGTTCGGGCATACAAACTTTGAACCAATCGATGCAATAATTTGGTACGCGAAATTTCCTGACCATTGTCAAGCGAAATCACATTTTTTTGAAATTCCACAGGATTTCCAATACCATACAAACACGAAACAGAAGCAACAACCAAAACATCACGTCGCCCAGAAAGTAGGGCAGAAGTGGTGCTTAAACGCATTTTTTCCAATTCCTCATTAATCGATAAATCCTTTTCAATATAGGTTCCCGTAACCGGAATATACGCTTCGGGTTGGTAATAGTCGTAATAAGAAACGAAATATTCCACGGCATTATTGGGGAAAAACTGTTTGAACTCCGAATATAATTGGGCTGCCAATGTTTTATTGTGAGCCAAAACTAATGTTGGGCGTTGTACTTCTTGCACAACATTAGCAACAGTAAACGTTTTTCCGGAACCGGTGACACCCAAAAGCGTTTGAAATTGCTCTCCGTTGATAATTCCATCGGATAATTTTTTAATAGCTTGTGGCTGATCTCCCGTTGGGCTGTATTCAGATACGACTTGAAATTTCATTTAAAATAATTGCAATTTTTTGAAGCTCTAAAGTTACGAAGATAAAGCAGTTTTTCGGTTTTAGTGTTACAGAATTATTTTTGCTAATCTTTTATCTCTTTTATAAATATCATTGTAGAATATTAATTGTCCTTTTTCGTTAACCCAAGCTGTAAAATAACTTATAACTACTGGAATTTTAGTTTCTAATTCATATGTAGTTTCAGTTTTTCCATTCATGGCTTTGTGAATAGTTTCTTTTGTCCATTTTGGATCATTAGTTAAAATTTTCTCTGCTAATATATCTGGATTTTCAACTCGAATGCAACCGTGGCTAAAAGCTCTTACATCTTGATTGAACAAGTTTTTAGATGGCGTATCGTGAAGATATATATTGTTAGAATTTGGGAAAATAAATTTAATCAACCCGAGTGAATTCCAAGGTCCAGGTAATTGTCTTACATTTCCATCATTCCATTCCATTTTATGCTTTTCCAAATAATTTTCATCTTTTTCAATACCTGGAATTATTTCATCGTTAATGATACTTTTTGGAACATTCCAATAAGGCGCAAAAACAATATAACTCAATTGGTTATCAAAAATTACAGTTTTTGAAGCGTTTTTACCGACTACAACTTTTGTGTTAAAAGCCAAAATATCGTTTTTGAAATAATTAAGTTGGAACGCAGGAATGTTTACAAAAATCAATTCGTTTGAATTAAAAAGTTTAGGATCCATCCATCTACAACGCTCCATGTTTAATTTCAATGTAGTGATTTTCTCTTCTACTGGTTTATTGAGATTTTCTAAAAGTTCGCTCGTAATTATAGTATCGTTAATAGTTAAGCTATTAGTTTCTTGATATTCTTTTAATGCCACTTTTAGACTAACATTAAAAACATTTGACGAATCGTCGTGATTTAAATAACCTTCTCTAATTAAGCGCTTCTTTACAGCAGAAATTACTGTAGAATTATCGTCAAGATTTATAGGAAAATCATTTTTAGAATATGCAATTTTTTTCCAACCACCTTTTTTTTCGATTTCGTTATAGAATAATAATTTTTCGTGTAATTTGTAATATTGGTCAATAAAAGTGATTTTTTTGATATCCGCATCAGGATTCGCTTTAATAGAATCTATTAAATGGATATAATCGACTTTCTTTTTACTAATAAACCAGCCTAGTTTTCTCGAATTATAGTCGGTTCCTTCAACTACTTTATCATTATAATACAAATACAAGCTAGAAATTAAAATATCATTGTTTTTTAATGACTTCTCGTTTTCAATTTCAGTTTTAAAGATTGAATCAAATTTTTCTAAATAAGGAACTTCCTCATCTAAACCTTCCGTTGAAATATTATGTAAGTTGTAATGTAATACCGAAGCTAATTCTTGAATTTCTTCATTTTCATTAAACCAAAGAGATTCAGAATTTTGACTTTTATAAAGTGCAATTAATTGTTTTTTGTACTTTTTAAATTTCGGATAATCAGCTAAAAAGGATTTAATTTCTTTTGCGTAATAGCAATCGCTTCATCGATTTCTAGATTTGAAGTATCTAAATTTTTGTTGTTTTTACAACTTGAAATTATAACGATTAATAGGATTATAATTGATAACTTACTTTTCATAACTGCTTTTTTACAAATTTATGATGGTAAGTGTTGATGCGTTTTACATCTCAATTAGAATTTTTTATATAATTTTAATCCCAACATTCCATAAGTAATAAATCGCCTTCGCTATGTTCAATAACTACAAGGCCATCTTCAAAAACGTGATTACTGCTTCCGGTTCTGTAACCGATGGTTAGTTCATCATTTTGTAATGGATAAAATAAATTTTGAGAGTGAATTCCGCTAACTTTTCCAATTGGAATAAGAGAAAGCGGCGTGTTTTTAGGATACCATTTTTGGAACTTTTCGGGCAATAAAAAAATTTTGGAATGATCGTCTAGAATAACAATTTTTAGAATATTTCGGTAGCGAACAATATTGGTGATATTGGTAATCGTGTGATCGGCTCTTCTTCCGGTGGCCCAAATTACATTTACCGCTTGGTGACCGCGTTCGATTAAGAAGTCAAAAGCTTTTTCCAAATCGGTTTTATCTTGATTAGGAGTGTGAATGATTTCAAGTGGAAATTGAGATTCTTTATAAATATCGGGATTAAAATCGCGATCAAAATCACCCAATAAAACATCAACTTTAATACCTAAATTTAAAACTCTATCTATTGCTGAATCGAGAACCACTACAAATGGCGACCATTCTAAAAGTTGGCCTAAAAGCTCTTTGCTACAAGCAGCACCATTGGCAATAATTAAAGCAGGTTCTTGATCGTCGCGAACAATGTGATGTGAAGACATTTTAAAATTTAGAATTACAGATTTAGAATTACGAAATTAAACAATATTTATTCAATTACGTAATCCATTGTATCTGTTTCCGACAATCTAAAGAAACCTAAAGCATAATTATCAAAATTGGTTTGGTTTACAATGTTTCCTCTCACAGTAGCAGGAGGTGTTTGAAAAGGACTTCCTCCGCTTGAACCCGCAATGCTTAATAAGATATTCATATAATTGTAATACGTTTCAGAAATACCATTTAATTGAAGTTGTATAGAATCTCCAGCATTAAGGTCATTTGCTAAATATGCAAACATTTGATTTCCCTGAAAAAACTCATCATCTATTACGTCAATTATGGGTAAAAGAGCATTTGAAGCGTTGAAATTAATTAAATAATAATTGTCTATCAATCCATTATCTTGATAAAAGAATTTAACTTCTATTTGATTGCCAGTAATACCTCCATTTTCGTTTTGTTCAATATAATCAATTGTTGGAACTTCAATTAATGATTCTGTAGCAGTATAAACTTGGCTATTATGAATTACAGTTAGCGTGTAAGTTTGACGTATTTCAGGATTAAAATTAGTACAAACGTAATTTCCAGTTCCAGGGATTTCTATAAAATCGTATTGAATTCCATTTCCGTCAGTAATAAAAACTGTTGCGCCTCTTACTGTTGGAACTTCATTCTCATAAAAACCAGCTGTTGTGGAAAGAAGGATAGTTTGTTCGTTTCCGGTAGTTCCTTTTTGCCATTTTAAAGAAGCATCAATAACTAATTTAGGTTCAGCTGTTTCTAAATCCACATCAACCACATCTTCACAACTTATAAGTATGAGAAGCGTTACTATTGTAAGGACAATAAATGTTGTTATTTTCAAGATTATCTTTACCATAATTAAAATTTAAAATTATAGGTTACACTTGGTACAATTCCAAAAATTGATAAACGAACGGCTTCATTATTTCCAGAATCTTGATTTTGTCTAAAACTCATAGAAGCAGCATTTTTTCGGCTGTAAATATTATAAATTCCAAAAACCCATTCGCCATACCAATTTCTATTTTTATTTTTTTCGGGAACCAAAGTAGCCGAAACATCCAAACGATGATACGTAGGCAAGCGGTTTTCATTTCGTAATCCATAGGTTGGAACCATAATTCCTTGATACTGATATTGTCCGTTTGGATAGGTAACCGGCTGTCCGCTTTGTAAGGTGAAAATGCTACTAAAACTCCATTTTTCATTAAGTTGGTACATAGAAGTCACTGAAAGATTGTGCAATTTGTCCCAACCTGTTTTGTACCATTCGCCATTGTTAATTCCGGTTTCTTCGGCTGTTCTTCCAGGAGTTCTTTGCTCCGAACGCGATAAAGTGTAGGAAAGCCACCCAGTTAATTTTCCGTTGTTTTTGCGAACCAAAAGTTCCAAGCCATACGCTCTAGCTTCTCCATTTAAAACCACTTGTTCAATATCATCATTAGCAATTAAATCGGCACCGTCAATATAATCCAATCGGTTTTTGACTTTTTTGAAAAACGTTTCGGCTTCTAAGGAATATGCACCGTTTTTAAAATTTCTAAAATATCCAAAGGCAATTTGATCTAAAATTTGCGGTTTCAAATAATCGTCACTTGGTGTCCAAACATCTAATGGAGTAGGAGATTGCGTATTGGAAATTAAATGCAAATATTGCGTCATTCGGTTGTAACTCGCTTTAAGAGAACTTTTTTGGTTTAAAGTGTAAGCCAAAGCTAATCGAGGTTCTAAATTGCCAAATTGCGAAATGATATCGTTTTTACCATATTTTTTGGTGCCAATTGGAGTCGCTTTTTCATAAATCTGAAAGTCTTCGTTGAAAACGACTGCCTGATTGTTTTCGTAAAGATTAATTTCTTCATCTCCCAATCGATAAAATAAACTATATCGCAAACCATAATTTACACTTAACTTGTCTGAAATTTTTTGTTCCGAATCAATATAGAAAGAAGGTTCAAAAGCATATTTTTTAGCCAATTGATCCGGATTTATACCGGAAGAATCATCGGTTGGATTAATTTCGCCAGGATTGAAATCATAATAAATGGCATTTACTCCATAAAAAAGTTTGGTTTTATCGGAAAGATAATGTTTGAAATCGTATTTAAGATTGTAATTTTTTATACCGCTGTCCCAATTGAAGCCTACAAAATTCAGGGTTAAACCATAATAGTAATCACTGTAAATAAGTGAAAGATTCGAGAATAATTTATCCGAATACAAATGATTCCATCTCAGGTTAAAAACCGAATTTCCGTAGGTGTTTTTAAAACTATCACTCAAACTAAAAACATCGCGGCCAAAATATCCAGATAAAAATAAACTGTTATTATCATTGAGTTGGTAACTCAATTTCGTATTTAAATCATAGAAATACGCCGAATTATCATTGTCGGCTAATTTTAAAAACAGATGTGCATACGAACTTCTTCCTGCAAAAAGGAAAGAACCTTTGTCTTTTACAATCGGTCCTTCCGCTAACAAACGACTCGAAATAACACCAATTCCTCCATTTACATGAAAACCAGTATTGTTTCCATCTTTTTGATATATTTCCAAAACGGAAGCAACTCTTCCTCCAAAACGAGAAGGAATTCCGCCTTTATACAATTTAATATCCTTGATGGCATCGGTATTAAAAACGGAAAAGAAACCAAATAAGTGTGATGAATTGTAAAGTGTTGCTTCGTCTAATAAAACTAAGTTTTGATCGGCAGCGCCACCTCTCACATTAAAACCCGATTGACCTTCGCCAGCATTTGTTACTCCAGGTAGGGTTAAAATCGATTTT
This sequence comes from Flavobacterium haoranii, assembly GCF_009363055.1. Taxonomy (NCBI): domain Bacteria; kingdom Pseudomonadati; phylum Bacteroidota; class Flavobacteriia; order Flavobacteriales; family Flavobacteriaceae; genus Flavobacterium; species Flavobacterium haoranii. Next base: position 1,206,633 of record NZ_CP045292.1, on the reverse strand, counting down.
AAAATATCTGTTTCACCCATTACAGCAGGCATTTTTTTTATCGTAGCCGCCGTAATTTTATGCGTACTCATTTCCGGTTTATCCAGTACAACTTTATTGGGATTATCAGTTACAATTACTTCTTGTAAATTTTCTAATGATTCTTTTAAATCAACGTTGATTTTTTGGTTACTAGTTAAGGTTATTTTTTGATAAAAATCACTAAATCCGATGTAACTTACCCAAACTGTGTATTCGCCTTTGGGAAGTGTTAACGAATAAAAACCATATTCATTAGTAGTAGTACCGGTTTTGAGTTCGGGAATAGCAATAGTAACTCCAATAAGTGTTTCGCCTGATAAACTATCTTTAACAGTGCCACTAATTGTAAATTTTTCTTGTGAATATCCAATAAAACTGAATAAAAAAACTAAAAAAATGCTAACTTGCCTAAAGTTCGTGAACATGGTATATTTTTTGATTGACAAATTTGACGATATTTTTTTTATTTGTTACAATACAATTGTTAATCATTGGTTAATTTACAAGTTGTATTAACACTTTTCTATAGATTTGTTGAAATTAGAATATGAAGATTTTTATAAACCTTGTATTACTGCTTTTTGTTTCGGTATCAGTTGCACAAATTGACACCAAGAAAAGTACGCCTTTAAAATTGAAATTAGATAATCCGTTTGAGCAAACTCCTGCTAATGATTCTAATTTACCTTCACTTGAATATAAAAGTGTTTTTGATAGTCCCAAAAAGAGTAGATATTCTATTTTATCGAACGATAAAGAAACGCCTAAAAGTATTTTAGATACATCAACAGATTTTAAAAATCCTGGAGATGAGGTAATGGATAAATTGAATAAAGAAATTAATAAAGAAGGAAACTGGGACGATGTTTTCTTTGGGAAATATGTAGTAAGAACGTCAACCATAAAAATAAAGACAAGAGACTTTATGGAACCAGATGGAGATAGAATTAGAATTTTCTTGAATTATCAAATCTTATTTTTAAATGAACTTTTGGGAAGTAATTATGAAACTTATGTAGTGAATTTGAGAGAAGGAGAAAATGCAATTGATATAATGGCTTTAAATCAAGGTTTAGCTGGACCAAATACAGCGAACTTTGCTATTTATGATGAGAATGATAATTTAATAACTACAAATGACTGGAATTTAAAAACGGGTGTTTCCGCTAAGTTTATTATTGATTATAAGAAACCATTAGATAAATAAAATAAAAATAGAATACCAATAAAAAAGGCTTCCTAAATGGAAGCCTTTTTTATTTATCTAGAATTGATTAATTCAATTTAGCTAAGATTGCGTTTAAAGTTGTACTTGGACGCATTGCTTTTGCAGTCAACTCTTCATTTGGATGATAGTAACCACCAATGTTTTGAGCTGTACCTTGAGCAGCAATCAACTCTTCGTTAATTTTAGCTTCGTTAGCATTAAATTCTTCAGCAATTGGAGCAAATTTAGCTTTCAATTCAGCATCTTTATCTTGAGTAGCTAAAGCGTTTGCCCAATATAAAGCTAAGTAGAAGTGAGAACCTCTGTTATCAATTTGTCCTACTCTACGCGCTGGTGATTTGTCGTTTTCTAAGAATTTCTCAGTAGCAACATCTAAAGCTTCAGCTAAAACCATAGCTTTAGGATTGTTTTGAGTTTGCGATAAATGCTCGTAAGAAGCACCTAAAGCTAAGAACTCTCCTAATGAATCCCAACGTAAATATCCTTCTTCAACAAATTGTTCAACGTGTTTAGGAGCCGATCCACCTGCACCAGTTTCAAACAATCCACCACCATTCATTAATGGAACAATAGAAAGCATTTTTGCAGAAGTACCCACTTCTAAAATAGGGAACAAGTCAGTTAAGTAGTCACGTAACACGTTTCCTGTAACAGAAATAGTGTCTAAACCTCGACGAATTCTTTCTACAGAGAATTTTGTAGCTTCAATAGGATTTAAAATGCGAATATCTAAACCTGTTGTATCGTGATCTTTTAAATATTTTTCTACTTTTTTGATGATTTCTCTATCGTGAGCACGGTTTTCGTCTAACCAGAAAATAGCAGGAGTGTTAGATAAACGAGCTCTATTTACAGCTAATTTAACCCAATCTTGGATAGGAGCATCTTTGGTTTGACACATACGGAAAATATCACCAGCTTCAACAGCTTGTTGTAAAAATACATTTCCTTCTGCATCAACTACGCGAATAGTTCCTTCAGCTTCCGCTTGGAACGTTTTGTCGTGAGAACCATATTCTTCTGCTTTTTGAGCCATTAAACCTACGTTTGGCACAGAACCCATAGTTTTAGGATCGTATGCTCCGTTTGCTTTACAATCATCAATTACAGCCACGTAAACACCAGCATAAGAACGATCTGGAATCATAGCAACAGTATCACGCTCTTTACCTTCTTTATCCCACATTTTACCTCCAATACGAATCATTGCAGGCATAGAAGCATCTACAATAACATCAGAAGGAACGTGTAAGTTAGTGATTCCTTTGTCTGAATTCACCATGGCTAAATCAGGGCCGTTGTTAATAGCGGTTTCAATAGCAGCTTTAATTTCAGCTTCTTGAGCGTGTCCGGCAATTTTACCGAAAACTTCACCTAAACCATTATTTTTATTGATGTTTAATTCTGCAAAAACACTTCCGTATTTTTCAAAAACATCTTTAAAGTAAACTTCTACAATTGCTCCAAAGATAATTGGATCAGATACTTTCATCATTGTAGCTTTTAAGTGAGCTGATAAAAGTACTCCAGCAGCTTTTGCTTCTTCTTTAGTTTGAGCTACAAATGCTTTTAAAGCATTGATATTTAAAACAGCGCTATCAATAACTTCTCCAGCTTTTAAAGTAGCTAATCCTTTTAATTCTTTAACACTTCCGTCTTTGGCAACAAATTCGATTTTAAATTGAGAATCTTTATCTAGTGTAACTGAAGTTTCAGTTCCGTAGAAATCACCTTCGCTCATGTGAGCAACTTTAGTTTTTGATGTGCCTGCCCAAGTTCCCATTGAATGAGGATGAGCTTTTGCGTAATTTTTAACCGCTTTAGGAGCACGACGATCAGAGTTTCCTTCACGTAAAACTGGATTAACAGCAGAACCTAAAACTTTTGCATATTTAGCTTTAATTGCTTTTTCTTCTTCATTTTTAGGATCATCTGGATAATTTGGAATTGCAAAACCTTGAGATTGTAATTCTGCAATGGCTTCTTTTAATTGAGGAATAGAAGCCGAAATATTTGGTAATTTAATGATATTAGCATCTGGAGTCGTAGCTAATTGTCCTAATTCTGTTAAAGCATCACCAATTTTTTGATCATCTTTTAAAAATTCTGGAAAGTTTGCTAAAATTCTTCCGGCTAATGAAATATCTCTTGTTTCAATTGAAACACCCGCAGGTTTTGAGAATGCTTGTACAATAGGTAAAAATGAATGTGTAGCAAGCATGGGTGCTTCGTCAGTAATCGTATAAATAATTTTAGGTTGATTTGACATGTAAATTTAATTTAGTGTTTGTTTGTTTAAAATTTTCAGAGAAAACCTGACAAATATAAGAAAAATGAGCCTAAATATAAACCAGTTAAGAGCGAAAACGATTGAATTAGGGATTTAATATTTTAGGATTAAAATATTATGAAATTGATAATTTATATTGTGTAAAATTATTAAAATAAAAAAACCGCAACAGCGTTGCGGTTTTTTTATTGGTTTCTTAAAGGGAAGATTATCTTCTTCTTTCTTTAATTTTTGCTTTTTTACCAGTAAGTTCTCTGAAGTAGAAGATACGAGCTCTACGAACTTTACCTCTTTGGTTAACTTCGATTTTTTGTAAAGCTGGCATGTTAACAGGGAAGATACGCTCTACACCTACAGAACCAGACATTTTACGAATTGTGAAAGTTTCAGTTAAACCAGCACCTCTTTTTTGGATTACAACTCCTTTGAAGAACTGAGTTCTAGTTTTTTCACCCTCTTTAATTTCATAATACACAGTAATCGTGTCTCCTGAGTTGAATTCAGGGAAATCTTTTTTTGCTACAAATTCGTTTTGTACGAAATCTACTAAATTAGCCATTGTTTTTAAAAATAAACGTTTGAATCAGAACAACATACACGTCTTTCGCCAGAGGTTGATCCAAATGTGGGTGCAAAATTAATAAAAAAAATATTAGTAACACATAAATGTATGATTTTTTTTGATTTGAATATAGGGCATTTGCCTTATTGACTACTTTTTTTACTATACTTAGTTTTGAATGTATTATTTAAAATGCTTTCAATGAAAATAGAATTAATAAAAATATTATTCAGAAACAAATTAGGTCTAATTCTATTTACACTTTTTACGATTCAATTTCAAGCTCAAGAAGGAAACTATAGTTTTTTGACTGTGAATAGATATGATAATGGAGATAATGCTAAAAACATTGATAATCTTATCATTAATAGTAGAGAACTCCAAGTAGGTTATCAACCCAATTATAATGTCTTTAAGGACAAGCCTAAAATTAATGGTGCAAAATGCGATGGACAAAACTGTGATTTTAATAAAAGTTATAATAAAATTTCTTTTAATTTAGGTTATGATGTTTATTGTAAAGGCAAAATAATAAAAAGAGTAAAATGGCAAAGGGGTTCAAATAATGCATATTATTATGTTGAGCCAGATGGACCAATTTATCATAAAAACGGACAAATATTTATAAAAGATCCTGGAAACAATTTAAAAAGTGTTGATGTTGAAAGTAGCCTGTTTCATCCTAATGGTAAATTATATCAGAAAATAACTAAAGATCCTCTTAACAAATATGTTCAAGTTTATGAAGAATATGATAAAGAAGGGAGTTTGGTAAGACGCTTTTCGAGCGACAAACAATATGGAGATGAAGGAAAAAAAGAGAATTTTAATGGATTACCTGTTTATTATACAAATTATGGAGCAGGTAGATTACCTTCACCAGATGCAATACAGCCATTTTTACAAACATTGAAAAACAATGATTCATATTTTGGTTATACGGCAGCGGGTAGTTATTATTCTATTGAAAATATTACTTTTGCTGGTTTTTTCTTGCCTACAATAAAAGAATTAGGTAATGGTTCGGTTGTTTTTATGGAAGACAATACTACCCAAAAAGCTTATTGGGCTTTAATTATCAATGGTAAAATAGAAATGACTGTGCCCGCAAATTTAACGGATAAACCTAATATTGATGATTTAATAAATAAGCTTGGACAATCTTATAAAACTATAGTTAAAATGCGAGCGCCCAAGCTAGATGCCTATGAATATTTAAAAAATAATTATATGGTATTGAGTGATGGTGTTAATCCTTATTGTATTGCAAATGTAGACAGCGGAATTTCACCAAGTTATTCGGGTTATGGTATTTCAATGAAAGCTGTTGATAGCCTATTCCCAGGACAGGTTAGGTATTTAAAGGTAGGACAATTTAAAAACGGGAAGTTAAATGGATTAGGTTATCGTTGTAAAATAACACATTTGTTTCAAAATAAATACTTTATTGATCCAACAACATCTGATGGTAGATATAGTCCTTTAGATATGAAAATTGATGCTCAAATAGGAATTTTTGAAAATGGAGAATTAATAAAAGGTAGAAGACTAAATAATGTAATTCAAAAAGAGGATAATGAAATATGGGAAAAAATGCCGCTGGAAGGAATTAATTTTGTAAATAAAGAAGTTCCATTTGAATATAAATATTTAGGTCAAATTGCAGAAACAACTTCTTTAAACTATCTAAAACCTGGTGATAAAGTATATGTAAAAACTTTAAAAAGAGAGATGATTGTACATTCAGTTAATGAGAAGGATAGAAGTTTTAAAATTGAAACTGATGAAAAAAATGTTTATGCTACCATAACAAGAGATTTTTCAGAAGTTTACTGTAAGGTAATGGGTAAAAAAGAAGTTGAGGTTAATTGTAACCCTGAGGTTTTAACAGAAAAATTTAAAATTATAGATGTTAAAAATACTTACAACCATTCGTCTTATATTAGTCCAGTAATATTTTATAAAGATGGCTTAAAATATTTGTCTAAAGGCCAAACTGTAGATTATAAAGCTACTTGGGTTTCTAAACAAAAAGTTAGCGATGGATATACAAAAAGTATTTGTAAATTATGTAATGGAACAGGTAAAAGAAAATTTTCTAAAGATTATACTAGAGTTGTAAAGCTTTCATTTTAAACAAGATAAAAGAAAGAGATCTTGATGTTATATTTACAGAATTAATCTTCTAATAAATCGGGTCTTCTTTCTTTTGTATGTTCATAAGCTTTTTGTTCGCGCCATTTTTCAATTTCAGGAAAATTTCCGCTTAATAAAATATCAGGTACTTTTAAACCTTTATATTCTGCAGGTCTTGTATAAATAGGATGCGATAGTAAATTATCTTGAAAACTATCTGTTAAAGCAGAAGTTTCATCACTTAATACTCCGGGAATTAATCGAATTAAAGCATCGCAAAAAACAATAGCACCAATTTCACCTCCACTTAATACATAATCTCCTATCGAAATTTCTTTAGTAATGTGCATGTCGCGAACGCGTTGATCGACTCCTTTATAATGTCCGCACAAGATTATAATATTCTCAAGCATTGACATAGAGTTTGCCATTTTTTGGTTTAAAGTTTTGCCGTCAGGTGTCATGTAAATAACCTCGTCGTATTTACGCTCACTTTTCAATTTAGAAATGCATAAATCAATAGGTTCTATCATCATCACCATTCCAGCACCCCCACCAAATTGATAATCATCAACATTTTTGTGTTTATTAGTGCTGTAATCTCTTAAATTGTGAAAATGTACTTCCACTAAGCCTTTTTGTATGGCTCTTTTCATAATTGAACCTTCAAATGGACTTCTTAATAAATCGGGTAAAACGGTAATGATATCAATTCGCATTCTAAAAATGTTTTCGATGCAAATTTATAATAATTGATTGATATGCCTATACACCAAATTGTTTTAAATGATTATCCATGTAATCCCAAACAAATTTATCCCAATCGTGATAAGTCATTTTTCCCCAAAAAGGATGATGCATTTTCATAATGGCGTGTTTACCTTGATTGCCAATTCGATTTATTTTTTGGATTACCTCAAGTTTTAATTCCAAAGTATTCAATTCTTTTGGTGATTTTCTGTAGTAATAATCGTGACTTTCTTGAGTGAGCGCATTTTTTATAAAATAATTTTTAAAAACAACACTCAATGACTTTTTTAATCCACTTACTTTGATGTCTTGTTTTCCAAAAGCAATATCTAATTCAATGAGCATTTGTCGGTAAAGCATTTCAGCAGTTAATTTTCCATCTAAAGTTTTAGAATTTTCCTCAAGCAAATCAATTCTTTCAATTAATTCACGAGTGTCATAAGAATTGTAAATACTTTTCATAAGCCATTTTTTTATAGTCAAACAATATTTAAACAACTAAAGCATTCTATGACGTAGAATTTGGAATTCTAATTTTTTTGAAAAATTGGAAAGTGAAAATATTGAATATTAGTTAATTAACTATAAAAAATCGATGAAAGTCGTAAAATTCAGATGATGTTATGTAAATTATTGTTTATTAATGGATTAAACATTAAACTGTTTTAAATGATGATCTAAATGCATATAATGTAATTTATCCCATTCGTTATAACTCATTTTGCCAAAAAAAGGATGTGTTTGATTTTTAATGGCTCCGTGACCTTCAGAAGCAAATCTTCTTTAAATTATTTGTTTTGGTCGAAATAAAAATAATAAAAAAATCCATAAGAAAGAAAGTGTACTGACTTATGGATTTGATAAGAATATTTTAAAATTATGGATTTGTAGACCATAATGAAGCGCCTTTTAACATGGCTCTTCGTGGTAATTTTAAACTTGCAACAATAAGTTCTGCAAAATCTTCTGGTTGTAAAACTGTTTCTACATCTTCTTTTTTGCAATTCCTAACGAAATAGACATATCTGAAGCAATTGTACTTGGCGTTAAAGTACAAACACGAATATTATTCTTACGCACTTCTTTCATTAAAGCTTCTGATAATCCTATTACAGCAAATTTAGATGCTGAATAAGCAGAAGTATTTGGATTTCCTGTTAATCCTGCTGTTGAAGATATATTGATAATATCGCCTTGATTTTTAGCAATTAAATGAGGAAGCACTTCTTTAGTAACATAATACATTCCCATTACGTTTGTTTGAATAATGTTTGACCAAGTAGTAACATCCATTTCGTTAAACGAGCCAAAAGCAGCAATTCCAGCATTATTGATTAAGATGTCAATTGTTTCAAATGATGTAAAAATAGATTGAATTCCTTTTTTTACTTCTTCATAGTTTCCAACATCAAAAACGGCATAAGTTGCGTTAACACCTAAGCTTTTTAGTTCGTTAACCGTAGCAACTAATTGTTCTTCATTTCTTCCTGTTATGGCTACATCAACTCCTTCTTTTGCAAGTGCTATTGCCGTAGCTTTTCCTAAACCTCTACTACCGCCCGTTATGATTGCTTTTTTACCTTTTAAATTTTCCATAAATTATTTTTTATTTACAATTAAACTGAATAGCATCGGAATTTTGTTTCCAAAATGCTTAATTCTATATTTTCCTTTTTCAAATTCTATTGTTTCATTGAAACAGTTGTAAGGCGAATAATCATATTCTTCGAAATGTTGAATTTCAAGCCCGTGTTTGATGAAACTTGTAAATATTTCTGATAAAGAATGATTCCAACCCACATAATCTGTTTTTATATCGGCTTCTTTGTTGGCATATGTTCCTGAATATTCTTCTATAATGGGTCTTTCATTATGATAATGATATTTTATTTCTTTAAAATTATCATCAAACATCCAAACAAAAGGGTGAAATTCTACAAAAATTAATTTTCCGCCAGGTTTTAAACTTTTTGAAATTATGTTAGCCCATTTGTCTAAATCGGGTAACCAACCAATAACGCCATAACTTGTGTAAACAATGTCAAATTGTTCATCAATTTGCTCTAGCGTGTCATAAACGTTACAACAAACGAATTTTGCATCGAGATTTAAAGCTGAATTTATTTTTTGAGCTTCTTCAATTGCTTTGTCAGATAAATCGATTCCGGTAACTTTTGCACCCATTCGAGCCATAGAAATAGAATCTTGACCGAAGTGGCATTGTAAATGCAAAATGGATTTATCCTTGATATTTCCTAATAAGTTAATATCGATTTCAGGAAGAGAATTTTTACCATTTAAAAAACTTTTTGATCGTAAAATTCAGAATCTAGATGAATGGGAACTTTATTATCCCAGGTTTGTTTGTTGATTTCAAAATACTTTTCGTTATCCATTATATTTTAATATGTTCTATTTTGAATAGAAAATCGTAATTTTGCATTCAAATTTAATTATTAAAACGATGCAAGACGGAATTTACGCAAAATTTAATACACCAAAAGGTAGTATTTTGGTTAAATTAACTCACGATAAAACACCAGGAACTGTTGGTAACTTTGTTGGTTTAGCAGAAGGACAATTAGAGAATTCGGCTCGTCCAATGGGAAAACCTTACTATGATGGATTAAAATTTCACCGTGTTATTCCTGATTTTATGATTCAAGGAGGTTGTCCTCAAGGGCAAGGAACAGGTGGACCTGGTTACAACTTTGATGATGAGTTTCATCCAGAATTAAGACATGATGGACCAGGAGTTTTATCTATGGCAAATGCTGGACCAGGAACTAATGGTTCTCAATTTTTTATTACTCATGTTGAAACAGGTTGGTTAGATGGAAAACATACTGTTTTTGGACATGTTGTTGAAGGACAAGATGTTGTAGATGCAATCGCTCAAGGAGATGCTATAGAATCTATCGAAATTGTTAGAGTAGGAGATGAGGCTAAAAACTGGAACGCAATTGAAGCTTTCAGAACTTTTGAAGGTTCTAGAGAAAAAAGAATTGCTGAACAAAAAAGATTAGCTGAAGAAGCTTTAGAAAAATTAGCTGCTGGTTTCCAAAAAACAGAAAGTGGTTTACGTTACCAAATCATTCAAAAAGGAAGTGGTAAACAAGCTGAAAAAGGTAAAAAAGTATCAGTTCACTATCAAGGTGCATTAGAAAACGGACAAGTTTTTGATTCATCATACAAAAGAAAACAACCAATTGATTTTACTTTAGGAGTTGGTCAAGTAATTGAAGGATGGGACGAAGGTATTGCTCTTTTAAAAGTAGGTGATAAAGCTCGTTTTGTGATTCCGTCTTACTTAGGGTATGGAAGTAGAGGTGCTGGTGGTGTAATTCCTCCAAATGCAACTTTAGTTTTCGATGTTGAATTAATGGACGTGAAATAGTTTTAAAACTATTTTAAATGATAAATTAAATCCCAAAATTTTATATTTTGGGATTTTTTGTTTTGAAAATAACTATTTTTACCCAAATCAATAAACTATGAGAACTAAATTATTAAGCATTATTGTAGATTTAACATTACTAGCATCATGTTCTTCTAGTAAAAATGCCGTTGCTAAAACGGAAACAAAAACAAAACCTATTGCTGTATTAGAGGTTGTAGAATTAACTCCCGAGTTAGCTCAAGGGAAATCTATTTATGAAGGAAAATGTGGAAGATGTCATAAACTTCCAGCAGTTGAAGATTTTACAGTTGAAGAATGGCAACCCATTATGTTACGCATGCAAAAAAAAGCTAAAATTTCTGATGAAGAACGTGAGTTAGTTTACAACTATGTAACGATGAAATAATTTTTAAAACTCGTGGTATATCAATAAATGCGAGTCAATTTTTTATATGAAGAATCTATTTTCTTTCCTCTTTCCTCTTTTTTCTATTTTTTCAATAGGACAAATACCGCATTGTGGATATGATTTTACATCTTACATTGTAGTAGATGTTCACGAAAATGGCAAAACAGAAAATATTAAAAACCTTAAAATTTCAATTGTTGATGAAAATAATGTTGAGGTTTTAAATATCAATAATAAATACAGTTGGAATAACGCCAATAAACCGCTTTTGTTTACTCAAAATTACTTGATTAGTAAGGAAAGCGAAAAAGAACGTTACTTCTTTCCTTATGCTCAAGACCAATATTTTTTGTCTGTTAATAATACATTTCCAATTGAAAACTTTAGTGTAAAGATTGAAGATGTTAATGGACTTTATAAAACTCAAATTCTTCCTTTACAAAGTTTTAATCTTTATATTTTATGTTCTTCAGAAAATGAAAAAGCTAAAATGTTCGGTAGAAGAACAAATAGTCCAGTTGAAGTAGTTTTGGAGAGGAAATAATCGTAGTTTAAATGTAAACTTTGCTTATTAAGGTCTACAGCGACCAGATATTGAAAACTGGATACTGAACTCTAAGAAGACTTCCATTTAATATTACAACCAATACTTGGTTTTTGAATATCATTTATCTTTCTATTGTAAATAATAGCATCAATTGCATTACGCAAATCACTTCCCGAAACTGGAATACCATTTGCTGGACGAGAATCGTCTAATTGTCCACGATAAACTAGTTTATCTTGATTGTCAAATAAATAAAAATCCGGTGTACAAGCGGCATCATAAGCTTTGGCAACTTCTTGCGTTTCGTCAAACAAATAAGGGAAATCTATTTTTTGTTCCAATGCAAAATCTGCCATTTTATCAGGTGCATCTTGTGGATATTTCACCACATCATTGCTTGAAATTGCAACTACACCAATTCCTTGAACGCGATAATCGTTCGCAATCATTACAATTTCTTCAATAACATGTAGCACAAACGGACAATGATTGCAAATAAAGATTACTAGTGTTCCTTTGTTACCTTTTATATTTTTAAATGAAAAATGTTGATTAAAATTAGTTGCTGGTAAATTAAAATCAGGAGCTTTTGTTCCAAGAGCTAACATATTTGATGGAGTTTGCGCCATTTTTGGTTTGGAAATTAGAAGTTATAGTTGTTATACGAAATTGTATAGAGAATGTTACAAAAGCGATGAATTTTCTTAAATTTGAATAAAAAAGGAATCATGATAAAAGAAGAAATAACTTGGCAAGATTTTGAAAAAATAGATATAAGGGTAGGAACTATTTTGGAAGTAAATGATTTTCCAGAAGCAAGAAATCCAGCTTATCAATTACATATAGATTTTGGTGCAGAAATAGGAATTAAAAAATCATCGGCACAAATTACAAAACGCTATCAAAAGGAAGCGTTAATTGGAAAACAAATAATTGCGGTTGTAAATTTTCCTAAAAAGCAAATTGGCAAGTTTATGAGTGAATGTCTAGTTTTAGGAATTGTAGGCGACGATAAAGATGTAGTATTACTTTCGCCTAATTTTAAAGTAGAAAACGGTTTAAGAATGGCATAAAAGCTATAAATATTTTGTCAATCTGAACTTGTTTCAGATTCTAAAATAAAAAAGTCCAACAATTGTTGGACTTTTTTATATTTAAGTTTCAATTAAATATCTTCAAAACTAATATCGGTAAAGCTTTCTGTTGAAGAACCTTCAGTAGAATAACTTTCTCTTTTAAAATCTTTTTGATGTCTTTCTGAAATTACTTCTTCTCCTTTTTGAGAAACTACAAAATCAGTCATTTCAGTTAAAATCTCTTGGAAAGCAGCAAAATCTTCTTTGTATAAATAAATTTTGTGTTTTTTAAAGTGGTAAGAACCATCTTCTTCAGTAAATTTTTTGCTTTCAGTAATTGTAATGTAGTAATCGTCTGCTTTTGTAGATCTTACATCAAAAAAATATGTTCTTCTACCAGCTCTTAATACTTTAGAAAAGATTTCTTCTTTTTCTAACATTTCATTTTCTCTCATAATCCAATCTTTCAATTAGTGGTTTTAGTGTTTCAAAAATCTAAAAAAAAAATTATAAACCAATTTTTTATACAATTTCTTTTTCAGACAATTGTTTTAAATATAATTCTTTGTAATATCCTTCTTCGTCTAATAATTGATTATGAGTTCCTTGCTGTATTATTTTACCATCGTCTAGAATTATAATTTTATCTGCATTTTTAACAGATGAAATTCTATGACTAACAATTAGTGTTGTTTTGTCTTTACAAAATTCTGTTAAATTATTTAAAATAGCTTCTTCGGTTTCTGTATCTACAGCGCTTAAGCAATCGTCTAAAAGTAAAACAGGAGCATTTTTAATTAAAGCCCTTGCGATTGAAACACGTTGTTTTTGTCCGCCAGATAATGTAATTCCTCTTTCGCCTAAAACAGTATCATATTTGTTAGTAAATTCCATAATGTTATGGTGAACCAAAGCTTTTTTTGCAACATCTTCAATTTCTTCATCCGTTGCATCTTCTTTACCAAATTTGATGTTGTTTTTAATTGAATCGGAAAACAAAAAGGCATCTTGCGGAACAACACTGATGGCATCTCTTAAACTGTATAAGTTTAAATTTTTAATATTTTGGTTGTCAATAAATATGTCTCCACTTGTAGTATCATACAAGCGACTGATAAGTGATAAAATACTTGATTTACCAGAACCTGTTTTTCCTAAAATACCTAACGTTTCTCCTTTATTTACTGTAAAACAAATGTTTTTTAAAGCTTCAATATTAGTATCGTCATAAGTGAAGCTTACATTGTTAAATTCGATTTTTCCGCTTATATGAGAAGATTCAGGATTATTATTTTTAATATCAGGTTGTTCTTTTAAAAATTCATTAATTCGTTCTTGTGAAGCTTCTGCTTCTTGAATTAAAGAAGAAACCCAACCTAATGAAGCAACTGGCCAAGTTAGCATATTAATGTATAGCATAAATTGGGCAATCTTTCCAAGGTCGTTAATTTCTGTACTTCCTTCCATATACATTAAACCACCAAAGTAAATTACAACTAAATTACTCAAGCCAATTAACAATATCATTAAGGGACCAAAAAGCGAGTTCACTTTCGCTAGGTCCATAGCCTTTTTTTTGCTGTCTACGGTAAGTTCCCCAAATTCATTTAGTTTTTGAGGTTCGATAGCATAAGCTTTGATAACTCTAATTCCAGAAAACATTTCTTGTGCAAATGAAGAAAGCGTCGATAAATTCTTTTGAAATGCTCCACTTCTTTTATGAATTTCCGAACTTATTTTGAAAATCCCATAAGATAATAGCGGTAATGGCAATAATGAATAAATAGTTAATCGAGGAGAAATGTTGTACATGTAAACAATTACTGTTACAAACGTTATAAAGGTATTGATGGAATACATTACAGCCGGACCAACATACATTCTCACTTTACTAACATCTTCACTAATACGATTCATTAAATCTCCAGTTCTATTGCGCTTATAAAAACTTTGCGATAAAACTTGATAATGTTTGTAAACTTCATTTTTTAAATCAAACTCAACATAACGCGACATTACAATTAAGGTTTGACGCATTAAAAAAGTAAAAAAACCTGCAACAATAGTTACCACTAAAACCCAGATAAATTTTTCTAAGATTGCAGAAAAAAGTTCGCTTGTATTGGTTTGAGAGTTTTCTATAAACTTTTGTACCAAAGCAATTGAATCTCCAATGTACTCAGGAACAAATAGTTTTATGATTTGGGCAACAATTGTAATCAAAATCCCAAATAAAAAGCGGAATTTATATTTGAGGAGATATTTATTTAAATATTGTAATTCTTTCATTTATGTAGATAAAAAAGCAATTTTTTAGTAAAATTATAAATTAAAGCCCAACAAAAATGAACTTTTGGTTAATATTAACATCATGATTTGTATTGTCATATTATTAAAAAAATATAAAAAATTGAAACAAATTAAATTTATTCGTAATATTGCATACATTTATTGAATAATTTTCAAAATTTTACAGCATGACAGCAGATTTATTAACTACTAGTGAGCTTCACAAAGTAGATCCGGTTTTTGGTCAAGTGTCTTTTGACGGTCATGAGCAAGTTGTATTTTGCTACGACAAAGATACAGGTTTAAAAGCAATTATCGGTATACATAATACCGTTTTAGGTCCAGCATTAGGTGGAACTAGAATGTGGAAATATACAAACGAGTGGGAAGCATTAAACGATGTTTTGCGTTTATCTCGTGGAATGACTTTTAAAAATTCAATTTCTGGATTAAATTTAGGTGGAGGTAAAGCTGTTATTATAGGTGATGCTAAAACTGAAAAAACTCCTGAATTAATGACTCGTTTCGGTCAGTTTGTTGATTCTTTATCAGGAAAATATATTACAGCTGAAGACGTAGGAATGGAGACTAAAGACATGGATATTGTAAATAATGTTACAAAGCATGTTGCTGGAATTTCAGTAGAAAGAGGTGGTTCAGGTAACCCTTCTCCTGTTACAGCTTACGGAGTTTTTATGGGAATGAAAGCTGCAGCTAAGTACAAATTTGGTTCTGATAATTTAGAAGGAAAAAGCGTTTTAGTTCAAGGAATTGGTCACGTAGGTGAGGTTTTAGTACAACACTTAACAGAAAGTGGTGCTATTGTTTCAATTACTGATATCAACGAAGATAGAGTACACCAAGTTGGTTCAAAATATGGTGCGAAAATCTTTACAGGAGCCGATTTATATGCTGCCGATGTTGATATTTATGCTCCTTGTGCTTTAGGTGCTACTATTAATGACGACACCATTGATAAAATTCAAGCAAAAGTAATTGCAGGTGCTGCAAATAACCAATTAGCAAATGAATTAAAACATGGTAAAATTCTTAAGGAAAAAGGAATTTTATATGCGCCAGATTTCTTAATTAATGCAGGTGGTGTAATTAATGTATATTCAGAATTAGCGAACTTGACAAAAGCTCAAGTAATGGAGAAAACTGAAAACATTTACAATACTGCTTTAGAAATTTTTGATTTTGCTGATAAAAATAATGTAACAACACATGCTGCTGCATTATCAATAGCTCAAAAGCGAATTGAAGACAGAAAAAATGAATTACAAAACAAGTAATTTTTAAATAATATTGTATTTTTGCAAAGCGAAAGAGTAATCTTTCGCTTTCTTAATTTTTTAAAGTTCTTAAAGTAAGTATGTTAAACAGAAGACATATACGAATTAAAGTAATGCAAAGCATTTATGCCATGCATCAACACGAATCAGATAATCTTGAAAAGGAAGAAAAATTCTTATTTCAAAGTATTGAAAACATGCAAGATCTCTACTTGTTATTGGTTGCAGCATTAATAGAAATTCGTAACAAAGAAGAAGAATATCTTGATTTGGCTTCTAAAAAGCATTTAGCAACAAAAGAAGAACGCAATCCAAACAAAAAATTTATCAATAATAAAGTTTTACGATTATTAGTTAATTCAGGTAATATCGAAAATGCTTTAGAAGAAAATAGTATTTCTAACTGGAAACGCAATGATGATATTATTTTACTTTTATTAGAAGAAGTAAAAGCAAGTACTATTTATCAAGATTACATGAGCAAAACGGAAAGTAATTTTAATGATGATAAATATTTTGTAGCCGATTTATTTTCGGAAGTTATTGCGCCAAATGAAAAACTTTATGATTATATCGAAGATTATAAGTTAACCTGGGTAGACGATTTAGCTTCTGTAAATACTTTAATTTTAAAACAAATTAAAAGTTTAAAATCGGAAGATGATATTTTTAGAGTTTCAGCTTTATACAAAGACGAAGACGATAAAGATTTCGTGAAAAGTTTATTTAGAAAAACGGTTTTAAATGAGCAAGAACTTTCTAAGGAATATATAGATAAAACTCCGAATTGGGATGCTGAACGTATTGCAGAAATGGATACTATTATTTTAAAAATGGCAATTTGCGAATTGTTAAAGTTCCCATCAATTCCGGTAAAAGTAACAATTAACGAATATTTAGAAATTGCCAAAGAGTATTCTACACCAAAAAGTAGTATTTTTATAAACGGAATTTTAGATAATCTTGTAAAAGAATTTAAAAATGAAAACCGTTTAAATAAAGCGGGAAGAGGTTTATTATAAATTTAAAAATAAAAAAATGAAAAGAAGAAACTTATTATCAATCGCATCGTTTTCATTAATTATTGGTTTAGTATCTTGTAATGATGCTGCTAAAAGTAAAATTACTGAAGAAGATATTAAAGCAGTAGAGACAGCAAAAGAATTAGCTACTAAATTGCCAAAAGTATCTTTTGATAAAGCAGAATATGATTTTGGGACAATTACAGAAGGAGATGTTGTTGAAACAGAATTTACAGTTACAAATAATGGAGAATCTGATTTATTAATTTCAGATGCTAAAGCAAGTTGTGGTTGTACAGTTCCAGATTATCCTAAACAACCAATTAAACCAGGAGAATCTGCACCTATAAAAGTTTCTTTTAATTCAGCTGGTAAATCAGGGCAACAAAACAAAACGGTTACCCTAACAACAAATACTGAAAATGGTAGCGAAGCCTTTTCAATTAAAGCAAATGTTAATCCAAAACAATAATAGATTATGAGTCCAATGATGATAGGTCAGTTGTTACTTATGGTAGCAATTTTCTATTTTTTATTAATACGTCCACAACAACAACGAGTTAAAAAAGAAAAAGCATTTGAAGCCGCTTTAAAAGTTGGTGATAAAATTATTACCAAAGCTGGAATTCATGGGAAAATAGCTGAAATGGCAGATTCGACTGTAGTTATCGAAACTATGGCAGGAAAAATTAAAATGGAAAAGTCAGCAATTTCAATGGAAATGAGTGCTAAATTAAACGAGAAGAAATAACAAGTTAATCTATGTCATTTCGAGCGAAGTCGAGAAATCTCATAATTTTAGTAAAAAGATTCTTCACTTCATTCAGAATGACAAAGAAAAATTAACGATATTTATCATTAAGACCTTTACCTTCAACAAGTAAAGGTTTTATTTTTTCTAGTCGGGATAGTTTTGTTTTTTCTTGTTTAGCAGTATCAATAAATTCTAAATATTCTCTTTGTTTATAAGGAGAAAGGCTTTCAAATTGCTTTTTTAAAACTGAATTTTCATTTAGAAAATTTTCAAAAAACTCAGAAATAACAGTTTCTTTTTTCTCTTTTTTATTGCCAATCCTTTTTCTTCAATAGCTATTGCTTCAGTTACGTAAGCTAAGATTATTTTCTCATCAATTTCTTCTTTTGAATTAAATCGCATTTGTCGTAAAGATTTGGTAGTTCCTTCATTAGCATTAATCAAAAGATTTTTATCATCTTTAAGGAAAACGCCATTAAAAAACCAAACTCCAAAATACGACTTAAATCCTCCAATTCCAACCACATTTTTACCGTTGTAAGTATAAGTTGGACCACCCCATTTTGTCATTTCGACTAGAGGAGTTTTTCTTAAAATACTATGAAGTAAATCTAATTCTTCACTCCATTGATTGGTTTTGTTCCAAGGATTTTTCTTTTTTTCTTCCATAAATAAGGCAATTGTCGTATTGTTTTCTAAGTCATTTAAAAATAGTTTTGAAAACAAATCAATAATAGTAAAAGTATGAAAAAAATAGTATTGTTTTTTGTAGTTATGGCAAACATTGGCTTTGCTCAAAAAAATTTTTCAAAACTAGAAAAAGAGTTTAAAGAAATAAAATTGCCTTATGAAACTACAAAAGATTATTATCCTAAAATTGGACATGACGAACTTTACGATGTTGAAGTAGATTTTGTTCCAAATGAAGGTGGATTAATATCAGAAATAACAAAAACATTTAAAGATAATGGAGAGTACTATAACTCAAATTCACGTTATTTTTCTGTTGGAAAATTTAAATTTAACGAATTAACTTTTTTAATTTACTACGTTGTAACAAAATACAATTCTGATGGTCATTTAGAGTCGTATTACAATATAGATATGTATGATGTTAATGGAACTTGGAAGAATAGTTTTGTAATTGGTGAAAATCGTTATAAATTGAACTATATGAAAGATCCTGTAACTGCTTATGAAGATATTACACAAACAAATATTAAAATTGAAAATGGAAATTTAATTGTTAATAAAACAATGGTTCAAAATAATTATTTGAGAACTCCAGATGAAATGAAATTAACCAAATCGACAACTACAACTGAAATAGTAACAATTGATTCAAAAGGAAAAGTTGATATGGTTAGAAAATAAAAAAGGAAGCTAAAAGCTTCCTTTTTTATTAAAATATAACTTTAAATTTCAGTTCTTCACCTTTTCTAATAACAGTTATCTCTCGTTCATCACCAATTTTTAGTTTTGATAGACAATCCATGTAACTGTAAACTTCTTTTATTTTGCAATCGCCAATTTGAGTTAAAACATCACCAGAAAGTATTCCAGCCTTTGCAGCAGGTCGATCATCAGTAACACCATCAATATGTAAGCCATCTCCATAATCGGTATAATCAGGCATAATTCCTAAAGTTACTTTATAAGTTGGAACTTTTTTCCCAGCTTCTACTTTAGTTTTTGTAAATGGAATTTCGTTTGTATTTGAAATTTCATTAGTAACTCTAAAAATGTAATCAACAATAGCTCTTACACCATAATAATTGATTTTTTCTTCATCATCACTTGGTTTGTGATAATCCATGTGAGTTCCTGTGAAGAAAAACAATACTGGAATATCTTTTAAATTGAATGAAGTATGATCTGATGGGCCAATTCCAGTGTTTTCTATTGTTACATTAAAACCTGCAGGTTTGTTCTTTTCGATTATTTTTTCAAAAACTGGACTTGTACCCACACCGCCAACAACCAACGCTTTGTTATCGTTTAGACGACCAATCATGTCCATATTAATCATAGCTACTACATTTGGAAATTTATCTTTTAAAGTTTCTGCCATGAATTTTGAACCAATTAAACCGTCTTCTTCTCCTGAAAATAGAGCAAAAACATAATTTACTTTTTCTTTAGATTTATTTTGTGCCAAAATGCGAGCCAATTCTAAAACTCCTGAAACTCCAGAAGCATTATCGTCAGCACCATTATGAATTTCTCCGTGTGAATTTGGTTTTGTTGAGTGATTGTGTTCATTTCGTCCTAAATGATCGTAATGCGCACCAATTACTATAGTTTTCTTCGCTTTATTATCACTCCAATTACGTTCATTCCGTGATTAGCTTTAACACTGGTGCTATCATGCGGGTTTAATCGAACTTTATAATTGAATTTTTGCGTATAGCTTTTATCGTAAGGTTTTAATCCTAATTTTCTGAACTCAGTAGCGATGTAATTTGCTGCTTTTTCTTCACCAATTCAACCTGTTAAACGACCTTCTAATTCATCAGAAGCTAAATATTTGATATGACCTTTTAAATTAGCGTCGTTTATGACTTCTTTTTCATCTGTTTCAACCCAATCAGCAATAAAAACATTAGTTTCTCTTGGCTTACTTTGTTGTCTATTACTTGAGAAAACTAATTTTTTTCCATCAGGAGAAAACATTGGAAACGCATTAAATTCACTTTCCCATGTAATTTGACGTAAATTTTTCCCATCTTCATCAATCATGAACAATTGAAAATCGTAACCTCTTGTAGAATGATGATTACTCGAGAAGATAATTTTCTTATCAGAAGGGTGGAAGTAAGGCGCCCAATTTGCTTTTCCTAAATGTGTTACTTGTTTTAAGTTTGTTCCATCAATGTTGATGGTATAAATTTCCATTTCTGTTGGCGCAACTAAGTTTTTGCTTAACAAATCTTTGTATTCAGCAATAGCTTCAGCTGTTTTTGGTCGAGACGAACGGAAAACTAATTTTTTACTATCGTGTGAAAAGAATGCACCACCATCATAACCTAATCTATCAGTTAATTGCTTTAAATTTGAACCATCGATATCCATTATCCATAATTCTAAATCGCCACTACGCGTGCTGGTAAAAACAATTTTCTTTCCATCAGGAGAAACTACAGCTTCTGCATCATAACCTGGAGAATTTGTTAATTGTTTCACCACTTTTCCGTTTAAATCGGCAACGTAAATATCAAATTCAGGATAAACTGCCCAAAGGTATTTTCCATCCGTCGATTTTGGCGGGGCTGGACAAGCATGTCCGCCTTCATGAGTTGAAGCATATAAAATATGTTTCCCATCAGGCATAAAGAACGAACAAGTTGTTCTTCCTAATCCAGTTGAAATTAATTGTAAATCTTCAGGAGAATGACTGTCTTTATTTAAATCTAACTTATAAATTTGATCACATTCGATTCCAAATTGAGGATTTGTAATTTGCAGTGTTAAGCTTTTTCCATTTGGGCTGAAATATGCTTCGGCATTATCTCCACCAAAAGTTAATTGTTTTAAGTTTTTTATGTTTGTTTCTTGCGCATTACTAATAAAAAGAAAAGTGATGTGACAAGAATAATAGTTTTTGATTTCAATATTTGCATGCTTTTTATATTAAAAACGATATTCTCAAATATAAAAAAAGAGCTTTAAAAAAGCTCTTTAAATTTTTATTTTTTTGCAGTAAGCTCTGCTATCTTTACAATTACTTCAGTTGCTTTAATCATACTTTCAACCGGAACATATTCATATTTTCCGTGGAAATTATGTCCGCCAGCAAAAATATTTGGACAAGGTAATCCCATATATGATAATTGCGAACCATCCGTTCCACCACGAATTGGTTTGATAATTGGTTCAATTCCTAATTCTTTCATTGCTTCTTCAGCAATTTCTACAATATGGAAAACTGGTTCTACTTTTTCGCGCATGTTGAAATATTGATCTTTTACTTCAGCAATACAAATATCTTCACCAAATTGTTTAGCATATTCTGCATTAAATTTAGCTGCAATAGTATGGATTAATTCTTTTCTTGCTTCAAAATGTTCTCTATCGTGATCTCGAATAATTAATTCTAAAACAGTTTCTTCAAGACTTCCATTTAAATGGTGTACATGGAAAAAACCTTCATAACCTGTAGTTCTTTCTGGCACTTCATTTTCAGGTAATAAAGAAATAAAACGATTTGCTAATAACATTGAATTAATCATTTTCCCTTTTGCATAACCTGGATGAACACTTTTACCTTTAAAAATGATTTTTGCACCTGCAGCATTGAAATTTTCATATTCTAATTCACCAATTTGACTTCCATCCATAGTGTAAGCCCAATCACAACCGAATTTTTCAACATCAAATTTATGAGCGCCACGACCAATTTCTTCATCTGGTGTAAATCCAACTCTAATTTTTCCGTGTTTAATTTCTGGATGTTGGATTAAGTATTCCATTGCCGACATAATTTCTGTAATTCCAGCTTTATCATCAGCACCTAGAAGTGTTGTTCCATCAGTAGTGATTAAAGTTTGACCTTTATAAAGTAATAAATCTTCAAAATAACTTGGCGATAAAACAATGTTATGCTCAGCATTTAAAACAATATCTCCACCATCATAATTTTCAACAATTTGCGGTTTTACATTAGCTCCAGTAAAATCTGGCGTAGTATCAAAATGTGAAACAAAACCAATTGTAGGAACTTCATGTTCTACATTACTTGGTAAAGTTGCCATTATGTATGCATTTTCATCAATAGTAACGTCTTCCATTCCTATTGCTTTAAGTTCCTCAACTAATTTATTAGCTAAATCCCATTGTTTTGCTGTACTTGGAGTTGTTGATGAATTTGGATCAGATTCAGTGTCGATTGTAACGTAACTTACAAATCTATCTATAATTTTTTGCATGTTTTAATTTTAATTTTGTCAAAGATACTATTTATCAAAGAAATGACCTAGTTGTAAAATCTTAAAACAATGTTTAAATTTTGCTTTTGAATTTCTATTTTTGCAGTACCAACAACACAACACATGTACAAATTATTTATACGTCCGTTACTTTTTCTTTTTGATCCTGAAAAAGTGCATTATTTTACCTTTTCGTTAATTCGTTTTTTAAATAAAATTGGTTTCGGACCAGTTTTTAAAAGCCTTTACGAAGTAAATGATCCTAAGCTTGAAAGAGAAGTTTTTGGATTAAAATTCAAGAACCCAGTTGGTTTAGCAGCAGGTTTTGATAAAGATGCTAACTTATATCAAGAATTATCAAATTTAGGTTTTGGTTTTATTGAAATAGGAACGTTAACTCCGAAACCTCAAGAAGGAAATCCAAAAAAACGTTTGTTTCGTTTAAAAGCAGATTCAGCCATTATCAATAGAATGGGTTTTAATAATGGAGGAGTAGAAGAAGCTGTTTTAAGATTAAAGAAAAATAAAGGCGTTTTAATTGGTGGAAATATTGGAAAAAATAAAGTTACACCAAACGAAAATGCAGTTGATGATTATAAAATTTGTTTTGAAGCTTTGTTTCCTTATGTAGATTATTTTGTGGTAAATGTAAGCTCTCCAAATACTCCAAATTTACGTGAGTTACAAGACAAAGAGCCGTTGACCAAATTACTTCAAACTTTACAAAATTTAAATAACGAAAAACCTGTTACTTCGAACGGAGTCGAGAAGCCAAAACCAATTCTTTTAAAAATCGCTCCTGATTTAACAGACGAGCAATTGTTAGATATCATTGATATTGTGAAAGAAACTAAAATTGCAGGTGTAATTGCTACAAATACAACCATTTCAAGAGAAGGTTTACAATCGGATAATAAGACTGAAACAGGAGGTTTGTCGGGTAAACCATTAACGAAACGTTCAACAGAAGTGATTCGTTTTCTTTCTGAAAAAAGTAACAAAGCGTTTCCAATTATTGGTGTTGGTGGTATTCATTCCGCAGAAGATGCTTTAGAAAAGTTAGAGGCAGGAGCAAGTTTAGTGCAATTGTATACAGGATTTATCTATGAAGGTCCGCAATTGATTAAAGAAATTAATAAAGCTTTAGCAAAGAAATAATTTTACGAAAACGATTTCTTTTTAGTATTTTTGAAACCTATGAGCCAAGTAAAAATTATTGAATGTCCGCGCGATGCAATGCAAGGCATTAAAGATTTTATTCCGACCGAAAAAAAGGTGCAATATATTCAATCATTATTGCGTGTAGGTTTTGATACAATCGATTTTGGAAGTTTTGTTTCTCCAAAAGCAATTCCGCAAATGGTTGATACTGCTGAAGTTTTGGCTCAATTAGATTTATCTAAGACAGAAAGTAAATTATTAGCCATTATAGCGAATACAAAAGGAGCGGAATTAGCTTCGGTTCATAAAGAAATTCAATATTTAGGTTTTCCGTTTTCTATTTCCGAAAACTTTCAAATGCGTAATACGCATAAAACCATTGCAGAATCTATCGTTACGCTTCAAGAAATATTAGAAATAGCCAATAAAACTAACAAAGAAGTTGTAGCTTATTTGTCAATGGGATTTGGAAATCCTTATGGAGATCCATGGAATGTTGAAATTGTTGGAGAATGGACCGAAAAATTAGCCAATATGGGAGTGAAAATTTTATCGCTTTCAGATACTGTTGGAAGTTCAACACCAGAAGTTATAGATTATTTGTTTTCAAATTTAATTCCTAAATATCCAGAAATTGAGTTTGGAGCACATTTACACACGACTCCCGATTCTTGGCACGAAAAAATAGATGCAGCTTATAAAGCAGGTTGTAAACGATTTGATGGAGCTATAAAAGGTTTTGGAGGTTGTCCAATGGCTAAAGACGATTTAACGGGTAATATGCCTACCGAAAAAATATTATCTTATTTTACTGCTAACAAAGTAGATACAAATTGTCACGCAATGAGTTTTGAAAGCTCATATAATGAAGCTTTAAAGATTTTTAATGTATATCATTGAAATGTAAAAATGTGAATTACATCTTTTAAAGATTTTACTCTTACATTCTTAGTATTTGGATTTACTTTTATGTAAGTATAAAACATAATAGATAAGAAAAATACTGTTATTTGTTTGCCTACAATATTGCCAATTAACATTTGTTTAAAATTTTCTTTTTCATAAAAAAAGACAGAATAAAAGATTACAGAATCAAATAAACAAACAATTGACATTGTTAAATAAATAATTAGAAATAAATTTAATTTGGGCATTTTTAAATGTAAATATTGAAAAGTATACACAATAAAAAAGCTTTCAAAAAATAGTAAACTTGTTCCTACTACAAACAGACTAAGTTCAAAACTTAAAATTTCTTCTAGAAAAATGCCACTATCTGTTGCATTCGTCTCCGCATGAATGAGTAAAAAATGCGAAAACAAGGTTAATGCAATATTTGAAATTATTACTCCATAAATAAGACCTCTTGTTTTAACTATTCCTTCGGAATAGTTCGTTAATAATATGGTGAATAGTGAGGCAGTATAAAATATGGTTGATCCTGGAGAAAATTGGTAATTAAAGATACTGGTATCGTATACATTTGAGACCAATAATGTTTGAAAAAATTGCAATGCTCCTACAAAAACATAAAGCACACCATACCCGATTTGTTTTCGCATATAGTGCATAAATGTTATTAGAAAGCCTAATAATAATATTTCAAAAACTATTAGTAAGAAATTCAGCATGTTGCAAACTTATAAAAATTTTATTATGTACCGAAAAAATTATATATTTGCATGCAATTTAACAACTACAACTAAATTGCAATGAAAGCACACAATGCTAAAATTGTAGGTGAAGGTTTAACCTACGACGACGTCCTATTAATCCCAAATTATTCACAAGTATTACCAAGAGAAGTAAGCATTCAGTCTAAATTCTCAAGAAATATTACATTAAACGTTCCTGTAATTTCTGCAGCTATGGATACTGTTACAGAAAGTGACATGGCAATTGCTATGGCAAGAGAAGGAGGAATTGGTGTTTTACATAAAAACATGTCTATTGAGCGTCAGGCTGCTGAGGTACGTAAAGTAAAACGTGCCGAAAGTGGAATGATTATAGATCCTGTTACTTTACCATTATCAGCTACTGTTGGAGATGCGAAACGTGCTATGAAAGAATATAGTATTGGTGGAATTCCTGTAGTAGATGAAAACATGGTTTTAAAAGGAATTGTAACTAATCGTGATTTACGTTTCGAAAAAGAAAATGCAAGAGCGATTACTGAAGTTATGACTTCTGAGAACTTAGTAACTGCAAAACAAGGAACAACTTTAGCACAAGCCGAAGAAATTTTACAAGAAAATAAGATTGAGAAATTACCAGTTGTTGGTGAAGACTTTAAATTAATCGGTTTAATTACATTTCGCGATATTACAAAGTTAACTTTAAAACCAATGGCAAATAAAGACCAGTATGGACGTTTACGTGTTGCTGCTGCACTTGGTGTTACTGCTGATGCTGTGGAGCGCGCTAGAGCTTTAGTAAATGCTGGTGTAGATGCTGTAATTATAGATACGGCTCACGGACATACAAAAGGTGTAGTTGATGTTTTAAAGGCTGTTAAAGCTGAATTTTCGCAATTAGATGTAGTGGTTGGAAATATTGCTACGCCAGAAGCTGCTCAATATTTAGTTGAAAATGGTGCCGATGGTGTAAAAGTTGGTATTGGACCTGGATCTATTTGTACAACTCGAGTTGTGGCAGGTGTTGGTTTCCCTCAATTTTCTGCAGTTTTAGAAGTAGCAGCTGCTATTAGAGGTACTGGAGTTCCGGTAATTGCAGATGGTGGAGTTCGTTATACGGGAGATATTCCTAAAGCATTAGCAGCTGGAGCAGACAGTGTTATGTTAGGTTCAATGTTAGCAGGAACCAAAGAATCACCTGGTGAAACCATTATATTTGAAGGAAGAAAATTTAAATCATATAGAGGAATGGGATCAGTTGAAGCCATGAAAGAAGGTTCAAAAGATCGTTATTTTCAAGACGTAGAAGACGATGTTAAAAAATTAGTTCCTGAAGGAATTGTTGGTCGTGTGCCTTACAAAGGGGAATTGGCAGAAAGTATGTTACAGTTTGTTGGCGGACTTCGTGCTGGTATGGGATATTGCGGTGCAAAAGATATTCCAACATTACAAGAATCATCTCGTTTTGTTCGTTTAACAGCAAGTGGAATAGGGGAAAGCCACCCTCACAATGTTACAATTACTAAAGAAGCTCCGAATTATTCACGTTAATTTATAAGAATTGTCATGCTGAGCTTGTCGAAGCATCTCATCTTTATATGACTTCTCGTAAATACTCGAAGTGACTATACAATAAAATGTCATTGCGAGGAACGAAGCAATCTATAAAAAAATCCATTAGTGTATGCTAGTGGATTTTTTATTTTGCGCCAAAAACTTGCGCTACATAGAGGCGATTATTTTTCGAGTCTAAAGTGAAGCCTAATTCAGTGAAAGTAAATTTTGAGTCGGAAAGAATTTTTAAATGATTTGGAGAATTCTTCCATAAGTCGAAAATTTTGACGGCTAGAATATCTAAATCATCATTTGTATAAACTTTGTTCTTTATGGAAGTATAAAGGATATTTTCGCCAACTAATATAAAATCAGTTCCTTTATAAAAATACACTCGGTCTTTAGGAAGCTTTTTATTTGGATTGCTTTGTTCGTGTGTTAGCGATTGTTTCTTAGCAATATAAATAGAATGATCTTTTGCCGCTTTTTGTAAGATTATATCTTTTTCTAATTGCGTTACCTGTAAAGACACTCTATAATCATTTATTAAGCTAAAAACTTTGCTTTCTAATTGTTCCAAATCAATTTTACTGTCTTCTTGACTGTAAGAAATACAATTCGTTAAAAGAAAAAGGTATAAAATAAGGTTTTTCATGATTTGAATTTATCAAATTTTGCACCAATAAAAAAGCGTTTAAAAAATTAAAAAAAGGATAATTAAAATCTTATCATAGAGAAAAAATGAAATTACTAATTCTAACTAATATAAATCAAAAATCATTTTCATAAAATTGCAGTTATAGACAGAATTTTAAATCCATTTATTTTTAAAACCATCAATATATGCATTTATTAGTATTGAGAATTTTTCCTCGTTTATCTTTTCAATTTTTTCAAATCGTTCTATAATTTTTTTACATTGATTCCAAATTTGTATTAATTCGGAAATACTTGGTTTTAATAGAATCGAATTGTCAGGAGTATAATGTACAGTTTTATTTCTCAAGGAAAATAAATTTGTTATCTCATTTAGATGTACTTTTTTACTAATTATTTCATCTTTAAATATGAAAATTAGTCTTTCCATAATTTTTGCTACCGAAATTCGCGAATAACAAAAATCATCTATTATTCTTGATTGATATAAAAATAGTAAGTGTCTATTAGTAAGTGTTTCAATAAAAAAACCTAGATTATTTAAATGTCCCAAAATTTCAATCGAGTTAATTTTGTGGGTTATTTGATGTTTAATTACATATTTACGAGCCAATGTATTTGCATCTTGCCAAGCTTTTATGAAAGCATCTTGGGTTTCCTCAGAAAGTAGAATTCCTTCTTCTGATTGTGATAATTCTATAGTGTTATCTGAGAAAGTTGTTGTATTGAAAATTTCAATGTCTTTTTCATTTGGTTCTATCTTGTCAAGTATCTTTGAATATATTAATGAAGCAGATTCAGATATTAATGTTTCATCTATATATTTAAAAGATTCATCTAAAAAGAATTTTGCTCCTTCAGCTAGTTTTGTATATGTTTCGACATCGTGTTTTTTCATAAGCTTGTAACTAACTATTTTATGTAAGTAATTCTTTAATATTTCAAATATAAAAAATCCCGTCTTTCGACAGGATTAATATATAATAAAGTTTTTAACATTTAGATATGTTCTCGATACATTCCGATTTTATCGGAATACTCGAACTGACGATTTTAGATTCTTCACTTACGTTTAGACTCGAGGCAAAGACGAACAGAGCGTAGCTAATGACAAAACTGAACACTGAAAACTGAGACTGAACACTAATTTAAATTCCCAAATAATTACTTGGTGTAATTTGTTTTAACTCGTTCTTAATATTATCGTTTATTATTAACGTTTCAATAAACGCATGAATCGATTCTTTATTAATAACCGAGTTGGTCCTCGTTAAATCTTTCAAAGCTTCATAAGGATTAGGATAGCCTTCACGACGTAAAATTGTTTGAATCGCTTCGGCAACAACCGCCCAGTTTTTCTCTAAATCTTCGGCAAATTTATCTTCGTTTAACAACAATTTGTTTAAACCTTTCAATGTAGCTTCAAAAGCAATAATGGTATGTCCAAAAGGAACACCTACGTTACGTAAAACCGTACTATCTGTTAAATCGCGTTGTAATCTCGAAATCGGTAATTTAGCCGATAAATGTTCGAAAATAGCATTAGCTATGCCTAAGTTTCCTTCCGAGTTTTCAAAATCAATTGGGTTTACTTTATGTGGCATCGCGCTCGAACCAATTTCTCCCGCTTTGATTTTTTGCTTGAAATAATCCATTGAAACATAGGTCCAAATATCTCTATCTAAATCAATTAGAATTGTATTAATACGTTTTAAAGCATCGAAAAACGCTGCAAAATGGTCGTAATGTTCAATTTGTGTCGTTGGAAACGAATGGTGTAAACCTAAACTTTCTTCTACGAATTTAGTTCCAAAAGCTTTCCAATCGGTGTTTGGATACGCAATTTTGTGTGCGTTGTAATTTCCTGTTGCACCACCAAATTTAGCCGCAAATGGCACGTTGAATAATAAACGCATTTGCTCTTCTAAACGTTCTACGAAAACTAAAATTTCTTTTCCTAAGCGAGTAGGAGAAGCCGGTTGTCCATGTGTTCTTGCTAACATTGGAACGTCTTTCCATTCAATCGATAAATCTTTTAACTTTTGAATCACCGAAATTAAACTTGGCATATAAACGTTTTCAAAAGCTTCTTTTGTAGAAAGCGGAATAGCTGTATTGTTAATATCTTGAGAAGTTAACCCAAAATGGATAAACTCTTTATATTGTTCTAAATTTAAAGCATCGAACTTACTTTTAATGAAATACTCAACTGCTTTAACATCGTGATTGGTAGTTTTCTCAGTTTCTTTTATCCAAAGAGCATCTTCAGTTGAAAATTGCTCATACATTTTACGTAATTCTGGATAAAGATTTTTATCTACACCTGATAATTGAGGAACTCCCGCTTCGCAAAGTGCAATAAAGTATTCTACTTCTACTAAAACACGATACTTGATTAAAGCTTCTTCTGAAAAATAAGGCGCTAAATTTTGAGTTTTACTACGATAACGACCATCAACTGGCGAAATAGCATTTAGTTCTGTAAGTTGTTGCATTTTGTTGTGTTGTTTTTAAGAAAGTGCAAATTTAGTAATTAGTGATTAGTTATCAGTTATTAGTAGATAGTTTTTTTAATTTATATTGTCCCCTTGAGGATTATTTGTGCAACCAAATAGCGGGGTGTTAAAAAGATGCTTCGACAAGCTCAGCATGACAAACCAATTAAACAAATCAACGAATCAACAAATCACGAAGCTTCATCATTCCTTCTGTGGCAGAAAGTGCAAATACCTCAAGTGGATTTGGTAAATCGTAAATAGTTGCAGGTTTTGGATCAATATAATACACTGGAATATGCGGTTTAGCATAATGCATCAATCCTGCTGCTGGATATACTTGTAACGAAGTTCCGATAACCACTAAAATATCAGCTTGTTCCACAACAGGTATTGAACGTTCAATTTCGGGAACAGCTTCTCCAAACCAAACAATTGCGGGACGTAATTGTTCGCCTAATTTGTTTTTGTCGCCTAGTTTAACTTCGTCTTCCAAGTGAATCAATTCATTTTGAGAATGTTCGCCACGCACTTTAAGCAATTCACCATGTAAATGAATAATTTTTGTACTTCCACCTCGCTCGTGCAAATCGTCCACGTTTTGGGTTATGATATGAACATTAAAATGCTCTTCTAATTCACCTAAAATGGTATGTGCGGCATTCGGTTGAACTTCTTTTAATTGCACTCTACGTTGGTTATAAAAATCTAAAACTAATTCAGGATTTTTACGCCAACCTTGAGGTGAAGCCACTTCCATAACATCGTGTCCTTCCCATAAACCATCGGCATCTCGAAATGTTTTAATACCACTTTCGGCGCTAATTCCGGCTCCGCTTAAAACAACAAGTTTTTTCTTCATTTGTAGCAATTATTTTGTTTTTTAGTTTACTAATTGTCCCGCTGTCCGCTGTATTTTTATTCGTCAGTTTGAGTTTTTTGTTTCGCTTCTCGATACTTTCTTGCGAAAACTCGAAGTGACGAAACAAAATGTATCGAGAACTCATAAAAGATGCCGCTTCCATCGGGGCTATACATCACGTATTTTCTTTCAATAAATAAAAAAATGTTTTCTTTGCATTAAAGATAACAATAAATGAATACCGAGAAAAAAGCACTTTTAGAATATTTAGAAGGATTTATTACCGAAAACAGAAAAGAAGGATTTAAACGCGTTTTAGAAAACCGTACCAAGCATTTTACTATTGCCATGGAAGATGTTTACCAATTACATAATACCAGTGCGGTTATGCGTAGTTGTGAAGTTTTTGGTATACAAGAATTAAATGTAATTGAACAACGTTTTGGAAAGCGAATCGATAAAGAAATAGCGTTAGGAGCAGAGAAGTGGGTTGATGTTCGTCGATTTTCTACTATTCAAAATTGTATCGATGATTTAAAAGGAAATGGGTACCAAATTATTGCCACAACTCCACACAATGATTCGTGTTTGTTGCAAGATTTTGACATCAGTAAACCTTCAGCAATATTTTTTGGAACCGAAAAATTGGGGCTATCAGAAGAAGTTATGCAGCAAGCTGATGGTTATTTGAAAATTCCGATGGTTGGTTTTACCGAGAGTTTGAATATTTCAGTTTCGGCAGCAATTGTTATTCAAGATATAACAGCAAGATTGCGACGCTCAGCTATAGATTGGAAATTGACGGAAGAAGAGTTTTTGGAAAAACAATTAGATTGGACACGAAAATCAATAAAAGATATCGACTTTATTGAAAAGAAATTCTACGAAAGTGAAAAGTAGAAAGTAAAAAGGCAAAAGTATTTTTAAGATTTTCTTTTGACTTATCCCTTTTACTTTTTACTTGAAACTATTTATTCTTTTTCAATACTTTGTATTCTTCATAACAACCGCTAATAGCATCTAGAATCTGTAAATCGTTAGCTGTTTTTATAAATTGCTCAGAATAATTACAGTTTTGTAGAATTAAAGGAATATCGTCTTTGTCAATCTCTAACATAGAAGCTAAAACAATTCTGTCGTACTTTGTTGCTAGTAATTCACGAATGGTATCGTCTTTTTTCATTTCCTTTAGCTTTTTCATTTGTTTTGGTCGTTTGCCAAAAACATTATACAGGAAATCTGCCGGATTAAAAATAGATTGCAAAACCTTACCAACAGCACTAGGTGATTTATCACCAACTTCATAACCTGCATTTAATCCAGAAATACTATAACGATAATTATTTTCGTCTACAGGGATTAGTTCTGTGTCGACTTCAATATATCCTGTTAAATTATAGCGCGCCATAACAACTTCTTCTAAAGCATAAGCCTTTTCGGTTAAGGCTACTTTAGCTGTTTTGTTTTTAATCCAGTCGTTTGTTACCCTTACTTTAATAGTTTCATAACCTAAATAAGAAAATAAAATGGTGTCGTTTGCTTTAGCTGTTAATTCAAATAAACCATTTCCATCTGTAATGACACCTTTTACTCTTGTAGCATTAATAACGTGAACGTTATTCATAGGTAAACGAGTTTCGGCACTAATAACTGTACCTTGTATAGCTACTGCAATAGTATCGTTTTGAGAAAAACCTATTGTTGTAATTAGTAGAAATAAAAAAACTATAAAATATCTCATATGGGCAATGTTGATTCAAAAATACAAATCAAACCGAGATATTTTATAGTTTCTATGTTTTTTATCAGAAAATTAACTAAAGGAGTTAACTTCTTCTAGAACGTTTCGCTTTATCGAAGAAACCTTTTGAGTTGTCTGATGAAGAATTACTTCTTCTTCCAGATCTTTCTCCAGATGGTTTGCTGTCACGTCTTCTGTCGCCACCTCTGTCGTTTCTATCGCTTCTATCACTACGTCTTCTATCTCCACCACCTTCATTTCTTCTTCCAGAAGTTTCATTTCTTCTTCCACCGTCGCGACCACCTTCTCTTTTTCCGCCTCTTCCACCGTGATCTCTTCTTCCAGAGTTTCTAGAACCGTCGTTTTTAGAAATTTCAACGTTAATTTTTCTTCCTTCAATGTTAATTTCTTCGAAAGTACTCATTACTTTTTCTACTAATTCTGCATCAGTATTAAAGAAAGAGAAACCTTCTTTTACATCCACTTTGAAAATATCGTCTCTACCAACTTCTAACGTATCACGTAAGAAATCTTTTAAAGACATCCAATCGAAATTATCTCTAGTTCCAATATTAATAAAATAACGAACAGAACCTTCAGTTGGAATTTCTCCTTTGTTGTTTCCAGCGCTTATTGCAGTTAAATCTCTAGAGTTTTTATAGTAAGATAAGAAACGGTTAAATTCAACAGAAACCATTTTCTTAATTAATTCTTCTTTTGGAATATCTTTTAATACTTCTTCAATAGCAGGTAAATAAGTGTCGATTTCATGATCGATTTCAACATCTTTAATTTTGTTTGCTAAATGGAATAATTGAATTTCGCAAATTTCGATTCCAGAAGGAATTGGTTTTTCTTCAAATTTAGTTTTAATGATTTTCTCAATTTGATGAATTTTACGAATTTCACTTTTGGTAATAATTACTAATGAAGTTCCTGATTTCCCTGCACGACCTGTACGACCAGAACGGTGCGTATACGTTTCAATTTCATCAGGTAATTGATAATTGATTACGTGTGTTACATCATCTACATCAATTCCACGAGCCGCTACATCAGTAGCAACTAACATTTGAATTTGACGTTGACGGAACGATTTCATTACACTGTCTCTTTGTGTTTGAGATAAATCTCCGTGTAAAGCAGCAGCGTTATAACCATCTTCAATTAACTTATCAGCAATAGCTTGAGTATCACGTTTTGTTCTACAGAAAATAACTGAGAAAATTGCAGGATTAGCATCTGCTAAACGTTTTAAAGCAGAATATCTATCACGTCCGTTAACTACATAAAATTCGTGAGAAACATTTGTGTTTCCAGAGTTTTTATGACCAACAGTAATTTCTAATGGTCTACTCATGAATTCTTTAGCAATTCTAGCAACTTCTTGTGGCATAGTTGCAGAGAATAACCAAGTAGATTTTTCATCTGGAGTGTCAGCTAAGATTGAGCAAATGTCATCATAGAATCCCATGTTTAACATTTCATCTGCTTCATCTAAAACACAATAATCGATATTTTTAATGTTAACCAAACCACGGTTAATCATATCTTGCATACGACCTGGAGTAGCTACAATAATTTGTGCTCCACGTTTCACCTCTTTAGCCTGTTCATTAATGTTTGCACCACCATAAACGGCAACCGTGTTTAAGCCTTTGATATATTTTGAATAAAGCTTAATTTCGTTAGTGATTTGTAAACATAATTCTCTTGTTGGAGATAAAATTAACGCTTGAGTATTTCTATCATCAGCATTAATTTTTTGAATAAGCGGAAAACCAAAAGCTGCTGTCTTACCAGTTCCGGTTTGAGCTAATGCAACAATATCAGTGTCTTTTTCTAATAAAATAGGAATCGCCTTTTCCTGTACTTCCGATGGATTTTCAAATCCAAGGTCTTTTATCGCCAGCAGAAGCGATTCATTAAGACCTAATTGTTCAAATTTGTTCATGTATATATTTAAAATTGGGTGCAAAGGTAGTGTTAATAAATGAGATAATCTAATTTATAAAGTTTTGAATATTAATTTGTTATAAAAAAAATGAAATATAGTTGGTTTAAAAGAAATAAATCTCGGTATTGAATGACGAAAATTTTAAATTTGTAAAAAAATAAGAAATGATTGAAATTTTAGATGTAATAGGGGTTTTTGTATTTGCTATTTCTGGAGTTTTAACAGCTATAAACAAGAAGCTAGATTTGTTTGGGGTATTTATAATTGCCTTTGTTACTGCAGTTGGTGGCGGTACTTTACGCGATGTTTTAATTGGTAGAATGCCAGTAGGTTGGATGCAAAATTTAGATTATGTTTACATTATAATTGTAGGTTATTTAACCGCATTATTTTTTCGAAATTACTTAAATAAACTAAGAGTTTCACTTTTTTTGTTTGATACTATTGGTTTAGGAATTTATACCTTAATAGGGATTGAAAAAGGTTTAGAATATGGTTTGCATCCTATTATTTGTATAGCTTTAGGAACCATTACGGCTAGTTTTGGTGGTTTAATTCGTGATATCTTATGTAATGAAATTCCATTATTATTAAGAAAAGGAACTATTTATGCCACCATTTGTATTTTTGGAGGTATTCAGTTTTTTATATTACGTAAATTAGGTTTAGAAAGTTCAATAAACGAATTAGTAACTTCTTTAACTATTATTTCAGTTCGATTGGCAGCTGTGCGTTATAATTGGAGTTTACCAGTAGTTTCGATTAAAAATTAGTTTCTAAAAAATCAATAAGTTTTCGAGTAGCAATTCCTCGGTGACTTAGTTTAGCTTTTTCGCTCATTTCCATCTGGGCAAAAGTAGTTGTAAAGCCTTCTGGAACAAATATTGGATCGTATCCAAAACCTTTAATACCTCTTTTTTCTGAGATGATTTCACCTTTTATAATACCTTCAAAAAGATGTTGTGTGTTATTAATATTTAACGCAATAATTGTCTTAAATTGAGCTTGTCTGTTTTGCTTGTCTTCTAGATTTTTAAGAAGTTTATTCATGTTGTCGTCCGCATTTTTTTGTTCGCCAGCATAACGCGCCGAATAAACTCCGGGCTCACCATTTAAAATGGCAACTTCTAAACCTGTATCATCAGCAAAGCAAGGTAAACCATATTTTTCAGTTACATAATTTGCTTTTAAAATTGCATTTCCTTCAATAGTAGTAGCAGTTTCAGGGATATCTTCAGTACAACCAATATCTTCTAAACTTAATAGATCAATAGATTCGGGTAACATTTGTTTTATTTCTGCAATTTTATTTTTATTGTTAGAGGCAAAGACTAGTTTCATAAGAAAAAATTAGGTAGTAAAAATACAAAATGTATAAAAAGTAAAAAAGCCGAGGTGGAGCCCCCGACTTTTTAAGTGAACGTGTAACCACATTTCTGTGCGTTCTGCTGCAAATGTAATTGTATTTATTGATTTAACAATCTTTTTTTAGATTTTATTTTGTTTGAAATTTTTTTTAGTCGCAAAATTTATAATAAAAACTTTTTTCTTTATACTTTTGTCCCGATTTTTAAATATCGAACTAAAATCATGGTAAAAGATTTATTTGCAAGAATACAAGATAATAAAGGTCCTCTAGGAAAGTGGGCTTCACAGGCAGAGGGATATTATGTTTTTCCTAAGTTAGAAGGTGAATTAGGGCCAAGAATGCAATTTCACGGCAAAGATATTTTAAACTGGAGTTTAAATGATTATTTAGGATTAGCAAATCATCCAGAAGTGCGTAAAGCAGATGCTGAAGCAGCGCAACAATGGGGAGCGGCATATCCGATGGGGGCTCGTATGATGAGTGGCCATACAAAATACCATGAACAATTAGAAAATGAATTAGCTGCTTTTGTTCAAAAAGAAGCTGCTTATTTGTTAAATTTTGGTTACCAAGGAATGGTTTCAATAATTGATGCTTTGGTGACTAAAAATGACGTTATTGTTTATGATGTTGATTCTCATGCTTGTATTATTGATGGAGTACGTTTACATATGGGAAAACGTTTCACTTATAAGCACAACGATTTAGAAAGTATGGAGAAAAACCTTCAGAGAGCTACAAAAATGGCTACTGAAACTGGAGGAGGAATTTTATTCATTACAGAAGGTGTTTTCGGTATGCGTGGTCAACAAGGGAAATTAAAAGAAATTGTTGCCATGAAAGAAAAATACAATTTCCGTTTATTAGTTGACGATGCTCATGGTTTTGGTACTTTAGGGAAAACTGGAGCAGGAGCAGGAGAAGAGCAAGGTTGTCAAGATGGAATTGATGTTTATTTCTCGACATTTGCTAAATCAATGGCAAATATTGGAGCTTTCGTAGCTGCAGATAAAGACATTATCGATTATTTAAAATACAATTTACGTTCGCAAATGTTTGCTAAAGCGTTACCAATGATTCAAACTATTGGTTCTTTGAAACGTTTAGAGTTATTGCGTAATTCATCTGAAATTAAAGATAAATTATGGGAAAACGTAAATGCATTACAAAATGGTTTAAAAGAAAGAGGCTTTAATATTGGTGATACTAATACTTGTATTACTCCAGTATATTTAGAAGGATCTATTCCTGAAGCAATGGTAATGGTAAATGACTTGAGAGAGAACTATGGTA
The DNA here is from genome assembly GCF_009363055.1 of Flavobacterium haoranii. NCBI lineage: Bacteria > Pseudomonadati > Bacteroidota > Flavobacteriia > Flavobacteriales > Flavobacteriaceae > Flavobacterium > Flavobacterium haoranii. The sequence goes on along the minus strand of NZ_CP045292.1, from coordinate 1,169,206 downwards.
TTTTCTTGTCAATTGTGGTTTATCCAGTAATTCCAAAAGGTATTATTTTATTGAGAATGATTCCTACAGCTTCGCATACATTACAAGATATTGAAGAAACATTAGCAGCGTTTGAAGCTATCCGTGAGAAATTAGTAAACGGAACTTATAAGCAAATTGCAGAAGCGAATGTTGTAGATATGGAAAAATAATTTTCTAAAAAATATTTTAAAAAACCACTTGTTTACAAGTGGTTTTTTTGTTTTCAAAAATTGAAATCACCTTTTCGTAAAGTTCCCTTTAGGTTCTAAATTCTTAGTAATTAATTTTGGGAACAAATTAATTAGTCATGAGAAGAAAAATTCAGGAATATAGATTAGAGATTTTACTTGTTTTACTTTATGCTGCTTTAGGAACATTATTGTTTTATTTAATTTTTATTATCTAACAACTCTAATGAATAAAGCCAATAGTTCTTCCGATTTATCTGTAGAAACCGGTATTTCAATCTGATTTTGAAGTGTTACGGTCCCGCCATCTGATTTACTGTAACTCACAATATATTCTGTATTAATGATGTACGATTTGTGGCATCTAAAGAACTGATTATATTCTTTCAAACTTTCTTCAAAATTCTTTAAAAACCGACTAGTCACCATCTTTTTCCCCGAAGTTAATACAATTTGCGTATAGCTATTATCGGCTTTTAAATATAAAATTTCCGATGGCGCAATCATAACCAAATTATTACCATCTGGTACAGCAATTTTAGATTCTTTTTTTAATTGTTCCGAAACTTGAATGATACCGTTAAATGGATTGGAATGTTTTTTGGTAAATCTTTCAATCGTTGTTTTTAATTCTTCAGGATCAATAGGTTTAAGTAAATAGTCAATGGCTGAGGTTTTAAAAGCTTGTATGGCATATTGATTATAAGCGGTTGTAAAAATAATGGAAAAATTCATTTCGTTTTCATCAAAGAAATTCACAATTTCTAAACCATTGTACTTTGGCATTTCAATATCTAAGAAAACTAAGCTTGGTTTGTGTTTTCGAATAGCAATAACACCTGACGGCAAATCGTCGCAAACAGCAACAATTTCAACTTGTGGTGCTACCATTTCTAAAACACCTTTTAAATAAATTTGGGCTCTGCTTTCGTCTTCAATTATAATAGCTTTAATAGTTTCCATTACAGTTCGATTTTAATGATTACTTGAGTACCTATACTTTCTCCATTTTCAGTATATAAGTCAGTGTACTCAACAGTAATTTTATATTGGTCTTTATTCAGTAATTGTATGCGCTTTAAATTAGCTTTTGTGGCAAAAGATTTTGGTTTATTGGTATTTAAACTGTTTAATTCAGCCGATTTAATTCTACCAATTCCATTATCTTTTATAATTCCAATAAGCGTGTTTTGGTTTTCCAATGAAAAATCAATGGCTAATTCTTTATGTTTTAAACTATGACTTAAACCGTGTAAAATGGCATTTTCTACATAAGGTTGGTACATCATTGTTGGAATTTTAATTTGTTCCAAGTTATCAATGTTATGCGAATCGATTGTAAAATGTAAATCTTTAAAACGCATTTGTTGTAATTCTAAATAGAGTTGAAGCGATTCTATTTCTTCTTTCAAACTAATAGTATCAACATCTGAAAATTCTAAAATCTTGCGTGTTAGTTTAGAAAATTTAGATAAATATTGAGAAGCTTCTTTAGTTTCATTTGTAAAAATATACGATTGAATATTATTAATGGCATTAAAAAAGAAATGCGGATTCATTTGTGATTTAATTAATTGTAAGCGCGATTCTTTTAAGTTATTTTCCAATGTTAATTGAGCCACTTTAGCTAAGTTTTTCTTTTATATTTGTTGAATTTTGATGCTATAAATCCAATAAATAATGAGTAAGATGAAAAGAACAATCAAGCTGACAAACCACCATCGTTTCCAAAATGGAAGTAATATTTTAAAATGTTCGGTTTCAGTTGAAAAAATTAGATTATTGGTTTTTTGATCAAAAATTTTGAAATCTATGATATAATCATCCGATTTTAACTCAGGTAAAACAATTGATTCTGCATTTGCATCAAATCGAAAAGCTTTGCCATTAATGTAATAATAGAAATCATACTCATTTAGAATGTCAAAGTTGATAATATCAAAATTAATGGTAACCGAATTAAAGTTATGCGGTATTTTTCTAAATTCCGTAATTGGAAATATTTTATCGTTAAAAGTTATGGAGTTGATATTGATTTTGGGTAATTCCTTCAATTGAGTGTTATTTTCTAATGGAATTTGAATCAGTTTTTTATTGGTAATTAAAAACAGTTCATTGTTTACAATTTCAAAATCAATAATTGAGTACGAAGCACTTATACTATTTAATTTCTGTATTTTATTTTTTTGTAATTTAAAAATCGCATTTTTTGAAGATAAATAAAAACGATTTTTATAAACCTTTATGTTTCTGAAATCAATTTTTTCGTTTATAAAGTTTATGTTGCTTTTCGTTTTATAAAATGCTTTTCTATCGTTAGTTAAACCCCACAAAGTATCATTAGCAAAAGCAACTTTATTAGCATAAATATCTTGATTGTTAAAAAGAATTTTAGTTACAGAATTTTGTTTGCTAATACTATACAAACCTTTGTTTGTTGCTACAAAAAGAGTTTGGCTATTAAAGGAATAAGCGCATGATTTAGCTCTTAAATTTTCTATGGTATTGTGTCGGTTAACTTCTTCTTTAATGATGGTTTGTAAATCTGCTTTTCCAGCATAACCAGTCGATGCAATTCCAACTAAAGTATCATTAATCTTTACTATATCTTTTACTGAAGTATAGTTTCGGTACAATTTATTTTTCGAAATATCTTGAGCATAAAATCCGTTTCCAGTAAAGAAATTCCAATTCGAAAATGAATTAAAATCGAGAAATAAAATGTGATTATTTTCTTTGGTGTCAAAAAAAAGTTGAGCTTCAAGATTAGGTGAATGTTCATAGATTTTTCCGCTATTGGTTCCGGTATAAATGATTCCGTTTTTTTGAGAAATACTCGAAAATTCATCATTTGGTAACGAAAATTCTTTGCTTAATAAATCTTTAATAACGTAAATTCCATTAGTTGGCGAACCTATCCAAATAAAATTATTGGAATCTTTAGTATAACTTGAGACATTTTTATCGGTTAAAAAATGAAAATCGGCTTTAGGTTGCAATTCATAATCTAATCGATAAATACCATTTTTGGTTAAACACCAAATTTCATCCTTTTGTAAATATATATTTTGAAGAGTTTCTGGCAAAGCCAAAGTTTTTTGGGTAACAATGCCCGAAGTGTTTAAAAGGATAAAAGGAGTTTTAGGCTGACTTCTATCGGCCACAGCTATACATTTATCATTAGCAAAAGTAATCAGAGATTTAAAATCGTCTTGAAGACTTATGATTTTTTCAGTAGTTTTCTTTTTAAGATGATAACGATAAATAGTTTTATCACCATAATACAACCAATCGCCTAAAATTTGACAAAAAACAAAGTAATTTCCTTTAATTAAAAGATCTTGTTTTAGTGTTTTTAAATTAATTTGCTCAATTCCTTGATCCACAACCTTAAATAAATAATCTTTACTTATCGCATAGGATTTAAAACCTGAACTTTCAGTAGAATTTAATTGTTTTAAATTATTATTTTCGGTGTAAAAGAAATAACCATCAAAAGTTTGGTACCAAATTCTTCCATAAGGATCTTCTTTAATGTAAGAGCCTGATTTAGATAAACTACAATTGTTTTCAAATAACTTAAAAGATTTTCCATTAAATCGGAGTAACCCAATTTCAGAAGTACACCAAATATAACCCTTGGAATCTTTATAAATGTCGTAAATATTTTCGGAAGGTAAACCCGATTGCGAATTGATATTTTCAAAGAAAACGCCCTGCGCATGTAAGGAAACGCAAAGAAAGAAGCCGATAATTTTGAAAAAATATTTTTTCACAAATAGGGTTTTTGCAAATGTACTTGATAAAATTAGTTTTAAAAGTGTATTTCACAAACTCAAATATGGTTTTCACCTAATTTTCATCCCTTTTTTTGTCTGAAAACGATCACTTTTGCCTCGTTCACTGATAATTATAAAAATAAAAAGTATGAAGTTAAAAGTATTTTTAGCAGCTGTGTTGCTAACAAGTGGTTTACAATCTCAGGCTCAATTAGGAGATTTGGTAAAAAATAAATTAGCTAAGAAAAAAGAAAAAACAGAGAAAGCTGATAATTCAAAATCAGAAACGAAATCTAAAAAAAGTAAAAGTCCGTTAACGGTTCAAGTTCAAGAAGCGTTAGAGAATTTTAATTACGACGGAACTTTAACTGTAAAAAATGCAGATTGGACTAAGAATGAAGAAGTAAAAGACGCCAAAAAGATTTCAGGATATTATTATATGTATTCGCCAGTTTTTAATACGGTTGAAAAAGTATTTGTTCGTTGGAACGATTACACCTATAAAAGTGAATCGAAAACTTTTCCAGGGATGAACGTAGTAACTTCTATTTGGACAAAAGAAAGTGCAGATAAATCCTATATGCGATACGATTTGTATCCTTATGAAAGTAATTTGTTAAGTGCTCACGGTTTGTTGTATCAAATTACACCGGGTAAAATTTTAAGTCCAGAGCAAGATATGTTTGTATTGAATTATCCAAGAAATATGCGCGATGATAAAGGTTGGATTAAAAATAATTATGACTTAAATACACAAGAACCTTTTCCTGATAGTAGAGTATCGAATAGTTATGATATATCTAATGAAGTCAATGGTTTCTTAAAAGAACCTAAAAAAACGTTATTGATATTAGTTAAAGATTTAAAACAATTAGAAGGATTAACAGGTAAAAAACTAATAGAAACAATTGAGAAAAAATATATTCCAAAAGAATATTTTTCTATGGCTGCAGCAGCAAGAGCTGGAAATCAAGCAAAACCAAAAGGTACAACTTCTGGCGAATTTTACACGACTAAAGAATGGTATAACACTGCTAAATCAGGCATGACGAATGATTTATCGGCTGGAAAAACAATTAAGTACGGGTATGCGCCAAACGCAGGTTGGATTACTACTTATCATCCATTATTTGGAGTGCCATTGTATCAATCAGCTACGTATTGGTTTGTTGTAGAGCGTTCTCCAGAAGCTATGAAAAAGGATGTAAGAGGAAAGTACTATTTAATAGGAGCTAATTTAAGAAGAAAATATAACGGATCAGGTTACGATAAGCCTTATTATAACGGTTATTCATTTGCTGACCAAGATTTAACCGATGCAGAATTTGCAGAGTTTAAAAAGATGGCAGTAAAGTAATCATAGAGTGGGTTGGTTTGTAAAAGCACTTAGAAATAAGTGCTTTTTTATTTTCACAAACTCAAACAAGGGTTTCACCATATTTCAAAATAATTTCAGCTCACAAAACAAGACTTTTGCTTTAAAATAAATCTATTTATTATGAAAAAATTTTTACTTTTTTTAGTGTTAACTAGCTTAAATTTAGTTGCACAAACACCTATTTGGCATTATGCATTTGATGGTAATTCATCACCAGTAAACCCTCAAGGATATTATGGTGGTTCATTATTTAAAGTTTCTGGAGGTACTACAAATGCCTCAAATTTCGGAATGGATCGTTTTGGAAACTCAGGTAGTAGCTTAATTGTTAAAAATCAAACTGACTTTATCTATTATGCAAATTTGGCTAATTTACCACAAGGTAATAACCCAAGATCATTTTCTTTCTGGCTAAGAATTAAAAATCCTGGAAATCAAAGTTTGTTTTCATACGGAGGTACAACTAATAGTAACATGTTTAGTATGGTTATTCCTTCAACAACTACAGTTGCATATATTGTTTACGGTCCAAATACGTATGTTCAATTTGCAAACAGCGGACATCCTCGTTATGTTTCGATAAACTCCTCAGATCAAGATGCCTGGATACACTATACTGTTACTGCTGAAGCATCTGGAACAAAACTTTACAAGAATGGTGTGCTTATAGCTACAAACTCTATTACTTTAACTACAAGTGGCACCAATATAAGATTTGGATTACCACTTATGGATACTTATACCACGGATTCTACCCTTGATTTTCTATTAGATGATTTCAAAATTTATAATCAAGTACTCACACAAGCTCAAATTAAACAAATGTATGCTGATGAAGTAGCTTTTAATCCAACAAATTTAGTTGCATATTACGGTTTCGAAAATAATTTAGATTGTACTAATGATGCTACTTATAATTTAACGGCACAAAACCCTGCAGAAAACACATATGAAACAGGTATTATTGGTCAGTCAAGAAAATTTTTAGGTAATCCTGTTTATAACGATGCTATAGGGCAAGCTATAAATTATGGTGAATTTACCATAATGGCTTGGGAAAAAACCAATGTAAATCAAAGCGGGGCTGACTTTGCAACTGTTTATGAATTGGGTTCATCACTTTATGCAAGAAGAAGACAAAGTCTTTTTAAGACAGGGTATGCAAGTAACGCAACAACGTTCTTAGGAGAAGGTTCTACATCTGTGAACCCTATTTCAGAATGGGTACATCACACTGTAACCGTAAAAAGTTATAACGGATCATTTAATGCAGTTTATTACAGAAATGGAGAGTTATTATCCAAAACAGCCAATAATACTTCTACAACTTCGGTATATAGCTTTATTGATAAATTTGTAATTGCTGGTGGTACAGATGCTTCTGGTAATATAATGAGTAGTAAAAGACTACAAAACTCCAATATTGATGAAGTATATGTTTATAACAGAGTTTTAGATCAGTCAGAGATTTTAGCCACTATGTATAGAACTACTTCACCTGCAGCCGTTTTATCAAATTCTAACTTCGAATTAAAAGAAATTAGTTTATATCCAAATCCAACTAATTCGATGTTTACAGTAGATGTTCCAAACGATTCTGTAAAAACAATTTCAGTTGTAGATATAACTGGTAAAGTAGTGACGACATCAAATGTAACAACAGTAGATGTGTCTAATTTGATGTCTGGAATTTATATGGTAAAAGTAGAAACAATATCAGGTAAAACAGGAATGAAAAAATTAGTTAAATCTTAATAACTGATTTGATTATGTTAATTTTAAAAGGGATTCCATTGGAATCCCTTTTTATTTTTAGTCTATTGATTTAATATAGGTAGCACGCATTTTATTAACTTTTGGACCAAAATTCTTCCATAAATTATGAATAGCATGATTATCAACTAGTTCAGGTGTGCTAATACAAGTTTTAATTCCTTTTTCTGTAAAAACTTTGTAATAGTCGGCCATAATTAAAGCAGTAATTCCTTTGTTTTGATATTCTGGAGTAACTCCAATCAAATAAAAAACAGCTTCTTTAGAGTTCTTTTTTGCATCTAGAATATGCCACCATCCAAAAGGAAATAATTTACCTTTCGCTTTTTGTAAAGCTTGTGCAAAGTTGGGCATTACAATCGCAAAAGCTAAAATGTTATTGTCCTTATCTAATACAAACTTAATATATTCTGGATTGATGAACCTTATAAATTTATGTTTAATATGCTCAATTTGCTCTGGTGTAACCGCAACAAAAGATTCTAGTTTACTATAGGTTTCATTAAATAATTGAAACATATCATTAACGTAAGGTAGAATTTCAGCTGTTTTTTTAAAGTTTTTGGTACTAATATTGTAACGCGAAGCAATTAAACTACTAGCTCTTAAAAATGCATCTCCATTTACATTGTCAAATGAAAAAATGGTTTCTTGCCAAACTTTCTCTTGTTGGTAACCCAATTTTTCAAAATGCTCTTTGTAATAAGGCATACTATACCACGAAATAGCAGTGCTTAATTGGTCGAAACCTTCAATTAAAACACCAACTTTATCTAAATTAGAAAATCCTAACGGACCTTCAACATGATCCATTCCTTTTTCTTTACCAAATTTATAAACTTCGTCTAATAATGCTTTGGTTACTTCAACATCGTCGATTACGTCAAACCAACCAAAACGTGTTTTTGATTTTCCTAATTTGTTAACCTCTTCCCAATTGACAACTGCTGCAACGCGACCAACAATTTTATGGTTTTTATAAGCAAGTAATAAACGAATATCGCAGTTTTTTAAAGTTGGATTTTTGCTTTTATCAAAGGTATCCATTTCGTCAAAAATTAACGGTGGAACCCAAAAATCATTGTTTTTAAAAATTTCAAATTGAAATTTAACAAACTGTTCTAATTCTTTTTTAGTGCTAACTACTTTAACTTCAATCATTATTCTTCAATATCAACTTGATCTTTTCTTTTTTTCTCTTTGTCGGCTTTTTTCTTCATTTTTTTATCCATTTTACTGCCGTTATCTTTTTCAATTTTCACTTCTTCATATTTATCAGCAAATCTCCAAGAAAAACCTACACTTGCATTCATAATACTAGGTGTTCCTTTTACATTTTTACCTAATGAAGCATCTAATTGCATGTTCTTGTGAAATAAATAGGCAGCACCAATTCTAAACACGCCATCAGAATAATAATCACCATTATAACCTTGGTTTTCAAAGAAACCCGACCATTGTGAATTAAATCCTCTTGTTAAAGTTAAGATGTAGTTGATACTCGCAAAATCAGTTCCTATTTTGTCGTAACTAATATTGGTAACCAAAACCCAGCGAGAACCAAATTGATTTTGAGCTATAATTGTTGCTTTTGGACTAAATGAAGGTTCTTCAATATTAGAAGGAGCGTAGTTGAAAGGATTATCGCTAATTCCAAAATTTACACCTGCATAACCTGCCAAAGCAGGAATTAATTGTCTCCATTTAAAACTATGTTGTGCTCTCCAACTGTATAAATTTGGTTTTTCTTCATAGTTTTTATGTGGATCATAAAATAAATATTTGGCACCAAGCGTCAATTGTTTAAATCCGCTTCTACTTTCATCTACATAAACTGAATTAAATTTATCTCTTTGGTATTGTATTTCTCCAATAACTTCCAATTCTTCTTTCCAAACACCATATCGAAGTACAAGTTCTCCCATAAAGCCTTTTGCATCATAATTTAATTTATCATGATTTTCTGAAATATAAGATAAACCTGTTTCGGCTTGTATAATAGTTTTACCTACAGAAAACGCCATCATCGATTTACCAGGACGATTTGAATTAATATCATCGGTAAACTGTGCATTTATAAATTGAATACTAAATAAAGACGCGATTAATAAGCTTTTTGTAAACTTCATATTTTTAATTTTATTTTCAAAAATAATGTTTTTTATCATAATTTTAAGAAACAATTTTATGGAATTAGCTTCTAATAATGGTATATTTGAATTTTAAATTAGATGTAAAATGGAGACTGCTTCAGTATTAGGTTTTTTTAGAACCTTGTTATACATTATTTTATTTTATTATTTCTTTAAGTTCTTAGTTAGACTTTTTGCTCCAATTTTAGTTCAAAAAACGGCACAAAAGGTTCAAGAAAAGATGGAAGAACAAATGAGAAGACAGCAAGAAGCTTATAATAATCAACAATACAACCAACAAAAATCAGCTCAAAAAGAAATGCCAAAAGAGAAGAAAAAAGTTGGTGAATATGTAGATTTTGAAGAAATAGAATAATTATTAATTCACAACATTCAATGTTAAGGATATTGGTTTTCAATATCCTTTTTTTGTTACCTTAGCAACTTAAAATTCAAATTTATGCAGAGATTAAAATCGCTTTGGCCACATGCTTTAGTTATTATTGGTTTTGTAATTGTGGCGCTTATTTATTTTTATCCGGTTTTAGAAGGAAAAGTTATTTATCAATCTGATATTGCCCAATATACCGGAATGGCAAAAGAGCAAAACGATTTTAGAAGCGAATTTAAAGAAGAACCTTTTTGGACAAATAGTGCTTTTGGAGGAATGCCTACTTATCAATTAGGTGCAAATTATCCTCATAATTATATTAAGAAAGTAGATAGTATTTTACGATTTTTACCTCGTCCTGCAGATTATTTGTTTTTATATTTCTTAGGATTCTATATTTTATTAGTGGTTTTAAAAGTAGATCCATTAAAAGCTTTTTTTGGAGCTTTAGCCTTCGGTTTTTCAACATATCTAGTTATAATACTTGGTGTTGGACATAATGCAAAAGCACATGCCATTGCTTATTTTCCAATGGTTTTAGCTGGTGTATTGCTGGTTTTTCAAAAAAAATATTGGTCGGGTGGAATTTTAACTATGTTGGCAGCAGCGTTAGAAATTCAAGCCAACCACTTTCAAATGACCTATTATTTGCTAATTCTGTTATTGATTGTTGGTGTTTATTACATTATACAATTAGTAAAAGAAAAAGCATTTAATGATTTAGCTAAAATATTAGGAGTTTTTGCAGTTGCAGGTTTATTAGCAATTGGTGCCAATGCTACAAATTTAATGGCAACATCGGAATATACAGATTATAGTATTCGTGGAAAAAGTGAATTAACTTTTAATCCGGATGGCACTCAGAATGATACTAAAACTTCTATGAAGTATGATTATATTACAGAATATAGTTATGGAATAGGGGAAAGTTTAAATTTAATTGCTCCTAGATTATATGGTGGTGGTCATGGTGAAACTTTAAATGAAGATTCTGAAGTTTATAAATTTTTATTAGGTTACGGCGCTTCTCCTTATGAAGCTTTACAAACTGCTCAAGAATACGGGCGAACATATTGGGGCGATCAACCTATTGTTGAAGCTCCAGCGTATATTGGTATTGTAGTGTTTTTCTTGGCAATGTTAGCATTGTTTATAGATAATAGAAAAGTAAAATATGTTTTCGTTGCTGGAATTTTGATTTCTTTATTCTTATCATGGGGAAAAAACTTTGATTTCTTAACGAAGTTTTTCGTGAATTATGTGCCATTATACGATAAATTTAGAGCGGTATCATCTATACAAGTTGTGTTAGAATTGTGTTTTCCAATTTTAGCCATGATGGGATTACAATCGTTTTTTATTTCTTCAAAAGAAACTCAAATAAAAGGTTTAAAGAATTCGGTAATGTATACTGGCGGACTTTTAATTGCTTTATTAGTTTTAAAAGGAATGTTCAGTTTTTCAGGTGCTATAGATGGAAGATTATTAGAAGTTTTCCAACAAAGTGGAGATAATTCATTTGGAGTTGGTTTTGTGGATGCTTTAAAACAAGATCGTAAAAATATGTACACTAACGATTTGTTAAGAGGTTTGTTTTTTGTTTTAGCAGTTGCGGGAGCTTTATTTTTATATACTAAAGAAAAATTATCGTCAACAATTGCTGTTGTAGTTGTAGGATTACTAATGGTATCCGATTTGTTTACAATCGACAAAAAATATGTAGCACAAGATAAATTTGTAGATGCATATAGAATGGAGCAACCTTTCCAACAAACTGAAGCTGACAAAGAAATCATGAATGATAAATCAATTTTTAGAGTTTATGAAGTTCAGGGAAGATTGCAAGGAAGAACCTCATATTTTCATAAATCGGTGGGTGGCTATAGTGCTGTAAGGCCAAGAAGAATGGATGAATTGTTTAATTATGAAGTAGAAAATAAGTTTGATGAATTGTTTAATTCAGTAGATTTAGAAACGGGCAATTTAAACAAAAGTAATGCTGTTTTAGATTTATTAAATGTAAAATATTTAATTTTTCCAGGTAGAGAACAAGATATTGTAATAAAAAATCCTTCGGCTAACGGAAATGCTTGGTTTGTAGAAAAAGTTAAAGTAGTAAATTCTGCAGATGAAGAAATTAAAGCTTTAGATAAACTAGACACTAAGAATGAAGCAACTATTTTTCAGATAATGAATAGTGTTAAAGAAAATAGTTTAACATCTTATTCTAAGCATTTTTTTAGAAATCAAGAATATAAAAAAGATTCATTAGCTTCAATTCAATTAGAAGTATATAAACCAAATTATTTAAAATATATATCTAATAATTCAAATGAAGGTTTTGCAGTGTTTTCTGAAATGTATTACAAGAATGGTTGGAAAGCGACAATTGATGGAAAAGAAGCAAGTATTTATAATGTAGATTATGTATTACGTGGTTTGCAAGTTCCGGCTGGTAAACATACGATTGAGTTTTCATTTGAACCAAAAGTAGTTGCAACAGGAAGTACAATTGCATTAATAGCTTCAATAATTATGTTTTTAATAATTGGATACGGAGTTTACTTGGAAAGTAAAAAGTAATAAAAATAAAAAAAGCCTTAAACATTGTTTAAGGCTTTTTTTTGTCTCGCAAATTATTATTTTGCCGAGGTATATATAGTGGTAATAATGGAGTCGCTGTCTTTATCGTAAGTATCAATAACTAAATTTCCTTCAGCATTAAAGTGTCCAACAGAAATTTCGTTTCCTCTCACATATATGTAATGATTATCACTAGTTTTTCTTAAGAAACCATTTTTGTTTCCATTATCGGCATGAAATGTATAACCTTTATCATTTCTTTTTAATTGATATTTATTTCCTTTGTACATGTAATAAGCAGAACGATCTACATCTACATATTTTACATCACCATCTACCGAAACACTAGTTGTTTCAACTACTTCAACTGGGTTTGTGGTAACTTGTGGCATGTTTCTACCATTTTTACCATGTCTTTTAGTGTCGTCTACTTTTACATCTTGAAACTCTTTGGTTACAACTTTTTTCTCAACTTCTTTTACACCTTTTGAGTCTTTAACTGTTGTGACTTCAGTTGTAGTTTCACTTTTTACATTTAAGTTTTGTGCATAAAAACCAAAACTCATTAAACTTAATACTGTTGTTATTACAAACTTTTTCATAGCAATTTTATTTTATGATTATGATACAAAGTTACGTTTGGGAGGTGGCCAACGTGTTATTAAATTTTTTGAAAGTTTTATAGAATTTTAATCTGCATTAAAAAGTTGTCTTTTATTATTGACTATATTTGTGACTCAATTTTTAGCACTGAAAGATTCGAAGAAAATATTAATTATTACATATTATTGGCCACCAGCTGGAGGTCCAGGTGTCCAACGTTGGCTAAAGTTTGTAAAGTATTTACCCGATTTCGGAATTGAACCTCATGTATATATTCCAGAAAATCCAACTTATCCTTTACTTGATGAGAAATTAATTAAAGAGGTTTCGGATAAAGCAATTGTTGTAAAACAGAAAATTAGAGAACCTTATGCTTTAGCGGCTGTTTTTTCAAAAGGGAAAGCAAAAAAAATAAGTTCAGGAATAATTTCTGAAAAGAAAAAGCAATATTTTTTAGAAAAACTGATGTTGTGGGTAAGAGGCAATCTATTTATTCCAGATGCTCGTATTTTATGGGTAAAACCATCGGTTAATTATTTGAAGAAATATATTGTTGAACATCAAATAGAAACTGTTATCACTACTGGTCCGCCACATAGTTTACATTTAATTGGTTTACAATTAAAAAAAGAAACAAATGTAAATTGGATTACCGATTTTCGTGATCCTTGGACAACTATTGGTTATCACAATAAGTTAAAGTTGAGTAATTGGGCTGCAAAAAAGCATAAGACTTTAGAAAAAGAAGTTTTAAACACTTGTGATGAAGTTATTGTAACCTCGCCAACAACCAAAAAAGAGTTTGAAGCAATTACTTCTAAGCCAATTTCTGTAATTACAAATGGTTACGATGTAGAAAGAGTAGAGAAGAAGCCAATGGATGAAAAATTTACTTTGGCACATATTGGTTCATTGCTTTCAGAACGAAATCCAAAAGTATTATGGGAAGTTTTAAGCGAAATTATGGAAGAAAATGATTCATTTTCTCGACTTTTTGAATTAAAACTAATTGGAGCTGTAAGCGAAGATGTTTTACGTTCCATAAAAGATAGCGGACTTGAAAATTTTGTTCATCATTTAGGTTATGTTTCACACGAAGAAGCTTTACAAGAACAAAGATGTTCGCAAGTATTGTTATTAATTGAAATAGATTCGAAAGAAACAGCATGCATTATTCCTGGAAAAGTTTTTGAATATATTGTTTCAGATAGACCAATTATAGCAATTGGACCCGAAAATGCGGATTTTGCTTCCATAATAAAAGAAACTAATACCGGAAAGTTTTTTACCTATCAAGATAAAGAAAATATTAAAAAGCACATTTTAGAGCTTTTTGGAGCGTTTTTAAAAGATGAGTTAAAAGTTTATGCAGTTGGACTTCAAAAATACAGCAGAAAGCAATTAACAGCACAATTAAGTCATTTATTAAAATAAATACACATTTCAGTAATGAAGAAATTAGATTTACAAAATTGGAACAGAAAAGAGCATTACGAATTCTTTAAAAATTTTGATAATCCTTATTTTGGAATTGTTACTGAAGTTGATTGTACCGTTGCGTTTGACAATGCTAAAAAAAATAAAATTTCATTTTTTGCGAGTTATTTGCACAAATCGATGAAAGCTGTAAATGAAGTAGAAGCTTTTAAATATCGAATTTTAGAAGACGAAGTCGTTATTTATGATGTTATTCATGCTGGAACTACAATTGGTAGAGCAGATGGAACATTTGGATTTTCGTTTATTCATTTTTCCGAAGATTTTGAAACGTTCAATTTAGAATTACAAAAAGAGATTGAAGCGGTACAAAAATCAACAGGTTTACGCCTAAATAATGAAGATTTAAAACATAATCTAATAAGACATTCTACGTTGCCTTGGTCTTCTTTTACAGGTTTATTACATCCAACAAAGAATAGCGCTAGTGAATCGGTTCCAAAAATTACGTTTGGTAAAGCATATTTGAAAGACAATAAAAGATTTTTACCTGTTTCGGTTGAAGCAAACCATGCTTTAATGGACGGATATCACATAGCGCAATATTTAGAAAAATTTCAATTATTTTTAAGCGAAGAGAAATAGTGTTTGTAAATAAAAAAATCCTGCTTTGCATATAGCGCCGCAGGACTTTTAACAAACTAACCAACCAATCTATTTACTTTATTTTTTACGATCTAAACTTTCTTTTTCAGTTTTCTTGATTTCTACAACATCATCATCACTCATTTTTGCTTTTGTACCATCAGTTCTGTAGTAGTAGAAGTCGTTATCATTATATCCATAATCGTCATTGTAGTCGTAGTTGTAGTTTCCGTTTGAAGGACTGTAATGGTTTCCTTGTGGGCTATAGTTGTAGCCATAACTAGAACTATTTACATTTCCTACAATGTTTACAATTCGTCCTCTTCGATCATATACAATTCTTAAACCACCTACTTGTGTTAGCGCAAAACTGTTATATCTCATATAAACGGTACCAATTCTTTTTACTCTACCCACGTTGTCGTAGTTAATGTATACGTTTCCAATACGTCTAACACGTCCCATATAATCATGTTCTACACGAACTCCTACATTTGAATTTCCATAATAACCATATGCGTTTCCTCTTGGAGCGCCATAAGTTGTATTTCTTGGTCTTGGAGCAGTAGTAGCAACAGTATTAAAATCAAATTCACCATTTGGTAATACCATAAATTCAATTCCTCTTTCCATGAACACAATTGGTTCAGCGTAACGGTAATCTACTGGAGGATACATTCCTCTTTCCACATCATCAAAACCTTTTCTGCTGATGCTTTAGCAATACTTGTTCCAAATAAAAGAACTACTGCACTCAATACTAAAGTAATTTTTTTCATAATACATCAATTTAAGGTTAAACATTTAAACAACTTTATTTGTTTTGTTGTTTGATTAGGTAATTCCAATTTACGTGCCAAAAATTCATATTGAATAAAATTATATTGTAAAGTATTGGTTTTTAGTAAAATAAAAAAAGAGAAGCAATGCTTCTCTTTTTTGTAAAAATATTTTTATAAGATTATTTTCCCATCATCTCTCTTATTTTTTCTTGTAATACTTGAGGATCTTGAAGTGTTTCCATTCCAAACATTGAAATCAAAGCTATGATATAAACAATATATAATATACTTAATACAATTCCCACGATACAAAGAATGCGACCAATTTTTAAGTTATTATAGTTGCTATAAGCAGAAGGATTTTCGTTGTAAAGTGCTAAATCTTTTTTTGCAAGAACTAAACCAACGATTCCAGCAATTGCTCCTACAATTCCGTAGCAACAACATGTAATAATTGAAATAATACCAAGAACAAGAACAGGGGTAGCATTAGGTAGTTTTTGATTTTCCATTTTTTAATATAGTTTAAAGGTTAGTAATTATACATTTTATAGGCGTAAGATAATATCATTATAATTAGATTTATTATAGCAAGTGAAATAACTATACGAGTATAGTTTCTTGATTTGTCCACAATGTGAAGAAATAAAAATAAAAATAAAATGACTAAAGTATAAATAGGAGGATACATTTTAAAAGCTTCTACAAATTCTCCTTTCAAAAGCAATATTAAAGCTCTTTGCGTACCGCATCCTATACACTCAACACCAAAAAGTTTTTTGCTCATACAAGGTAACATGTATTCTTCCATTTTTTATAAAATTGATTGAATACAATTTTACAAAAAAATACTTTATTAAAATAGTTTTTTTGATTTAGTATATTTGGAAAAAATATTTTTTAAGATGAAAAATTGGTTATTAATAATAGTTTTTTTTGGTTGCGGATTTTATGCTTTATGGGAGCAAAGTAAACCTGAACCAAACAAGTTTTTAATGATTTTTTGCGTAGAAATTTTAGTGGTAGGGTTGTACAGATTGATGAAAAAAATACCAAGTAAAGAGGAAGAAAATGAAGAATAATTTTTTTGAAATAGGAGATAGAGTTGCGGTTTTAGATGATGTGATTGAAGGTGTAGTGAAACAAATTAAAAATGATCAAATTACCATTGAAACTAATGATAATTTTACGATGACATTTTTTGTCAACGAATTAGTTAAAATAAATAAAATGAATGATTTAGGTGATATTTTCTCTTCAAAAAGTTTAACTGAAGTTTTGAGTGATAAAAATTCACCAAAAAAGCACAAAACTGTAAAAATTAAACCTTCTAAAAAGGAAGATTTTGTACTTGAAGTTGATTTGCATATTGAAAAATTAGTCCCTTCTACAAGAGGAATGTCTAATCATGATATACTCAATATTCAGATGGAAGAAGTTAAAAGAAAGATGGATTTCTGTATCAAAAATAGATTGCCTCGTTTGGTATTAATTCATGGTGTTGGCGAGGGTGTTTTAAAGTCAGAAATTGAGTTTTTATTAGGTAGGTATGACAACATAGTTTTTCAAGATGCTAGCTATCGAAAATATGGTTTAGGAGCAACTGAAGTTTATTTTAAACAAAATGCAAATAGATAAATTCTTGATGAATAGAGATAAAAAAAGAGGCGCTTATTGCGCCTCTTTTTTGGTTTAAAATGTTGTTATTTTTAGTTCGGAACTAGATAAGTTCCAAATGTGAATTGGTCATGAAAATAGCTTAAATCGTCTTTCGTATAATTACAATTTAAAAGTGTAATGGTATGTTCAAAATAAGTGGTTCCGTTAATATCGGTTAAAGCAGTTGTAATTTCAGCAGTACCTTCTTCTGCGATCCATTCTTCTAATAATTCTAATGGTGAAGGAAGTGTTGCAGTACATATGCTAGAATTACTTAAACTTCCACCAGTATATAATCGTGAAATAACTCTGTTATCTGCATCTAATGTTACCGTTGTTGTTCCAGTAGCTGTAGGGAAATTAAATGTGTTAAAGTCTAAAATTAAAGCTTGATTTGAATTATTTCTGTAAATGGTATTAGAATCGCAAGAATCAGTACTTATACTAAAGTTGTAACTCATTGTATTGTTTTCAGAAATATAGTTTCCAAACAAAAAGTCAGTATAAGTGTTTGTTTGGTCCCCATTTGAGAATTGACAGTTAATCAATCTAATTTGATGTGTATAGCTAATTTTGGTTGATTTTGTAGTGCTGTTAACTTCAGTTAAGACATTTGTAATGATTTGAATTTGTCCGCCTGGATTTGCCACGTATTCTTCCTTTACAGTAGGAGAAGCAGGTGGAATAGTTGAACAAATAGTCGATGAGGTTACATTGTCAGAGTATAATCTATAAATTAAATTATCTGATGAGGTTAAAGTGTATACTATAGGGTTTCCGGGTTCGGTTGGAGTTTGCAAGAAATTAGATCCTGGAATGTCTAAAATCATTACTTCTTTTCCGTTTATAATATATAATAACGAATTACATTCTTGAACTGTTTCATTATCAAAGTTGAATGTTTTTAATTGCATATCTCCATCATCACATGAGTGTAATGAAATTGACAATAGTAATAAACCTAAGATTTTTTTCATTGAAATAAAATTTTAAAAAACAAAAATAAGGTTAATATTCAATATTTATAAACAGAGGTATTTCTTTTTATTAAAATCATATATTTTAAAGTCTGTAAAACATATATTTATGATTTTGTGAAAAAAAAACTTTGATTTATTTTCGTTAAATTCATTAAAAATATCGACTTTTATGGGCTTGATTTATATTTCATGTAATTTCAAGTTAAATCAACTAAAAACAAACAAACTTATATGAGTACAACTAATGTTCAAACTAAATGGGCTCAATTTATACCATTAGTTTCTGTATTTTTCTTTTGGGGATTCGTTGCAGCTAGTAACGATATTTTAATTCCCGTTTTTAAGAAAGCATTTGATTTATCCCAAGGGCAAAGTCAATTGGTTTCAGTTGCTTTTTATGTAGCATATACTGTTGGAGCAATATTATACATGCTCATTTCAAAAATGATGAAAGTAGATATTGTTCAAAGATTGGGTTATAAAAATAGTTTGTCTCTAGGTTTGTTGATTTCTGCTTTAGGAACGTTATTATTTTATCCTGCGGCAAATTCAGGTTCTTTTACTTTAATGTTATCGGGATTATTTATTGTAGGTTTAGGTTTTTCTTTACAGCAAACAGTAGCAAATCCTTTAGCTATTGTGTTAGGACCTATTACAACAGGTTCTCAGCGCTTAACTTTGGCTGGAGGTATTAATAACTTCGGAACGACAATTGGACCGTTAATTGTGACACTTGCGATTTTTGGTACAAAACCAGCAGCAGATCATGTAATTGATATTGCAACAGTAAAAGTTCCTTATTTAATTTTAGGATTAGCGTTTGCTTTAGTTGCGATTTTATTAAAGTTTTCTAGTTTGCCAAATAAAATTGAAGAACAAGAAGAAGAAGAAAATCATAGTAGTGTAAAGGATGTTCGTTCTTCTGCTTTAAAATATCCACAATTAGTTTTGGGAATGTTAGCTATTTTCTTATATGTGGGTGTAGAAGTATCTACGGCAAGTAATATGCCTGCTTATTTAGAGTCAGGTTTAGGAATGTCAATTAGTGATGTGGCTCCTTATGTTTCATTATATTGGGCAAGTTTAATGATTGGTCGTTGGACAGGTGCTGTAGAAGCATTAGGATTGTCAGAAGCTTCTCAAAAAATTATGAAGTTAATTATGCCATATATTGCTTTTGGTGTGTTTTTATTAGCAAGTTACTTAGCTGGAAAAGAGTTACAATCATTTTATGTATATGCTTTAGTTATTTTAGTTTTAATTGTGGCTGATTTTGCGAGTAAAGGAAATCCTGCAAATATGTTATTGATATTTTCTGGTTTAGGAATTTTAGCTTTAGCAACAGGTATGGCAACTAGCGGAATGGTGAGTGTTTATGCATTTACAAGTGTTGGTTTGTTCTGTTCTACATTATGGCCATGTATTTTTACTTTAGCAATTAGTGGATTAGGAAAACATACAACGCAAGGAAGTAACTTCTTAATTATGATGATTATGGGTGGAGGAATTGTAAGTTGGATTCAAGGTTTTGTTGCCGATTTTACTTCTCCGCATTTTAGTTATATCGTAGGTATTGTTTGTTTTGCTTATTTAGCTTTTTATGCTTATGCAGTAAAAGATATTTTAACTAAACAAGGAATTAGTTTTGATAAAAAAGTTAGTGGAGGACACTAAGACAAAATAAAAAATGAAAAGCCACTTTTAACGAAGTGGCTTTTTTTATGCAATGTTTCCAACAAGTTTTTTGGTGTTTCGTATCTTTGCAAAAAAAAGATACATGGAAAAGGTATATCTTGACAACGCTTCTACAACGCGAATTCGCCCAGAAGTAATTACTCATATGACAGAGGTAATGAGTCAGGAATTTGGAAACGCTTCTTCCACTCATAGTTTTGGACGCAGTGCAAAAGTAATTTTAGAAACGTCAAGAAAAACAATAGCCTCATTAATTGGTGCTAAATCAAGCGAAATTTTATTTACTTCATGTGGAACAGAATCTAATAATTGGGTTTTACGTTCGGCAGTAAAAGATTTTGGCGTAAAGCGTATTATTACTAGTAAAATTGAACATCATGCGGTTTTATATACTGTTTTGGCATTGCAAAGCGAATATGGTATTTCTGTAGAATTTGTTCCATTAGAGATCAATGGAGCAATAAATTACCATGAATTAGAGAATATTTTATCTGAAGAAACTCAAGGGAAAACCTTAGTGAGTTTAATGCATGTAAACAATGAAATTGGAACGATTCTCGATTTAGAAAAAGTAGGGACTTTGTGCCAAAATTATAATGCTTTATTTCATTCGGATACGGTACAATCGGTTGGAAAAATGGAAATAAATTTAGCAGAACTTCCGGTGGATTTTATAACGGCTAGTGCGCACAAATTTCATGGACCCAAAGGTGTTGGTATCTTGTTTGTAAAGAAAAATCATGTGTTGCAGCCTTTGCTTTTTGGTGGCGAACAAGAAAAAGGTTGGCGTGCCGGTACAGAAGCTGTTCATCAAGTTGCTGGGATGGCTAAAGCTTTGGAAGTTTCGTACCAAAAATTAGCAGAAGAACGAAATCATATTCAAAATTTAAAAAACTATTTGCGCGAACAATTGTTAGAAGCTTTTCCGGAAGTGGTTTTTAATGGCGAACAGTTTAACGGAAGCTTTACTAATGAAACTTTTTATAATTTGGTAAATGTTATGCTGCCGTTTTCAACAGATAAAACATCAATGATTTTGTTTGCTTTAGATATGAAAGGAATTGCAGTTTCTCGCGGAAGTGCTTGCCAAAGTGGAAGTGTTCGACCTTCTCATGTTTTAGCAGAAATTTTAAATTTAGAAGACATACAAAAACCAAGCTTACGTATTTCTCTAAGTCATTACAACACCAAAGAAGAGATTGATTATTTGATTGAAATGTTGAAAGCAGTGTAAATTTTATTGTCAATCTGAACTTGTTTCAGATTCTAAAAATAGATTCCGAAATCAAAGATTCTACGAAGTTAAATAAATTCGGACTCGAGGCAAAGCCTAACAGAGTTTAGCTAATGACAAAACATAAAAAAAGCGGCTTTTAAGCCGCTTTTTTGTTAATATAAACTTGGATATTTTGTTGGATTTACTTCGTTCATTATAGCGTAAACCTTTTCAAAAATGTCTTCTACGCTTGGTTTTGAGAAGTAATCACCATCGGTTCCATACGCTGGTCGGTGTGCTTTAGAAGCTAATGTTTGTGGTTCGCTATCTAAATGTTTGTATGCTTTTTGGTTTTCTACAATTTCTTGTAAAATATAAGCACTTGCGCCACCAGGAACGTCTTCGTCAATTACTAATAAACGATTAGTTTTAGCAATACTCTTTACAATATCATGATGAATATCGAAAGGTAAAAGCGATTGAATATCTATTACTTCTGCGCTAATTCCAAAAGATTCTAATTCGTTTGCCGCTTGTTCTACTAAACGTAATGTAGAACCATAAGAAACTAACGTAATATCAGAACCTTCTTTTATGGTTTCGACTACTCCAATAGGGGTTTTGAATTCACCTAAATTCGTTGGCATTTTTTCTTTTAAACGGTAACCATTTAAACACTCAACGATTAATGCAGGTTCGTCTGCTTCTAGTAAAGTGTTATAGAAACCAGCAGCTTTAGTCATATTTCTAGGAACTAAAACATGAATACCGCGAACTGCATTGATAATCATTCCCATTGGCGAACCAGAATGCCAAATTCCCTCTAAACGATGTCCGCGTGTACGAATAATTAGAGGAGCTTTTTGTCTTCCATTCGTTCTATATTGTAGCGTAGCTAAATCGTCACTCATGATTTGAATAGCATACAACAAATAATCCAAATATTGAATTTCTGCAATTGGACGAAGTCCGCGCATTGCCATTCCAATACCTTGACCTAAAATGGTAGCTTCACGAATTCCAGCATCAGAAACTCTTAATTCGCCATATTTTTCTTGCATTCCTTCTAAACCTTGGTTTACGTCACCAATGTTTCCTGAATCTTCACCAAAAATTAAAGCTTCAGGATATTTTGAGAAAATTGCATCAAAATTGTCGCGAATTACCAAACGAGCGTCAACATCTTCAGCAGTATTGTCATATTGTGGTTTTACTTCTTCAATTGAAGTAACATTTTTGTTTGATTCTGAGAATAAATGCGAACTAAACTTTGGTTGAACTTTAGTGAAATAACCTTTAATCCAACTAGCTAATTGACCTTTTCCGTTTTCTTGAACAATTAAACGTAAAACTTTACGAGCATTTGTAATAATATCTTTGCGAATAGGTTCTTTTATAGAAGCTAAATCATTAGCATATTTTTCAATAAAAACTTTATTTGGACTTGTAGCTGCAATTGAATTTAATAAACCAACTAACTCTTGTTGTTCCGCTTTAATTGGAGCAGTAAATGCTGTCCAAGCTGCTTTTTTACCTTCTAAAACCTCTTTTTTAGAGTTGCTGTCAATTTCGTTTAATTCTTCTTCGGTTGCGATGTTGTTGGCTAGCATCCATTCCTTCATTTTTGCAATACAATCAAATTCTGTTTCCCATTCTAAACGTTCTTTGCTTTTGTAACGTTCATGACTTCCAGAAGTTGAATGTCCTTGGGGTTGCGTTAATTCTTGAACGTGAATTAAAACAGGTATATGTTCATTACGAGCAATATCAGAAGCTTTTTGATAAGTTTCAACTAAAGCAGGGTAATCCCAACCTTTAACACGAAGAATTTCGTATCCGTTAGTATCTTCATCGCGTTGGAAACCTTTTAAAATTTCCGAAATATTTTCTTTTGTAGTTTGATGACGTGCGTGAACCGAAATTCCATATTCATCATCCCAAACACTCATTACCATTGGTACTTGTAAAACACCAGCAGCATTTATCGTTTCAAAAAATAAACCTTCAGAAGTAGATGCGTTACCAATAGTTCCCCAAGCGACTTCGTTTCCTTTATTTGAAAAATTTGTAAAAGTTTCTAAGCCTTTTACGTTTCTAAATATTTTTGAAGCTTGTGCTAATCCTAACAAACGTGGCATTTGTCCTGCAGTAGGAGAGATGTCGGCACTTGAGTTTTTTTGTTGTGTAAGGTTTTTCCAATTCCCATTTTCATCCAAACTGTGCGTTGCAAAGTGTCCACCCATTTGGCGTCCAGCACTCATGGGATCAAAATTTATATCAGTATGACCGTATAAACCAGCAAAAAACTGCTCGATGTTCATAGCGCCAATTGCCATCATAAAAGTTTGGTCACGGTAATAACCCGAACGGAAATCACCATTTTTGAAAGCTTTAGCCATTGCTAATTGCGGAACTTCTTTTCCGTCTCCAAAAATACCGAATTTAGCTTTTCCTGTAAGTACTTCTCTACGTCCAAGTAAACTACATTCTCTACTTACAACCGCAATTTTGTAATCATTGATTACTTCTTTTTTAAAATCTTCAAAAGACAAAACTCCTGTTTCTGTGGCTTTATTCATAAATAAAAGAATTGAATTGTCACAAATATAATAAATTGGAGAGTAAAATACAACCTAAGAAGACTTGATTTTTTAATTATTATCAAAAATTCAAAGAATAAAATACAGATATTTCATTGTGACCTTGTTAAAATATATTTTTATTGAATTATTGTTAGTAATATCATCAAAATTATATTAAAACCATTTTCTAGTAAATAAAGAAATAAGTGTTTTGGGAGTTAGTGTAACAACAAAACGAACTTTTTCGCCATAATTTGGTTCTTTCAACTCAAATCCATTTGAAGAATATACAGGGAAAAAGAGCTCAAAATAATCGGGTACAAGATTTAAATGAAAACCACTGTCATAAACAAATTTTGATTTTGAATACTCATTTTTAAAAAGTCCCACATCGCCATAGACTTGAATCCAATTCCAAATATTAAAAGCCGCATTAGTGGTAACCATCCATTGGTTTGCATATCTAGTGTCAAACATCGATTTAAAGCCACCTTCGGCATATATGTATTGTTGGCTATAAATTCCTGTTGTTTCACTACGTCCTAATAAATCGTGTTCGAATAAATAATCTGTTGGTCGATCTAATCCAAAACTAAAAAAATCAGATTTTGTATCTCGATATAAAAATGTTCCAGCAAAAAAGCGGAGAGTTATTTGACGATTGTTTTCAAATAATTTACGATAATGCACTTCACCTGATAACTTTCCAAAAGAATTTGCTACTTGTAAATCTGTTAAAAAGCTATAATGTTTCGTTCCTTCCGATTGATAATTTCCATATTTAGCATCAAAAACGGTATAGTTTTCAGTGTTTTGTTCAAGAATATAAGGCGAATTTTCTCGGTTAATGTATAATTGTTTTAGTTGGATAAATTCAGATTTGTTGACTCTGAAATTTGGATCTCTAAAAAAGAACTGAATAATGGGACTGAAATTTGTATAGCGAGCTTCGGGCGCATAATGAAACTGACTTCCTTTTACTATATATCTTACTTTGTATAATTTTCCTTCGGTACGCACATTACTGTCATACATAAAAGTAAATTTACCTACGGCACTTTGTGTGTTAGAAGAATAAAATGGTGTAGCGCTAAATGTAAATGGTTTATTTAATAGTGATTTATTGTTAATATTCATGCCGAATGCAAGTCCATCATAAATATTGAATTCAAATTCGGGCACATAAAAAAGTTGACTATAATAAGGCTCTTCTAAGTCTCTATAAAAGTTAAATTTTAAAGGACGATTATTAGAGAAAAATCCTTTTAATGATTTCCAGTTGTTGCGTAAATTATACTCGGGAATTTCATTAAAATAGTTTAAAGTTAATTTATCGGCTTCATTTCTTGGGAAAACCAAAGTAGTATCAGTTTTTATATTTTCAATCCACTCTTGATGTACAATACTATCTTTTTTTAGTTGATAAAAAGAGATAGGAACATTCGTTTTTGTTTTGTTAATAATGTTTACTTCAACTGTATCGTCATTCTTTTTTACTTTACCAAATCGGAAGTCTATTAACTCTCTAGAATTCACTAAAGTATCAAAGAACCAATCTATTTTTTTGGGACTGTTTTTAGTTAAAATGTATTTTAATTCATATTGGTTACAAGCGCAATTGCTATTGTTTTCGATAAGTTCTTTTATCGAATTTTCTACAATATTATTTCCTAAATAGCTGTCTAAATATTTGAAGTTTAATCCAGAACGATATTTATTTGCAATCTTTTCATTGAATTTTATTAATCTATTTTTAGGTTCACCAACAGCTTGATCTAAGTTTTTTCGAGCCATTAGCATATATAAATAATTGTATTGTTGGTTAAAGTCAATATTTACAGCATTATATGACTTTAAAATTTTGAGTTTAGAAATGTTACCCATCATTTTCATATCAGGATAATTTTCTTCTATATATTGCATTAAAACATATACTTGAATGCCATCGTAAATCCAATTATCTTTTCTTAAATTCAAATGTAAATTTGCTTTTAAGTAATTGTTTAAATACGTTTTTAAAAATTTAATTTCGTATAAAAAATCGTCAGGAAAAGGGCTTAAAAAAGCAGGTAATTGATTTAATCCGTAAAATGGATTTTTATCATAATCTTCTTCGGTAACCAAAATCTTAGAAACGCTTGAATTTCCTAGTTTTTCATGAACAAAGCGCGTTAATTTATCTACGGCTAAAACTTTTTGTAAATCGCTTATTCTATCTGATTTTAAACTACTTGAAACTTCAATTAGTTCATTTTTATATTTTGTAAATTCATTTTCTTTAGAAATAACTAAAGTAGCATCTAAAAATTTTTCGCCTTCTAATACAAAATGATTTCCTTCATTTTCAGTAATTGGAAGATTTGAATTTAAATAATAATTATTAGGTAAAGTAAGATTAATTTTAAAATCGGAAAGAGCGTTAGTTTGGTCGTCTATATTCTCATTTGGATAAGCAATAAACCCTTTGTTTTCATAACGAGCAGGAGCAATAAGCCAGTCTTTTAAATACAATTTAGTATCACCATTAAATCCATAGCGGGTAAATTTCTCATTCGGAATTTTAACTAAATAAGTAATCGTAAATTTTCTATAAGTAAATGGAAAGATCGGATTGTCTAATTTTAAATTGATGATTTCAATGTTTTTTTCATCTCTTTCCCAATTTAAATTGGTAAAACTTTCGTCTGTCCAAGCCTTAATTTCAGTATAACCTCTATCTTTTTCAGTTGCTAAATGAAACGAACGAATGAATTCATCCGAAAAGCGTTTTGCAATTGCTGATTTTTTGGAAGAAAAAGCATTATTCCAATCTTGAAATTTTATAAGACTTAATTCATCTGACGAACTATTAAAATACAAAACTTCTTGCTTAATTTTTACAATATGATTCTCAATATCAACCGTTGCAGTGATATTTTGCTGATGATTTTGGCCTAATGAAATTAAGCAAAAAAATATAGTATTTTAAAAAGGTGCTTCAATTATGCTTTTTATTAAAGATTACAAGTTTAGTAAAAAGTTGCTTAAGAAAAACTTAAAACTTGATTAATGTCCATATTTTTTTACAAATTGAAGCATATATGTTAATTATTTGCTAGTACAGGAAGGTTAATAGTTTTAATTAATTAAATTTGATTCTAATTATTATTGCAATGACCCAAAAATTACTTAACCTTTTAATTTTATTATCTTGTACTTTTTCATTTTCTCAAACTATAGTTATAAATGAGATTGATGCAGATAATCCTAGTTCAGATACTAAAGAATTTATCGAATTAAGATCAATGACACCAAACTTCTCTTTGGATGGATATGTTATTGTTTTATACAATGAAGGAACTGTAGCAAGTTATAATGCATTTGATTTAGATGGATATACAACAGATGCGAATGGAATTGTTCATTTTGGAAATTCTGCGGTAGTTCCATCACCCAGTATCATTTTATCGTCTAATTATTTTCAAAATGGTCCAGATGTTGCTGCTTTGTATATGGGGAGTTCTTTAGATTTTCCTTACGGTACGGCACCTACAACTGTAAATCTAGTAGATGCAATTGCTTATTCAAGCAGTAATACCACTACAGCAACTAATTTAATGTCGGCTTTAAATATCACAGTTAGTACACCTGATATAGAGACATCAACATCAACATCTAAATCAATTCAAAGAAAAAATGATGGAACTTATGAGGTAAAAATACCTACACCCGGTGTTCCTAATGACGGAAGTGGAATTGTATTTAATTATTTAACAGTAACTACTTCTCAAACTTCCTATAATGAAGGGGATAGTTTTAATATAACGTTTACTACTAGTCAACCTGTAGAGAATGAGACGTTAATTATGAATTTTTCTTTAACGAATGGAAATTTTTCTGTTGGAGATTTTGGAGGAGGAACAACTGTTTCAATTCCAGTAGGACAAACAACAGGTCAAACAGCAATTACTATATATAATGATGGTTCAGATGAAGGTGATGAAGAAGCTTTGTTTCAATTTGCTGCTTTGCCTTCAGGTTATTTAGCTAATAACGATAACTTTATAATCAGAGTTTATGATGTTAACTTTTCTACTGATCCTTGGGGAACTCCATTAAATCCTACCTATGGAGATTGTACACCTCAAATTCCAGCGGGTTATTATGATAACTTAAACGGATTATCTGGTCCAACTCTTAAACAAGCAATTCAAGATATTATTGCAGATCCTGCTGAAGTTCGCTTACAAAGTTATGCTGATATTTGGGATATATTAAAAGAAGCAGATAGAAATCCAGAAAATAATAACCAGGTTTGGACGATTTATCGTGAAGAACCAATGGCTAAACTAGACCAACAAAATACTAGTAGTATTGTGGGTAAATGGAACAGAGAACATATTTTTTGTCAGTCGAGAGGTGGTTTTGAAGTAGCTCTAGGCGATACTGCAGATGGCATAAATGTTTGGAATTCAACAGGACCAAATAGTACTAGTGATGGAGTTTCGGATGCGCACCATATTAGAGCAGTAAACGGACAAGAAAATTCTTCTAGAAATAATAAAAACTATGGTGAAGTTGCAACAGGAACTGTTTATGCTGGGCCAACAGGAACACAAGGTTCTTGGAAAGGCGATGTTGCTCGTGCTTTATTTTATATGGCAGTTCGTTTTAACGGATTAAATGTAGTAAATGGAGATCCAAGCGAATATATGGCTGATGGAGTAACTCCATCTGGAGAAATTGGCGATTTGGCTACTTTGTTGAATTGGAATACTCAAGATCCTGCAGATGATTATGAAATGAATAGAAATAACGTTATTTACAATTGGCAACACAATAGAAATCCTTTTATCGATATGCCGTTATTAGCAGATTATGTTTTTGGTTCTCATTATGGAGATGAATGGAATAATGCTTTAGTAAACGAATCATTTACTACTTCTTCTATTAAAGTGTATCCAAATCCAACAACTAATTATTTAGTAATAGACGGATTTACTGGAAATATTCAAGTTGAAATTTATAATATTACGGGACAAAAAGTTTTGGAACAAACAATTTTTGGAACAGCACAAATCCATTTTAATTTAGAAGCGGGTATTTACTACGTAAAATCGAAAAATGCTGTGGGTAGTTCATTAAATAAAGTTATAGTGAAATAAAATTCATGAAGAAGTTAATTGTAGTAGTACATTTTATATCAATTTCTTTTTTTGGTTTTTCTCAAACTAGCGAATGGGAAGAAGCAAAAAAATATCAAGAAAATTTAAACGAAGAATACAAAGATTCTCTCCATAGTCCATTATTAACGGAAGATTTAAAGACTTTTGAATCATTAGATTTTTATCCTATTTCAAATGATTTTATTGTAGAAGCAACTTTTGTAAAAGCTAAAAAGGAAAAGCCTTTTGGCATGAAAACTTCTACTAGTAGAACTCCATTGTATAAAAAGTATGGAACGCTTCATTTTGAAATAAAAGGTAAAAAGTGTGTTTTAAATGTCTATCAAAATTTAGAACTCATCAAAAGACCGGGCTTTAAAGATTATTTGTTTTTACCTTTTTCAGATACTACAAATGGCAAAGAAACTTACATTGGCGGAAGATATTTAGACATGAGAATTCCAACGGAAAATAAAGTAATTGTAAATTTTAATAAAGCCTACAATCCTTATTGTGCTTATAATTACAAGTATTCTTGTCCTATTGTTCCTTTAGAAAATGATTTAGATATTGCTATTGAAGCGGGTGTTAAAAAATTTCACGACTAATTGAATTACATTAATTTACATACACATAGTTTTAAAAATCAGGAAACTATTTTGGAAGTTGTCAACCAATATCCTTGGGAGTTTTCCGGTGCAATTCCGCAGTATTCTATTGGAATTCATCCTTGGTATTTCAATCAAGAACGATTGTCTGGCGATTTAGATATTATTGCTAATAAGTTACACGAAACGAATTGTTTAGCTTTAGGCGAATGTGGTTTAGATAAGCGAATTGAAATTCCTTTAAATGAACAAATTGAAGTTTTTCAACAACAATTAGAATTGGTACAAAAAACAACTAAACCTATTATTTTACATTGTGTTGCAGCTTACCAAGAAGTTATTGCTATCAAGAAAGAAATGAATATCGAAAACCCAATAATAATTCACGGATTTTCTAAAAACGAACAAGTTGCCAAATCATTACTAGACAACCATTTTTATTTATCATTTGGGAAATACTTATTACGAAATCCTGATTTAGAAAAGGTTTTTAAATTTGTACCCAATGATATGTTTTTTTTAGAAACAGATACTATAGAGGAAACTATTGAGCAAGTTTATGAAAAAGCGGCTTCTATAAAAGAAATGCCTTTAGATTTGCTAAAAAAACAAGTTCATGGTAACTTTGCAAAAGTTTTTAACCAAAACAAATAAACTAAAAATAAATAAACGGTAATTAGGTATGGCAAAATGGCAAGAGCGTGCAGAGCTTTTATTTAGACCAGAAGGGTTAGAAAAACTAACCAATGCAAATGTTATGGTTGTAGGTCTAGGTGGTGTAGGAAGTTTTGCTGCTGAGTTTTTGGCTCGAGCAGGTGTAGGAAAAATGACAATTGTAGATGGCGATGTGGTCGATATTACAAATGTGAATCGTCAGTTACCGGCATTACATTCAACTGTAGGAAAACCAAAGGTAGAAATTGTAGGAGATCGTTTAATGGATATTAATCCAGAACTAAAGTTAACTCGTTTAGAAGAATTTTTATCGCCTGAGCGTGCTTTTGAATTAATTTCTGATGACTATAATTACGTTTTAGATTGTATCGATAGTTTAACACCAAAATTAAACTTAATTATTGCCGCAAAACGCAAACGAGTTAAGATTATTAGTAATATGGGAGCAGGAGGGAAGTTCCTTTCTGAAAAAGTAAAAGTTAGAGACATTAGTAAAACCGAATACTGTCCGTTAGCGAAACAAGTTCGTAGAAGATTGAAAAAAGAAGGAATTAGCGGCGGTGTAAAAGTGGTATATTCTGATGAAAGACCAGATTATGATAGCGTTAAAATGACAGATGGAACCAACTTTAAAAAGTCGTTTTATGGGACTAACAGTTGGATGCCCGCATTATTTGGTTTACATGCTGCTCAAACTGTGGTAATGCACATTATAGAAAGAAAAGTAAAATGATAAGTGGATATATAAAAAAATGGCTGTTTTTTAAACAGCCATTTTTTTTAATGACTCAAAGTCCATATGATTGCTTTTTCTTTAGTAGCCCTAAAGATAGTACTGTGCGATTCTTTTGGTTCATCGGAATATTTCCAAATCAAATTTGCATTTTCTTCTGTTTTAAATATTTCTTGAAGTTTTTGTGTGTAAGTAAATATGTCTGTAGCACTCGAACCTGCAAACCATAAACGTTTTTTAGTTTTAGGTAAATCTTTTAAATTATCTTTAGCAGTTCTTACCAAATAATGATTGTTCCACCATAACGAAGGGTCAAAAGCAATGTAATTATCAAATAGTTCAGGTGTTAAAAAAAATGTTTCCATCACAAATAGACCTGATAAAGATTCTCCTATAATGCTTTTCTCATTTGTTGTACTGTACCTTTTACTTATTTCAGGTATAAGCTCGTTTCTTATGAATTTTCTGAAATTTTCTGAACCACCCACAATAGGTGCAACTTCTTTGTCTTTTTCGACTTCAGTAAATCCAGTTAAATCTCGTCTTCTTTCCGTGTTTTCAATCCCAACAAGAAGTAAAGGTTTGATTTTTTTTTCTTGAATTAATTTTGATAATGTATTTGCAATATGTGGAAAGTCTTCTTTAATTCCTCCATCAGCCATATACATTACAGGTAAAGAATCAATGTCTTTATTATAGTTTATTGGTTTCCAAACATTAATTACTCTATCTTCATTAACAAAATTAGATTTTATTATAAAAGTATCATGCTGTGGAATTGAATCGTTTTGTTGTGAAATATTAGAACAACTTAATAAAAAGCCAATTAATAAACTATAGAGAAAAATTTTCATTATTTTATTATTGTATCGAATCTGTCGAAGTTTTTAAACTATCGTTTTCTTCTTGCTCCATCACAGGTTTTGAAACCGCAATATAAAGTTCCGTTACCGAATTTGCTGGAGTTTTAGTATCAATATTTTTGTAAACTTCTAAATAAGGAATTGAAGATTTTTCTTTATACGAACTCTTTTCTACCGACTTTTTAGCTTCTGCCCAAAGTTTGTCTTTATAAGTCCAATTTCCTTTTAATGTACCTTTTAAAGCAAAATACTCGTTTAATTTTCCTGAAGTAAAAGAAGTTTCACTTGATGTAACTACTTCTTCTTCAATTGGGAAACAAGTTTCAATTACTGCTTTGTCTTTAGTAATTTGGTGGAAAATAGTAAACGGTTCTGCTTTAGTGTGTAATGCATTATCTTTTATAAAACTTTTCAGTCTGTTGATATTGCTCAATATTGTAGATTCAACTTTTGCTGAAGTAATAGAATCTTTAATACTAATGTAATTTGTTTCGTGTTTGGTCACAAAACTATTAATTGTAATGGTATGCTGATTAAAAGTTGAAGTTAAGTTTTCTTTGATGTTTTGTAACGATTTTTCAATTTGCGAACCGTACATATTTTCAGCGCCGCCATTTAAAAAAGCTAAAAGTTTAGCTTTAAAATTTAGTTTGCCTTCAAGTTTCCAAACAATTTCGGTTTGTTCCTTTTTCTGATTCAAGAATTTAATTTGACTTGTAGCATCAAAATCTTCATAGGTAATTTCAAAATCAATAGAATCTTTAGCATGAACATTACTTTTTGAAATTTTGTTTAAAGGCGATCTTTCCCAAAAAACGGAAGTACTATCTGCTTTAAAACTTGTTTGTGTTTCTTTAAAACCAAGAAACCAATTGGGCCAACTCTTAACGTCTGCCACATAATCATAAACCTGTTCTTTGTTGTTTGAAATAGTGTACGATTTAGAAAAAGCAAAGTTATTAGGTTGTGTAGCTATAAATACAAATGCGGCTACGCAAATTAAGAGTAATAGAAGAAATAAATACTTTGCAATTTTCATTGGGGCATAAGAGATTTCTCTCAAAAATACATTTTTTATTTAAAAAATTCAAAAATATAATAAAAAGTTATTTTAATCTTTTATAAAGATTTTTATAACAAATAGTAAAGCAATGAAAGAAAGAAAACCAATTAAAATTAAATACGTTTTATTGTACTGATTTTTCATTTCTTTTAAATCTTTCTTGTAAACAAAAATCATGGCAATAATGAAGACGATTACAAAAAATATGGCAAAATATAATTGACCTGTTGAAAACATGCTGATAAATTTTATACAAAAGTAATTATTGAAGTTTGTATAAATGTTATTTTTAGTAAAAATTATTACGATTATGCAAAAACAATTAAATGCTGTAAGATTGTTTCACGAAACCTATGGTTTAGGCGTTAGCGAAGACATGAAAGCCGATTTAGGCGCTTTAAAAAATGAACTTCGTTTTAACTTAATGAAAGAAGAAAATGAAGAATATTTAGAAGCGGTTCAAAATAATGATTTGGTTGAAATTGCAGATGCACTGGGCGATATGTTATATATTTTATGTGGAACAATTTTAGAACACGGCTTACAACATAAAATAGAAGAAGTTTTTGACGAAATTCAACGTTCTAATATGAGTAAACTTGGCGAAGATGGAAAGCCTATTTACCGCGAAGATGGTAAAGTAATGAAAGGACCGAATTACTTTAAACCAAATTTTGAAGAGATTTTGAAGTAAAATAGTTTTTAAAAACAAAAAGCGCGGAAATTTTTTCCGCGCTTTTTGTTTTTTAGAGGCACGGATTATAAATCCGCGCTATCGGGATAAATAAAAAAAGGTACAATTAAAAAAATTGTACCTAAAGATAAACTTAACAATTTATTTATTATATAGTTTATTAAGTATTTATTAGAAAGTAAAGTTGATAAACTTATTAAGTTAATTTTTAATGAATTTTATAATATAATTTTTACTTTTCAGAAAGTAAATTCCATTACTCAAAAAGGAAACATCAATTTTATTACCTTCTAATTTATAACTATTTATACTTCTACCTAAACTATCGAAAATCTCTATTTCTTCTATACCTAAATTACTTTCTACGTAAAGAATTTGACTTGTTGGGTTAGGAAAAACTGAAATTCTATCATTTTGGAAACTTTCAGAACTTAAAACATTTCCATTGTATCTAGCTATAGCTATATCATTACCTGTGTACCCAACTGCAATAATTTTATCATCTGATTGAATTGCCATATCAAAAGCTTCATTAGTTGTATTAGTTCCAAAAGTAGTTGTTACTTTACCTGAAGTCCCAAATGAACTATCCACCGTGTAATCAGAATTTACTCTAGCTAAGCCAAATGTTGAACTACTAACTGAAGCAACACTTGATCCTACTAATACAATCTTTCCTGCACTATCAACACCTGTACCATAAATAATATCTTTATTTAATGTAGCAAAATTAAATGATGCTTTACCCTGAGCTGTAGAACCAGTAGCGTTATATAAGCCTAAAAAGAAATCATATTGCAAATCTGTTAAATAACCACCACCTGCAAATAAAAAGCTATCATCTGAATTTAAAATCATCGAAAATGATTTATCATCACCGTTAAAGCCTCCATTAGTTACGATAACACCATCCGTCGAAAAAGAAGTGTCTAAAGTACCATTACTATTTAATCTACATCCATAGTGATTAGCACTCCATGATAAACCTTGTTGGTTTATCCAACCCACTGCAGAAATTTTGCCATTTGATTTTATTGCTAAGTCTTCAATAACATAATAATAAGTACCATTACCTGATGCATTTGGCAATAATACTTTACCTGTTGAATTAAAAGTATTATCCAAAGCACCTGAAGAATTATATCTTACAATGACAGCCTGAGAATTAGTTGAAGTAACAGATGACGTTCCTCCTACAACAATATTCCCAGTTAGTTGATGAATTTTAACAACCTTAATTTCATCTGCACGACCTGTTATAAAATCTGTAAAAACTTTTCCTGAACTTCCAAATGTAGTATCTAAAATACCATCGCTAGTTAATCTTACCAATGCTGCAACTTTATTAGACCCATCATCTGAATATCCAGCTAAAATAATTTTCCCATCTGATTGTATATCTACTGAATAAGCCACATCATCACTCCCTGTTTGCAAATCATAAGTAAAAATACCCCCATTAGCAAATGTTGAATCTAATGAACCATTTGAATTATACCTAATACAAACAAAATCTTTTCCAGTAATGCTACTAGTAGTCATACCTGCTACTATAATTTTACCATCTTGTTGTAATTTTATTGAATAAGCTATATCAGATCCATTATTTATAGATGTTACAACTTTACCGTTTGTACCAAAAGATAAATCCAATGAACCATCTTGAGAATAGGAATAAATAGAACTTATAAAAGCTCCAATAAGTAATAATTTTTTCATAATAAAACTTTAAATTAACTTGGTAGGGTAATTTTAATTTAACGGCTCAAATATACTAAATTTCTTTAACATATTAATTCATTATTAATAAAAATAAAAAAGGCTTCCATTTGGAAGCCTTTCATCTGTTTACTCTAAATCAAAGTACTGTAAACTATATTTTAACAGTCCAACCAAAAGTGTCGGGTTCTACTTTAGTTTGAATATTAGTCAATTTTTCTTTTAAATGTAATGCAAACGATTTTTCAAGTTTTGGTAACTCAAAATATTCATCTTTGTAACCAAAACCAGCAATTGGATTTACAACAGCAGCAGTTCCAGCTCCAAAAATTTCTTTTAACGAACCATCTTTAGCAGCTGCAATTAATTCTTCTACTAAAACCGATTTTACTTCTACATTTATATTTTCTCTTTTTGCTAATTCAATTAAACTTTTACGAGTAACACCATCAAGAATTCTTTCACTTGTTGGCGCTGTGTAAAGCGTATCGTTAATACGGAAGAAAACATTCATAGTTCCTGCTTCTTCTAGTTTTGTATGCGTAGCATCGTCCGTCCAAATAATTTGTTGGAATCCTTTTTCGTTAGCTAATTTTGTTGGGTAAAATTGCGCCGAATAGTTTCCAGCTGCTTTAGCTGCACCAATTCCTCCGTTTGCGGCTCTACTGTAATGATCTGCAATTACCACTTTTACTTCACCAGAGTAATAAGATTTTGCTGGCGATAAAATAATACAGAATCTGTAATTTAAAGAGGGCGATGCAATCACTCCAGAGCTTGTTGCAATCATAAAAGGGCGAATGTATAACGATTTTCCATTACCACGTTTTACCCAGTCTTTTTCTATTTGAAGTAATTTCTTTAAACCATCAATAAAAACGTCTTGCGGAACTTCAGGCATTGCTAAACGAACAGCACTTTTATTAAAACGCTCATAGTTTTGATCGGGTCTAAAAAGCCACACATCATCTTGCTCGTCTTTATAAGCTTTCATTCCTTCAAAAATTGCTTGACCGTAATGAAAAACTCTTGCCGATGGTTCTATAGTAAATGGAGCATACGCTTTAATTTCAGGAGTATTCCATTCTCCGTTTGTATAATCACAAACTAACATATGATCAGTAAAAACATTTCCAAAACTTAAGTTTTCAAAATCTATATCATTAATTTTAGAATGTTCTACTAAGTTAATTTTAATATCACTAAGAGTTTTGTTTTCCATTTAGTAATTGCATTAAAGGGTTGAGAGTTTCAAAAGTAAGCAAAAAAACAATAATTTTTATAACTTAAAATCAGATTTTATCAAACTATTTTAAGTTTTTCTGAGAATAGTAAAATTTTGGCTTAAAAATCAATTATTTAGTTAGTTTGGTGATATTTTTTTGCGAATTTCTTTTTT
This sequence comes from Flavobacterium haoranii, assembly GCF_009363055.1. NCBI lineage: Bacteria > Pseudomonadati > Bacteroidota > Flavobacteriia > Flavobacteriales > Flavobacteriaceae > Flavobacterium > Flavobacterium haoranii. The sequence goes on along the minus strand of NZ_CP045292.1, from coordinate 1,132,464 downwards.
AGTAATCTAGATATAGATAATTTTACAAAATTATTTGAACTATAAAAAATAAAGACATGAAGAAACACATATTTGCTGTTGCGATTTTACTTAGCTTATTCAGTTGTAAAGATGTTAAAGTTGAAGAAACAACTCAAGAAGAAAAACCATTAGTAGAATATGCTACTTTTGGCGATTTAATTTCGGCTGACGGCGCTTTATCAAATGCAGAAATGATGGAGAAGTTTAATAACTTAAAAGAAGGCGATACAGTTGATGTAAAATTCCATTCTACAATTAACGAAGTTTGTCAAAAGAAAGGTTGTTGGATGACACTTGGTTTAGAAGGCGATAAACAAGCTTTTGTTAAGTTTAAAGATTACGGATTTTTCGTTCCAAAAAATGCTCAAGATAAAGATGTTGTGGTAAACGGAAAAGCTTTTGTTAGTGTAGTGAGTGTAGATGAGTTAAAACATTATGCAAAAGACGAAGGAAAATCTCAAGAAGCAATTGATAGTATTGTAGAGCCAAAAGTTACTTACTCTTTCATGGCTGATGGTGTTTTAATTGCGAAACAATAATGAAGCATTTTTTATATTTAGTAATCACTGCATTTGTTTTAGTTTCTTGTCAAAGTAAGAAAGAAGAAGCCAAAACTGAAGATAAAGCAGCTTGTGCATCAGATTCTACTAAAACCGAAGAAGGTTTCGATATGTATGAAATGAGTGAAATGGCGGCTTTAATGGAACAAATGTATGTAGACAATCAAAGATTAAAAGATAGAATCTTAAAAGGTGATACAATTGGTAAGTTTCCGCAACATTTTATGCGTATTCATGAAGCTGTTTTAACCGATGAAACCGATAAAGATCAGTTTTTTAATGAACAAGCTAAAAAGTTTATTGAAGCTCAGGAATTAATTTACAAAGATCCTGAAAATGCAAAAGAGCATTTCAATAACGGAATTGATGCTTGTATAAAATGTCATGAAGTTAAATGCGGCGGACCTATTCCGAAAATTAAGAAATTATACATTCAATAATTAGTAAAAAGTTTAAGAGCAATCTTAAACTTTTTTTTTAGTCAGTTCGAGTGATTTTCGTTAGAAAATAATATCGAGAACTTTTTTAAAATCGTATTTTCGATACAAAATTCTATAAGAATTTCACTCAAATTGACGATTTCAAAAAATATACAAATGTATCTTTGATAAAAAAATGTAAATGAATAGAAAAATTATAACCACAGAAGACGGTTCGGTAACCATTCATATAGAAGATTTAGACGAAAGTTATCATTCTAAACATGGTGCCATACAAGAAGCTTATCATGTTTTTATAAGAAGCGGACTCGATTTATTTTCAAATGAATTGGCGATTTTAGAAATTGGTTTTGGTACAGGTTTAAATGCTTTTATCACTTATTTAGAACATCTTAAGCGAGGTTTAAAGATAAAGTATGTTGGAGTAGAAGCTTTTCCTATTCAAGAAAATGAAGTAGTCCAACTTAACTATGTGGGACAGTTACAAGCTTTAGAATATAAGGAAGTTTTTAAAACAATGCATAAAATGCCTTGGAACCAAAACATGCAGCTTGATGAAACATTTGAATTCACGAAACGTCAACAGTTTTTTCAAGACATCAATGATGAAGCAGCTTTTGATTTAATATATTTTGATGCTTTTGGTTTTACAATACAACCCGAACTTTGGAGTGAAGCTATTTTTGAAAAAATGTATAAAGCATTACTACCAAAAGGAGTTTTAGTAACCTATGCTTGTAGAACGAGTATTAAAAATGCGATGTTGAAAGCAGGCTTTAAAATTGAAAAATTGCCTGGTGCGCCTGGTAAAAGAGAGATGTTGAGAGCTACCAAATTATAATTAACAAAATATTATATATCGAAAACGATTTCGTAAAAGTTTTTTTTATATTTTTACATAATGTTCTTATTTAGTCTAACCAATTTTGATTTAAGTTAAGTATGCCAAGATCGATGTATTCGTACACAAAATCTATACTTGAAAGAGTAAGTTTTGACCCCAAACTATTTTGTAAGGAACTTGAAAAAGCAGTAAGAAGTCTGTTACCTTATGAAATAGACCAATTGAGAGATTGGTTGTTACAGTTTACAGAAGAAAAACCTGAATTAAGGCAATGTATGATTTATATTAATTAATAAAAATAAAAGGAGCTATTTAAGCTCCTTTTTTATTTTGGACTAATAATTTCAACATCTTGAAAAGCAATTGCGCCTCTTACAACTCCATTAATGGTGCTTCTTAATGCTTCAATAATATGAATTTTTAGTTCGTTTTTAGGATAAATTAAGCTTACTTCTCGAGCTGGTTTTGGGTCTATAAAATGTCTCAATTTTGATTTACTTTTATCATTTAAATCGAGCGTGTGTAAATAGGGCAGTAGTGTTATTCCTAAGCCTTCATCTACTAATTTTATTAGCGTTTCAAAACTTCCACTTTCAATTTGGAAATGGTTTTCCGAAATAAATTTATTGTTCTTACAGATATTTAAAATTCCATTTCTAAAGCAATGACCGTCTTGTAAAAGTAAAATATGATCTGAGTCTAAATCGTTTATTTCTAATTCTTTTTTGAAGAAGCCTCATGATTTTCGTTCAAATAAGCGACAAAAGGCTCATAATACAACACAATTTCTTTTAAATTAACCTCATCAAGCGGAGTTGCTGCAATGGCACAGTCTAAATGACCATTTTTTAACTTTAGAATAATTTCTTCGGTAGTTAACTCTTCAATAATTAAATTGACTTTAGGATATTTATTAATGAAATTATTTAAAAACATCGGTAAAAGTGTAGGCGTTACAGTTGGAATTATTCCTACTCTAAATTCGCCACCAATATATCCTTTTTGCTGATCGACAATATCTTTAATTCTTCCAGCTTCGTTAACAATATTTTTGGCTTGCGTTACAATTTTTTCGCCAATATCTGTTAATGAAATGGGTTTCTTGCTTCTATCAAAATTAAAATATCTAATTCCTCTTCAAGTTTTTGTATTTGCATGCTCAAAGTAGGTTGCGTAACAAAACATTTTTCAGCAGCAAGCGTAAAATTTTTATGCTCGGCAACTGCTAAAACATAGTGAAGTTGAGTAATAGTCATAATAAATTATTTTGATGCAAATATAGTAACAATCAATTTGATTTATAATGATAAAAGTCAATGTTTATGTAATTTCGTGTTAATAAATTTAGACATCGAATAATAACTGTTGTATAAACAACCAAAAATAGATACAAATGAAAACAAACACAATTGGATTACCCGTAAAAGAAACAAACGAATTAATTGATAATTTAAATATATTGTTAGCTAATTTTCAAGTATATTACCAAAATTTGAGAGGTTTACACTGGAATATTAGAGGGAAAAGATTTTTTGATTTACACGTAAAATTTGAAGAATTGTATAATGATTCTCAACTTAAAATTGATATGATTGCAGAACGTATTTTAACTTTAGGTGGAGTTCCGTTACATACTTTTCAAGATTATATAGAACACAACAAGTTAAAAGTTGGTAAAAATATTAGTCAAGATGAAATTGCAGTTGGTTTAGTGGTGGAATCGTTAATTAATTTATTACCAATAGAAAGAGAAATATTGATTGCAGCTGGTACAATAGGGGATGAAGGAACCAATTCTATGATGAGTGACTTCATAAAAGAGCAAGAGAAAACTATTTGGATGTTGAAAGCTTGGTTAGAGCAAGAAATATAAATTATAAAATCCCTTTTAAGGGATTTTTTTATTGGTACCCAAAATTAATTGTCTAGAATTTCTATATTTGCTTACATGAAATGGGCAACAAAAATAGTTTTACTTTTATTTTTTCTTTTTTTGGCAACGCCAACAATTGTAAAATTTGTTGACAGTACCATTGATGTTTCCTATTTTTATAATATGGCCGAAGAGGAAGAAAATCATTCTTGTTTTAACGAAATAAAAATGGTTGCTTTTACAGTTTCTCAACTTGTTTTTAATTTTTCTATTATAAAGAAACCTATTTCAATTTTTTCGACAAAAAATATAGGTTTTAACTCAATATTAGTTACCATTTTTTTACCACCACCCGAGTTAGTTTAAAATTTAGTGATTATTAAATTTTAAATTAAATTCTTTTAAAAAATGTTTAGATATTTAAAAAACGATATTCCTGCAAGTATCGTTGTATTTTTTGTAGCATTACCTTTGTGTTTAGGTATTGCTTTAGCTAGTGATGCACCTCCACTTTCGGGGTTAATTGCAGGTATTATAGGGGGTATTGTAGTAGGAACCATTAGTAAATCAAAAATTGGGGTAAGTGGTCCGGCTGCTGGTTTAGCGGCTATTGTGGCTTCAGCCATTAGTTCATTAGGAAGTTTTGAAGTATTTCTTTCGGCTGTAGTTTTAGCGGGATTTATTCAAATTTTGTTCGGAATTATTAGAATGGGAGTTATTGGTTATTTCTTTCCAAATAGTGTTATAAAAGGAATGTTAACTGGAATAGGGATCATAATTATTTTAAAGCAAATTCCACATTTTTTTGGTTATGATGCCGAACCAGAAGGAGCCGATAGTTTTATTGAAAAAACTGGTGAAAATACATTTTCGGCTATTCTGCATATTTTAGATAATATTACTTTAGGTTCTTTTGTAATAGGAGTATTAGGATTGGTTATTATTCTTTTTTGGGACAATATTTTGTCTAAAAAGCATCATATTTTTAAGCTCATTCAAGGTTCGCTAGTTGCTGTTGTTATAGGTACAATTTTGCAAGTTATATTTAGTTCAAATGAAACATTAGTTATTGCCAATCAACATTTAGTACAAGTTCCTGTTCCTGATAGTTTAACGAATTATGTTGATTTTTTAAGTTTTCCCGATTTTAGTAAAGTTTTTACAAATGAGGTACTTGTTATTGCATTTACTTTAGCATTAGTTGCGAGTTTAGAAACACTTTTGAGTGTAGAAGCGACAGATAAATTGGACCCCGATAAAAACATAACGCCTACAAACAGAGAATTGTTTGCTCAAGGAATTGGTAATATAGCATCTGGTTTTATAGGAGGTTTGCCAATTACACAAGTAATAGTAAGAAGTTCGGCAAATGTTCAGTCAAATGCAAAAACTAAAATGTCGGCTATTTTGCATGGAGTTTTATTATTAGTTTCTGTGGTTACGATTCCTATATTGTTAAATCATATTCCAAAGTCGGTATTAGCTTCTATTTTAATTATTGTTGGTTTTAAATTGGCAAAACCCACTTTATTCAAAAAAATGTATCAATTAGGATGGACACAGTTTGTCCCTTTCATAGTAACGGTAATTGTAATTATTCTAAAAGATTTATTATGGGGAATTTTTACAGGGTTATTTATCGGAATTATAGTAATCTTGGTAAAAAGCTATCAAAATTCAATGTTTTTGAATAAACAAGAAGGAAACGGAAGTAATGTTGTGAAAATTCAATTAGCAGAAGAAATTACATTTTTAAACAAGGCTTCTGTGCAAAAAGAACTTTTCAAATTAAATCAAAACATCAAATTAGAATTGGATATCAGAAAAACAAGGTATTTAGATTATGATGTGGTTGAAATTCTAGAAGACTTTATTGTTCAAGCTAGAAATAAAAATATACACTTTCAATTAATCTCAGAAAGAGGTACATTCGACAATCCAAAAAGTATAGTAGAAATTTTAAAATTAAAAAAACAGTCAACAAACTAAATTATAAAACACCATGGAATTTTACAAAAAAATACTTGAAAATAATAAAAAGTGGGTAGAGGAGAAGCTTAGTGTTAATCCAACTTACTTTGCGCGTTTAGCGGAAGGGCAACAACCACCTTTGCTTTGGATTGGTTGTTCAGATAGCCGAGTGCCAGCAAATGAAATTATTGGAGCCGAACCAGGAGAGGTTTTTGTACACAGAAATATTGCAAATATGGTTGTACATAGCGATATGAATATGTTGAGTGTTTTAGATTATGCAGTAAATGCTTTAAAAGTGCAACACGTAATTGTTTGTGGACATTATGGTTGTGGTGGAGTAAAAGCAGCTATGGGAAATAGTTCAATTGGAATTATTGATAATTGGATTCGCCACATAAAAGATGTGTATAGATTGCATAAAGATGAGTTAGATGCTGTAGAAAATGAAAAAGAACGTTTTAATCGTTTTGTTGAAATAAATGTTAGAGAACAAGTGCTAGATTTAGCCAAAACATCAATAGTGCAATCTGCTTGGAAAAACGGACAAAAATTACACCTTCACGGTTGGGTTTATGGGTTAAATTCGGGCTATGTTACCGATTTAAATGTGAATTTTAGTTCAAACGAAGATTTAGACGAAGTGTACCAATTATATTTTGGAAAATAATTAATCTTCTAAGTTTTCATTAAAAGCAGAAGGTAATAATTGCGGAATATATTTTATTAAAATTGGCAGTAAAATGCTTCCGCCTGGAAGTAAAAAAATGGTTAACGATGGTATGGTTTTACAAATATCAAGTAGCTGTTTTTTTACTTTCTTTTTTTCGTTAGCATCTAAATCTCTTGTTGTAGATTGCGCTAATAATAACATCAATTCTTTACTTTCAGAAATTTCTTTTATTAACCTATTTTTATTTCTAGTTATAAGTTTTGCAACAGTTCTATTGGTTTGGTCATAAAAATGCTTAACCGGATTTGAGTAATTGAAATAAGGAATTTCGTCCTTGTATTGTTCAATGAAACGATCAATATTGGCACAACTTTCCGTTAAATTATCCTGAGGTAGATCTAGTTTTTTAGAAATGTTATTTAAGAAAACAACTTCTTTTTCTTCTAATTTTTTATCGCTCCAAAGTGCCATTTCTGTTAAATCTAACAGATACAATTTTTCAATTAAATAGCTGAAGTTTTCAAACTTTAAATCTTCAATTTCGGTATTTTCTAAAATTGAAATTTTATTGAAACGCAAAGAATTTTCAAATACTTTTATAAGTAATTCGTCGTATTTGCTTTTGTTTTCTTTTACTTGAAATGCTAATGTAACTATTTGAATACAACACATTTCTAAATCTTTTATGTATTTTGAAGAAATGGTTTTGTGAATTAAATAGTAATGAAATGCTAAAACATCTATAAACAGAAGTGCATTTGTAATAATGTGCGTAAAGTTTTTACTAATGAAATTAGCATTAGTTTGAATTCTATTGTTGATAATAGCTTCAACTTTTCCTGCAATGTTTCCTTCAGGTAATAAGTTCTTTAAAAATTTATAATTTTCATGCTGAATAATCTTGTAAAAATCTTTAACCGCAATAATAAAATTAGCTTCATTTGTATCCTCTTCAGTTATGCAATAAACATTGTATAAAGCATTGAGCAGTGCTATTTTAGTAATTTCATCTTGAGAATATTCAGTTAAAGAAATTTCTTCTTTTAAAGGAATACTTACAATATGACCATAGATAAACCCAGAGGTTCTTAATTGCTCATAATAGGCTTTATAATCTTTATTGAAATCAATGAAATTATCTTTGTTCTCAATAAAAAATTTATCAATCCAGCCGTTTATAGATGGGTTTATCATGTTTATCTAAATGTTGAAACAAATTTAAAAAAAACTTCAACTATCCATGTTAAATTTGCGAAACTATTTTTATCTTGCCTAAAAAGACAAACTATGAACTTTGCTATTATAAGCACTATTTGTGTGTTATTACTATTAGCTTATTTTTTTACAGTAACTTCATCAAAGACAAAAATTCCTTCGGTGATTTTATTGCTATTATTAGGTTGGGTTGTTAGGCAATCTACTGAAGTTTTACATATTTTAGTACCAGACTTAAATCCATTACTACCATTTTTGGAACTATTGGTTTAGTTTTAATTGTATTAGAAGGTTCACTTGAACTAGATTTAAATAAGCGAAAATTGCCTTTTGTAGGGAAAACTTTTGTAACGGCAATTGTTCCTTTAGTTATTACAGCTTTTGCAATAGGGCATTTTTTCTATTTTTTTTAGATTCGACTTATAAAAATGGATTAATTAATGCGATTCCTTTATGTATAATAAGTAGTGCTATTGCAATTTCTAGCGTTGGTAATTTAAATGTATTTAATAAAGAATTTGCCATTTACGAATCGAGTTTGTCTGATATTATTGGAGTTTTATTTTTTAATTTCCTTGCTTTAAATGCCGTTATTTCAATTGAAACTGTCGGACATTTCGCGCTACAAATTTTAATTATGCTTGTTATATCTTTTATTGCGACAGCATTTTTAGCATTTTTATTAAGTAGAATTGATCATCATGTAAAGTTTATTCCCATTATTCTTTTCATTATTTTAATTTTTGCAATATCAGAAATTTACCATTTACCAGCTTTAATTTTTATTATGTTGTTTGGACTTTTCATGGGTAATTTTGATGAATTAGAACGCTTTAAAATCATTCAGAAACTCAAACCCAGAATGCTTGATAAAGAAGTTGGTAAATTTAAAGAACTTATTATTGAGGCCGCTTTTTTAGTTCGTTCGTTATTTTTCTTGTTATTTGGTTTTTTAATGAAAACGGAAGATGTATTAAATCCGCATACGCTTGAATTAGCCGTAGGAATTATTATTTTGATATATCTTGTAAGAGCAGCTCAATTAAAGCTTTTTAAAGTAAAATTAATGCCATTATTATTTATAGCACCAAGAGGTTTAATTACGATTTTATTATTTTTAAGTATTCCATTAGAAAGTAAAATTCCTTTGGTAAATAAAGCACTTATTATTCAAGTAATTGTAATTTCGGCTTTAATAATGATGATTGGACTTATTTTTAACAAGCAAGAACCAGATGAAAATAAGGTAAAGTTTGACGAATTAGAAAACGACGATAACGTACAATAAATAAAAAAGACTGTTTGAAAAAACAGTCTTTTTATTAAACAAACTAAACCAAAAACTTGCTTCCGTTATTAAAAGCAATATTTGTTTTCTGCAATTAATTTAGCAGCAATTTTATCTCTTAATGCCACAACATTTGGCATGTTTACATATTTAGTAAAACGACGTAATCCCATTAACATCATACGTTGTTCGTCGCCTTCAGCAAAAGAAACAATTCCTTCTTTTCCTTTTTGGCTAATAGTATCTACCGCATGGTATAAATACAATTGCGCCATTGCAATTTGTTCTTGAGCATTAGCTTCACCAACTTTTTTAGCCAATTTTTCAGTACGTAAAAGTGTACTTTCTGCCATATAAATCTCGATTAACATATCGGCAGCAGCCATTAATAATTGTTGGTGTTTGTCTAAATCGGGTCCAAATTTTTGAACAGCTGCACCAGAAACCATTAAGAATGCTTTTTTCAATTTAGTAATCATTTCTTTTTCTTCGGCAAATAATTCAGTGTAATCTGGTACATCAAATGAAGGAATACCCATTAATTCTTCAGCAACAGCCATAGCTGGACCTAATAAATCAACATGACCTTTCATCGCTTTTTTGATTAACATACCTACAGAAAGCATACGGTTAATTTCGTTTGTACCTTCGTAAATACGAGCAATACGAGCATCTCTCCACGCACTTTCCATTGGTGCATCTTCAGAGAATCCCATTCCACCAAAAATTTGTATTCCTTCATCTGTACAATTTTGAACATCTTCAGAAACAGCAACTTTTAAGATAGAACATTCAATTGCAAATTCTTCAACACCTTTTAATTCTGCTTCTTGGTGTGTATTTCCTTCTTCAACACGAATGTTAATTCTTTTTTCAATATCTGCAGCAGCTCTATATGTAGCACTTTCACCAGCATAAGCATTCATTGCCATTTCAGCTAATTTAGATTGGATAGCTCCAAAACTTGAAATAGGAGTTTTAAATTGAACTCTTTCATTAGCATAATTAACTGCAGTAGAAATTGTTCTTCTTTGCGCTTCTAAACAAGCTGCGGCTAATTTAATACGTCCTACGTTTAAAGCATTCATTGCGATTTTGAATCCTTCGCCACGACTTGCTAACATATTTTCTACAGGTACTTTTGTATCGTTAAAGAAAACTTGACGAGTTGAAGAAGAACGAATACCTAATTTATGTTCTTCATCGCCTAAAGAAATTCCGTTTGATGGATCATTTTCTACGATGAAACCTGTAATATTTTTATCATCTTCAATACGAGCAAAAACAATAAATAAATTACAGAAACCAGCATTAGAAATCCACATTTTACCACCAGTAATTTTGTAGTGTGTTCCGTCTTCTGACAAAACAGCTTTAGTTTTTCCTGAATTTGCATCAGATCCAGCACCTGGTTCTGTTAAACAGTAAGCACCAAACCATTCTCCTGAAGCTAATTTTGGTACATATTTTTGTTTTTGTTCTTCAGTTCCGTATAATGTAATTGGCATGGTTCCAATTCCAGTATGTGCACCAAAAGCAGTTGAAAATGAACCAGTTGCTCCTGAAATGTAATCACATACTAAAACGGTATTGATGAAGCCCATTTCCATTCCGCCGTAAGCTTCAGGAACGGCAACACTTAAATAACCTAATTCACCAGCTTTACGCATTACTTCTTCTGTAAGTGCATAATCTTTTTTCTCGAAACGCTCTTTATTTGGCCATAATTCTTTGTCTACGAATTCGATAACTGAATCACGCATCATAATTTGCTCTTCAGAAAAATCTTCTGGTGTGAAAACATCTTCACATTTTGTTTCTTTTACAAGGAATTGACCTCCTCTTAATATATCTGCCATAGTTTTAATTTTTTGAGAAAAGAAAATAGAGAATAGAAAAAAGAATTTTCAAGATTCAGTATTTTCATTTTCGGTTAGTCTATATTCTATTTTCTTTGTTCTGTAATCTTATTTTAAGAATTCATAAATGGCTGCAGCACCTTGTCCAGTACCCACACACATCGTTACCATTCCATATTTATTATTACGTAAACGCATTTCATCAAATAATTGGACTGCTAATTTCGCTCCTGTACATCCAAGAGGATGACCTAGTGCAATTGCACCTCCATTAACATTAATAATTTCTGGATTTAGATCTAATTCGCGAATTACAGCTAATGATTGTGAAGCAAACGCCTCGTTTAATTCAATTAGCTCAATATCTGATTGTTTTAAACCCGCTTGTTTTAATGCTTTTGGAATCGCTTTTACTGGTCCAATACCCATAATTCTTGGTTCAACACCTGCTGCAGCGTAATTCACTAAACGAGCAATAGGTTCAAGGTTTAACTCTTTAACCATTTCCTCACTCATAACCAATACAAATGCAGCGCCATCACTCATTTGAGAAGAGTTACCAGCGGTTACACTACCATCAGCAGCAAATACTGGTCTTAATCCAGATAATGCTTGTACAGAAGTTCCAGCTCTTGGACCTTCATCTTTAGTAACTGTATATGAAGTAGTTTCTTTTTTTCCGTTTTCGTTTACGAAAGTATTTTCAACTGTAATGGGAACAATTTGTTTGTCGAATTTCCCTTCAGCTTGAGCTTTTAAAGCTTTCATGTGCGAATTGTAAGCAAATTCATCTTGATCTTCACGAGAAACATTGAATTGTTTTGCTACAGCTTCTGCAGTTAATCCCATTCCCCAATAGTAGTCTTCGTGACCTTGTGCAGCAACTTTATAATCTGGAGTTGGTTTGTATCCACCCATTGGAATATAACTCATGCTTTCTGCACCACCAGCAATAATACAATCTGCCATTCCAGCTTGAATCTTTGCAGTTGCCATTGCGATAGTTTCCGAACCTGATGCACAATATCTGTTTACCGTTACACCAGGAACATCGTCAATTTTTAATCCCATTAATGATATTAAACGACCTACATTTAATCCTTGTTCTGCTTCGGGCATAGCATTACCAACCATAACATCATCGATTCGTGTTTTGTCAAAATTTGGCAATTCACTCATCATATGTTCGATAGTTTCTGCAGCTAGTTCATCAGGTCTTTTAAATCGGAATACACCTTTTGGTGCTTTTCCAACCGCTGTTCGATATGCTTTTACTATATATGCTGTTTTCATGTTTTTAGTTTCTTAATGGTTTTCCTTTAGTTAACATGTGTTGAATTCTCTCTAGAGTTTTACGTTCTGTAGTTAAACTTAAGAAAGCTTCTCTTTCTAGATCTAATAAGTATTGTTCGTTTACTAATGTTGGTTCAGATAAATCACCACCGGCCATAACATAAGCTAGTTTATTAGCAATTTTCTTATCATGTTCTGAGATATATTTACCAGCTTCCATACTATCTGTTCCTACTAAGAACATACCTAAAGCTTGTTTTCCTAGCACTTTAATATCTTTTCTTTTTGCAGGTTGTGTATATCCTTGTTCTGCCATTTGTAATGCTACTTGTTTTGCAGTTGCAATTTGGCGTTCTTTATTTACTACAACAATATCTCTACCTTTTTGTAAAACTCCAGTATCGAAACCTTCGTATGCAGAAGTAGCAACTTTTGCCATACCAACAGTTAAGAAGTACTCTTGTAAAACATTTAACTCAACGTCATTTTTACGGAAAGTATCAGCAGCACGTAATGCCATTTCTTTAGAACCACCACCACCTGGTATTAAACCAACACCAAATTCTACTAATCCGATATAAGTTTCTGCAGCAGCTACAGCTCTGTCGGCATGCATTGTTAATTCACAACCACCACCAAGAGTCATTCCGTGTGGAGCAGCAATAACAGGAATAGCTGAATAACGACAACGCATCATAGTGTCTTGGAACATTTTGATAGCCATGTTCATTTCATCGTATTCTTGTTCAACAGCTAACATAAAAATCATTCCTAAGTTGGCACCAACTGAGAAGTTTGCATCTTGGTTTCCAATAACTAATCCGTTATAGCCTTTTTCAGCCATATCGACAGCTTTATTGATTCCTTGAAGTACACCAGCACCAATAGAATTCATTTTAGAAGTAAATTCTAAATTTAAAACACCATCGCCTAAATCAGTAATTATAGATTCGTTGTTGTTCCAAACTTTTTTGCTTTCGCGAATATTATTTAAGATGATAAAGGCGTCTTGTCCAGGAATTTTTTCAGCAGATTTAGAAGGAATAGAGTAGAAGTACGTTGCACCATCTTTTACTGAATAAAAAGATTTAGTGCCAGAAGCTAACATTTCAGTAACCCAAGCAGCTGGCTCATAACCTTCAGCTTTCATTAATTCTATACCTTTTTCTACACCAACAGCATCCCAAATTTCGAATGGACCATTTTCCCAACCGAAACCAGCTTTCATAGCGTCGTCAATTTTGTAAAATGCATCTGTAATTTCAGGAATTCTGTTTGAACAGTAAGCGAACATTGCTGAGAAATTTTTACGATAAAATTCTCCGGCTTTATCTTTTCCACCAACTAATACTTTAAATCTATTAATTGGTTTATCAATAGTTTTTGTTAATTCTAAAGTAGCGAAAGAAGCTTTCTTATTAGCACGATATTCTAAAGTATCTAAATCTAATGATAAAATGTCTTTTCCTTCTTTTTTATAAAAACCTTGGCCTGTTTTGCTTCCTAACCATTTGTTTTCCATCATAGTATTGATGAAACCTGGAAGTTTGAACAATTCGTGCGCTTCGTCGTTAGGACAGTTATCATAAATACCGTTAGCCACGTGAACTAATGTATCTAAACCAACAACATCAACGGTTCTAAAAGTAGCCGATTTTGGACGACCAATTACAGGTCCCGTTAATTTATCAACTTCTTCAATAGTTAATCCCATTTCTTTTACTTGGTGGAATAAACTCATAATTCCGAAAATACCAATACGGTTACCAATAAAAGCAGGAGTATCTTTTGCTACAACTGAAGTTTTTCCTAAGAATTTTTCGCCATAACCATTTAAGAAATCCAAAACTTCTTGTGAAGTTTTGGGACCAGGAATAATTTCGAATAATTTTAAGTAACGCGCTGGGTTAAAGAAGTGCGTTCCACAAAAATGTTGTTGGAAATCTTCGCTTCTTCCTTCACTCATAAACTGAATTGGAATACCTGAAGTATTAGAAGTAATTAATGTTCCAGGTTTTCTATATTTTTCAACTTGTTCAAAAACCGTTTTTTTAATATCTAAACGTTCTACAACCACCTCGATAATCCAATCTACATCAGCGATTTTTGCCATATCGTCAGTAGTATTACCAGTGGTAATTCTGCTAGCAAAACTTTGATGATAAATAGGAGAAGGTTTAGATTTTAAAGCATTAGCTAAGTGTTCGTTAACAATTCTGTTTCTAACCGCTTTGCTTTCAAGGGTTAAACCCTTTTTTGTTCAGCTTCTGTTAATTCTCTTGGAGCGATGTCTAAAAGTAAAACTTCGACACCAATATTGGCAAAGTGACAAGCTATGCCACTTCCCATAATTCCAGAACCAATAACAGCAACTTTTTTAATATTACGTTTCATACTTAATGGTTATATTATATTTTAGTTTCTAGTTCGTTAGTAAAAATTTTTTTATCGGAAATCATTTCATTAATCAGTTCTATAACTTCCATAAAATGATTTATTTTTTCTTCACTGATATTATTTTTTATAGTGTCGTTAAATCTTAAAACTGTTGCTTTGGATAATTCCCTTTTTTCTTTACCCTCTTTGGTTAAATAAATTAAAACGCCTCTACCATCTTCTGGATTTTTTTTTCTGGTAATTAAACCTTTCTCTTCCATTGATTTTAAAGTTCTGGTAAGACTTGTAGGTTCCATTCCCATTCTAGGTCCTAAAGTAGTAGAAGGTGTTCCATCTTCTTTATCGATACTTAAAAGAGCAAAACCTGTAGCCATTGTAGCACCATATTTGGTTGCTTCTTCGTTATACATTCTTGAAACAGCTTGCCAAGTTGCTCTTAAAGCATAATCTATTGTTTTATCTTTCATGAATAATTAACTAAAACGTTTTCAAATATAAAAAAAATACTATGCATGCATAGTATTTTATAAATTATTTTATTTTTTTTAATATTATTATAACACTTGGACTCCTAAATCGGTTGTTAATCCGGTTTGAACGATAACATTATCTATTGTTAATGGTAGGTAAGGAGTTTCGGGTGTAATAATTAGTGTGTAAGTCCCTGATTGTAATCCAGATAATTGAAATGCACCTTCTTCATTAGTAATTGTTGTAAATTCTTCGCCTGTAGATGAAATCGCTGTAATTGTAGCATTAACTCCTAAAATTGAGATTGATCCACTAATTGTTCCTGTTACTTGAACATCGACAACTCTTAAAACGGGTTTTAAACTATAACTTCCATT
The DNA here is from genome assembly GCF_009363055.1 of Flavobacterium haoranii. Lineage (NCBI taxonomy): Bacteria > Pseudomonadati > Bacteroidota > Flavobacteriia > Flavobacteriales > Flavobacteriaceae > Flavobacterium > Flavobacterium haoranii. The sequence continues at coordinate 1,117,182 of NZ_CP045292.1, read as the reverse complement.
TCCTTGTTCAACAATAGACTGGTGTGCATCAAAATCAATTAATAATGTATTGTCTACATTAGCTAATAATTGTTGGTGAACATTTAGTTTTAATCCCGATTGTTCCGCACTTGGAGTGCTTAAAGGGTAAGTTTGTCCGTCTACTACAATTGAATTATTAGGTCCTAAAATTAAACGCACTTGAGAAACATTAGCTTCGGTAATAATATCTGATGCAATTTGAATACTATAACCATTCGACAATTCTAATAAATTATAAATATTAGCTTCAGTTTCTAAAGCAAAACTAGATCCATCAGAAGTAATTACTTCTACACCTTGAACATCAACAAAAACTGCATCATAAGGAGCAGGAGCATCTGTCATGCTAACTTTGTAAGTGTAAGATTGATCTGAATTTGAATCATCGTTACATGATACTAGACCTAGTGAGATTAAACCTAAAAATAAAAATAACTTTTTCATAGCAAATTGTTTTTAATGTTAATGGTACAAATTTCAGTAATTGCTTAAAAAAATGTGTTACATGATTTTAGTTAACATTTATACAATTGTTATACTATAAAAAAGTTATTCTTTTTTATTCTTGACTTCCGTAAATCTTTTCGTATAGATTTTTATATTTTTCAAGAATAATTTTTCTTTTCAGTTTCATGGTTGGCGTTAAATGTCCAGAATCGATTCCCCAAACATCGGGAGTTAATTCGAACTTTTTAACTTTTTCCCAATTACCAAACTTTTCATTGTAGTGATCTACTTCTTCTTGAATTCTTTGAATAACTTCTTCGTTTTTACAAATTTCTTCGTTTGTTGTACCAATGTTTGATTTACCATGTCTTGAAGCCCATTCTTGAACAAACTCAAAACTTGGTTGTATAAAAGCAGCAGGCATTTTTTCGCCTTCACCAATAACCATAATTTGTTCTATAAAACGAGACTGTTTAAATGTATTTTCTAATAACTGAGGTGCTACATATTTACCACCAGAAGTTTTGAACATTTCTTTTTTACGATCGGTAATTTTTAAGAAACCTTCAGCGTCGATTTCTCCAATATCACCAGTGTGAAAATATCCATTTTGTAAAACTTCATTGGTTTTTTCCTCATCTTTATAATAACCAATCATTACATTTGGTCCTTTACAAAGAATTTCGCCGTCTTCTGCAATTTTAACTTCAACTCCGTTTAAAACTTTACCAACACTTCCAACTTTGAAACCTCTATTTCGCATATCATTTACCGAAATAACAGGAGAAGTTTCAGTTAAACCATAACCTTCCATAACGGGAATTCCGGCAGCTGTAAAGACTTTTGTTAATCTTGGTTGTAATGCAGCACTACCCGAAACAAGTAATTTTAATTCTCCACCAAGAGCTTCTTGCCATTTAGAGAAAATTAATTTACGTGCAATTTTTAATTGAAATTCATACCACCAACCATTTTCTTCATAAGGTTTGTATTGAATTCCTAAACCTGTAGCCCAAAAGAAAAGTTTCTTTTTAATTCCGGTTAACTCGGCACCTTTAGCATAAATTTTATCATAAACTTTTTCTAAAAGACGTGGTACAACTGTCATTACATTTGGATGCACTTCTTTTAAATTGTCTGATATTTTTTCAATACTTTCAGCAAAATATATTGATACACCGAGATACTGATACAAATAAGTAATCATTCTTTCGAAAATATGACAAATAGGCAAGAAACTTAATGCTTTATAAGCGCCTGGTTCAAATGGAACGCGTGGTGCACTCATCAAAACATCAGAAACGATATTTTCATGAGTTAACATAACACCTTTTGGTCTTCCTGTAGTTCCAGATGTATAAATAATTGTAGCTAAATCAGTAGTTACAATACTATCCTTTCTATTTTCTACTTCATTTTGGTTCGATTGATCTTCACCAAGACTAAGAACTTTATTCCAGTTTTTACAACCATTAATTTCATCGTAAGAATAAATTTCTTTTAATGAAGGAACTTTGTGTTTTATAGAATTTATTTTTTCAAACACTTCTGCATCAGAAATAAAGCAATAGCTAGATTCTGAGTGATTTAAAATATATTCATAATCATCTGCAGCGATTGTTGGGTAAATAGGAACTGTTTGTGCTCCAATTTGAAGAATACCAATATCGCACATGTGCCATTCTGTTCTGTTGGTAGAAGAAATTATGGCAATTTTTTGGTTTTTTTCGACTCCTAATCTTAATAAAGCTCTTGAAAGTTTATTAGATTCATCGATGTATTTTTGGGTTGAAGTTTTTACCCATTTTCCATTATATTTAGTTACCAAAGCAGCATCTAAGTTATATTTTTGCAATTGGTAATAAGGAAAATCAAATAAGCGCGTAATTTCGTTCATTATTTTTTATAATTAAGAGTAGCAAATTAGTGAATTTGTATTTTAAACCCAAATTTTTTTATAGATGATAAAAAATATTAACATTATTTGCAGAACTTATATTAATATTTTTTCAAAATATGTTAAAATGTTCTAATTGTAAATCTTATCGTACAAGTCTTTATACTTACTTAATATCTGTTTTCTTTTTACTTTTAAAGTAGGAGTTAGTTCGCCGCCTTCAATTGACCAGACTTCAGGAGTTAATTCAAATCTTTTTATTTGTTCCCATTTTCCAAATTTCGGATTAATAGAATCTAAAACATGTTGAACACGTTCTCTAACTTGAGGATTATTAATTATTTCTTCGTTTGTATTTCCAATGTTTAAATGCTTTTTTTCTGCCCATTGTTTTACAAATTGAAAATCTAACTGAATAAAAGCGGCTGGCATTTTTTGACCTTCACCAATTACCATAATTTGTTCTATAAAACGCGATTGTTTAAAGTCGTTTTCTAAGACTTGAGGTGCCACATATTTGCCACCCGATGTTTTGAACATTTCCTTTTTACGATCTGTAATTTTTAAAAAGCCTTCAGCATCTAGTTCGCCAATATCTTCTGTATGAAAAAAGCCATCTTTAATAATACTTGCTGTTTTTTCTTCATCTTTATAATAGCCCATCATTACAATTGGTCCTTTACAAAGAATTTCACCATCTTCAGCTATTTTAACTTCAATATTATCTAAAGGTTTACCAACAGTTCCTATTTTGAATCCGCCATTTCTCATGTCGTTAACAGCTATTACAGGTGAAGTTTCAGTTAAACCGTAACCTTCCATAACTGTAATTTTACTCGCTGTAAATATTTTTATTAATCGGTGTTGTAAAGGAGCACTTCCGGAAACAATAATTTCAAGATTTCCACCAAGACCTTCTTTCCATTTGCTTAAAACTAATTTGTTTGCAATTGCTAATTTTAAACTATAAAACCAACCATTAGCACCATAAGGTTGATATTGTTCACCAATTTTAACTGACCAAAAGAAAAGTGCTCTTTTTATTCCTGAAAGTTCAGAACCTCTTTCTATAATTTTATCGTAAACTTTTTCTAAAAGTCTTGGTACAACGGTCATTACATTTGGCTTTACTTCTTTAATATTCTCGGCAATTTTATCGATAGACTCGGCATAATAAATTGAAATTCCTGAATATTGATAGATGTAAGTTAATACTCTTTCGAAAACGTGGCAAATAGGCAAGAAGCTCATTGCTCTACTATCACCAAATTTAAGTGGAACTCTTTTAAACGAACCCAATGTATCACTTACTAAGTTTTCATGAGAAAGCATTACACCTTTTGGTTTTCCTGTTGTTCCTGAAGTGTAAATAATGGTTACCAAATCTTTTGTGTCAACCTTATTTTTTGCTTCTTCAACTTGGTCTAAATTATTTAAAGAGTTTCCTAATTCTAATAATTCGTTCCAATTTTTACAACCTTTAACAACATCAAAAGAATAAATTTCTTTTACAAAAGGAAGTTGACTTCTAATTGCATTAATTTTTTCGAATAAAATTTCATCTGAAAGAATACAAAGTTCGGCTTCAGAATGGTTAAAAATATAATCAAATTCTTCAGCAGAAACTGTTGGATAAATTGGAATAGAAACAGCACCAATTTGAGAAATTCCGATATCCATAATGTTCCATTCTGTTCTATTATTAGAAGAAATTAGGGCAATTTTGCTTCCTTTTTTTAATCCAAGATGTAATAATGCTTTTGAAATAGCATTTGCTTTTTCTATATATTCTGATGTTGATGTTTTTACCCAAATTCCATCTACTTTGGAAACAAAAGCATCTTTAAGATTGTAGTTTTCTAATTGATAGTAAGGAAAATCAAAAATCCTAGTAATTTTATTCATTTTTTCAGAAAATTAGTGCCTGCAAATTAAGGAATTTTTAAATATTTAGGACATTTTTTAGCATCTTCTTATTTGAAAAACCTTGATTTTTAAGCTATTGTGTTGATTTTCTGAATATTATGCATGCATAATATTTTATAAAAATTATTTAACAATTTTTAAACTATTAGATTTTGTATTTTTGTCGTTCAAAATTGCAACATGAACAAATTCAATAAGATATTTCGATTTCAAGAATATTCTGTTTTATTGTATCGATTACTTTTAGCTTACGTTTTTTACTTTATAGTTAGAGTTTTATTTTTTATATACAATTATAGTCTTTTAAAAGTAAATTCGATAGGTGAGTTTTTTGAACTGGCGTACTATGGATTAGCTTTTGATACTGCGGCTATTTTATATGCAAATAGTTTATTTATTGTACTTTCCATAATTCCTATTTGGTACAACACTAGTAAAGGTTATCAAAAATTCTTAACCTATGTGTATTTTACTTTAAACTTAATTGCTTTTGCTACAAACTTCATTGATTTTATATATTACAAGTATATTTTTCAAGAACAACCGTAGCTGTTTATAGTGTTCTAGAAAATGAAACTAATAAAGCAAATATGTTTTTTAGATTCTTAGTAAGCTATTGGCATGTTTATTTAGCTTTTGTTGTTTGTGCTTTTGCGTGGATATATCTATACAAAAAAGTAAAAGTAAAAGAGCAAGTTCCAAGTTCTAAAGTAAAATATTTTTCTTTTTCTGCAATTGGATTTGTTATCGCAGGATTATTAGTTGTTGGTGGCATTAGAGGCGATTTTAAAAAAAGTACGCGACCAATTAATATGATTGATGCGAATCGACATGTTAAACAACCACAACATGCTGATATAGTATTAAATACTCCGTTTTCAATTATTAGAACAATTAATCAAACGAGTTTTAAAAAAATAAATTTAGTAGATTCTACTTTGGTTAATCAATATTTTAAACCCAAAAAGCAATATGCTAATTTTCCTGAATCGAGACCAAATATTGTTTTGTTTATTACAGAAAGCTACGGAAGAGAATATTTAGGTTCTTTTAATAAAGATATGAATATTCCAAACTACAAAGGATATACACCGTTTATTGATTCTCTAGCACAGCATAGTTTAATTTATACGAATGCTTATGCAAATGGAAGAAAATCAATTCACGGAATGTCTTCTGTTTTAAGTGGAATTCCATCTTTTAAAGATGCGTTTACATCATCGCCTTATCCGAAACAAAAAATTCAATCTATTGTTTCAATTTTGAACGAATTGGGTTATGATACATCTTTTTTCCACGGAGCGCCAAATGGTTCAATGGGATTTTTAGGTTTTTCAAATATTTTAGGATTTGATCATTATTATGGTAAAACTGAGTTTAACAATGATGATGAGTTTGATGGTTCTTGGGGAATTTGGGATGAACCTTTTTTCCATTTTATGAAAGAAACTCTAGACAAAAAGAAAGCGCCATTTTTTAGCACCATTTTTACAGTATCTTCTCACGAACCTTACACAGTTCCTGAAAAGTACAAGGATAAGTTTCCTGCAGGCGATATTGCTATTCATAAATGTGTAGGTTATACTGATTATGCATTTAAAAAGTTTTTCGAAGAAGCTAAAAAAATGCCTTGGTATAACAATACAATTTTTATTATAACTGCTGATCATGGTAATTTAAAATATTACGACGAATATAAAAAAGTATTGAATCGCGATGCCGTTCCAATTTTAATCTTCAAACCTAATAGTGATTTAGTAGGAGTACATAAAGAATTAGCGCAACAAATTGATATCTATCCAACAATTATGGATTTAATTGGTTATAAACAGCCATTTAGAAGTTGGGGAAGAAGTTTAGTTGGAGATTATGAAATAAAACCATTTGTTATTAGTTATAATAGTGGAGGTTATCAATTACAAATGGGGAATTATATTTGTAATTTTGATGGTAAAAACATAACGGGTTATTACGATATAAAAGATAAAGGGCTTGAACATAATTTAATTGACAAAAAAACTCCTGAGATGGAGAAAGTAGGTGAAGCTTGTAAAGCATTTGTTCAAGATTATATGGAAAAAATAATTGACCAAAAATTAGATAAACCATGGTAAAAAAAATTTTAATAGCAGTACTAGTTGCAGGAGCTATTTTCGGGGGAAAATATGTGTATGATATGCATATTAACCACAATTTTGAAACAATTACAGAAGGAAAAGTTTATAAATCGGGAGTTATTCCTCCAGACGAGTTAGAAGCTTACATCAAAGAAAATAACATTAAAAGTGTTGTTGATTTACGTTTTCCTGGAACTGGAGATTTAGAAAACAATCCTGAAGTTCCTGAAGAATTGATCGCAGAAAAGGAAGCAATTGCTAAAATTCCTGGTGTTAATTACTATAATAACGGTTCTGATCAAGTACCAAAGAAACACAATTTAGATTACTTCTTCAAGATTATGGATGATTCTACCAATTATCCTGTTTTAATTCATTGTTATCACGGAGTAGGTAGAGCAGAAATGTATTCAGCAATTTACAGAATAGAATATGAAGGAATGGATAGAGATGAAGCGCGTACTTCAACTCGTTTCTTAACAAAATGGTCTTCATTTGATTTAGGAAAACCAAAAGGAGATTTTCTTCATTCGTATATTTCAAGAAAAGATTCTGTGAAATAAATTTTAATTTAAAATATAAAAAAAGCCATTCGAACGAATGGCTCTTTTGTTTAATTATTTTTGATTTTCAATCCATTTTCTGGCATTTACAAATGCTTCTAACCATGGTGAAACTTCGTCTTTTTGTCCGCGTTCTGGATAATTTGCCCAGTTCCAAGGGAAAGTTGAACGTTCAATATGTGGCATCATTACTAAATGTCTTCCTGTTGTATCACACATCATAGCTGTATTGAAATCAGAACCATTAGGATTTGCAGGATAACCTTCATAAGCATATTTTGCTACAATGTTATATTTATCTTCAGCATAAGGTAATTTGAATTTACCTTCTCCATGTGAAATCCAAACGCCTAACGTTAATCCTTCTAAAGAAGATAGCATTACAGAATTATTCTTTTGAATTTTTACTGAAGTAAATCCGCTTTCGTGTTTATTTGAAGTATTGTGGTGCATTTTTCCATGAACTTCATGCTCTGGATTTATCAATTCTAATTCCATTAGTAACTGACATCCATTACAAATTCCAACAGAAAGTGTATCTTCTCTTTTGAAGAAGTTTTTCAATGCAGTATTGGCTTTTTCATTGTATAAGAAAGCACCAGCCCAACCTTTAGCAGAACCTAAAACGTCAGAGTTAGAGAATCCACCAACAGCACCAATAAACTGAATATCTTCTAATGTTTCACGACCTGAAATTAAATCCGTCATGTGAACGTCTTTTACATCAAATCCAGCTAAATACATAGCATTTGCCATTTCGCGTTCCGAATTACTTCCTTTTTCACGAATAATAGCTGCTTTTGGTCTAGAACCAATAGGAGCAACGTCACCCTGAGCTTGTCGAAGGGTACCATCAAAGTTAGCAGGGAAAGTAAATTCTAATGGTTGGTTTTTATAGTTCGCATAACGCGCTTCTGCCATACCATTACGAGATTGTTTTGTATCTAATAAATACGATGTTTTGTACCAAGTATCTCTCGTTTCAGTAACTGAGAAATTGAAGTTGTCATTTCCATTTTTTATAGAAACGAAATCACCTTCTACAACCGAACCAATATTGAATATTTCAATTCCGTTTGCTTTGAAAACGGCTTCAACTTCAGCATCTGCTTGGAAAACAACAGCAATATTTTCATTAAATAACGCTTTTGCAGAATCCGATTCTCCTAAAACAGATAAATCGTAGTTGGCACCTACACCAACTTCAGCAAAAGACATTTCTAATAAAGTTGTGATTAAACCACCACTTCCAATATCGTGTCCAGCCTTAATTTTTCTTTCTTTGATTAAATCTTGTAACGTATTGAACGCTTTTTTGAAATAATCAGCATTTTTAACGGTTGGAACTTCAGAACCCACTTTATTTAAAATTTGATAGAATGAACTTCCACCTAATTTAAAAGAATCTTGTGATAAGTTTATGTAGTAGATATTACCACCATTTCTTTTTAAAACTGGCTCTACTACTTTTGTAATATTTGAACAATTTCCAATAGCTGAAATAATAACCGTTCCCGGAGCAATTACTTCATCGTTTGGATATTTTTGTTTCATGGATAACGAATCTTTTCCAGTTGGAATATTGATTCCTAATTCAATAGCAAATTCCGAACAACCTTGAACTGCATCGTATAAACGAGCATCTTCACCTTCATTTTTACAAGCCCACATCCAGTTTGCTGATAACGAAACCGATTGTAAACCATCTTTTAATGGTGCCCAAACTAAGTTCGATAAGGCTTCACCAATTGAATTTTTAGAACCCGCAACTGGATCAACAATAGCTGATACAGGTGAGTGTCCGATAGTCGTAGCAATTCCTTCTTTTCCTTTGAAGTCTAATGCCATTACACCTACGTTATTTAAAGGCAATTGTAACGGTCCAGCACATTGTTGTTTTGCAACGCGACCACCCACACAACGGTCTACTTTATTCGTTAACCAATCTTTACAAGCAACCGCTTCTAACTGTAAAACTTGGTTTAAGTAATTTGGAATTTCTGAAATCGAATAATCAGGATTTGCATAATTACGAGCTACATTTTTGTCGTTCATAATGGTTTTTGGAGAACTTCCGAAGAAATCTTCTAAAGCATAATCCATTGGTTTTGCCCCAGTAGTTTTCGATTTTTCCTCAGTATTATTTGAATTTTGGAAGTCAAGAACCCGCTCGTCTTTTGGTAAAAAATATTTTTCATTGCGGGTTACAAATGTAAATCTATGGTCGTTAGTAACATCACCAACAGTGTACATTGGAGAACGCTCTCTTTCAGCTATCCTTTGTAAGGTATCGATATCTTTTTCACCAATAACCAATCCCATTCTTTCTTGCGATTCGTTACCAATAATTTCTTTAGCCGAAAGCGTTGGGTCACCAACTGGTAATTTGTCTAAATCGATTAAACCTCCAGTAGCTTCCACTAATTCAGATAAACAGTTTAAGTGTCCACCTGCACCGTGATCGTGAATTGAAACAATAGGATTGTTATCACTTTCCACTAAACCACGAATAGCATTAGCAGCACGTTTTTGCATTTCAGGATTCGAACGTTGAATCGCATTTAATTCAATTCCAGAACCAAAAGCTCCAGTATCTGCAGATGAAACCGCAGCTCCACCCATACCAATTCTATAATTTTCACCACCTAGAATAACGATTTTATCGCCTTCTTTAGGTTCGTGTTTTATCGCTTGATCTAATTTTCCATATCCAACACCACCTGCTAACATGATTACTTTATCGAAACCTAATTTGCGAGCTTCTTCTTCATGTTCGAAAGTTAAAACAGAACCTGTAATTAACGGTTGCCCAAATTTGTTGCCGAAATCAGAAGCACCATTCGAAGCTTTGATTAAGATATCCATTGGTGTTTGGTACAACCATTTTCTTTCTTCCATGCCTTTTTCCCAAGGACGAGTTTCTTCAAGTCTTGAGTATGAAGTCATGTAAACAGCAGTTCCCGCTAATGGCAACGAACCTTGTCCACCAGCTAAACGGTCACGAATTTCACCACCAGAACCTGTTGCAGCACCATTGAAAGGCTCAACCGTAGTAGGGAAGTTGTGTGTTTCCGCTTTTAATGATAAAACCGAGTCAAACTCTTTTTCTTGATAAAAATCGGGTTTGTCAGCGCTTTTTGGAGCAAATTGTGTAGCTTTCGGACCTTTTACAAAAGCTACGTTATCTTTATAAGCCGAAACAATATCGTTTGGATGCGTCTCCGATGTTTTCTTGATTAATTTGAATAAGGAAGTTGGTTTTTCTTCACCATCAATAACAAACGTTCCGTTGAAAATTTTGTGACGACAGTGTTCTGAATTCGCTTGTGAGAAAGCAAAGATTTCAGAATCTGTTAATTTTCTTCCAATTTTGTTTGATAAGTTATGTAAGTATTCAACTTCTTCAGCACTAAGTGCTAAACCTTCTTGTTGGTTATAAGCATCAATATCTTCAATTTCTAAAATTGGTTCTGGTTGAATATTGATTGTATAAATTTCTTGATTTAGTTCAGAATACTTTTGTGATAACATCGGATCGAAATCAGTAAAAGCACTATCCACTTTTTGGAATTCTTCAATTCGAATAATTCCAGAAATCCCCATATTTTGAGTTATTTCAACAGCATTGGTACTCCAAGGTGTAACCATTGCGGCACGAGGTCCAACAAAAAAAGCATCAAGCGATGCCTCTTTAGTATTTATTTTCGTGTAAATGTTGTCTAGTTGCGAGTTGAATAACCAGTTTAATTTGTTGATATCTTCAGTCGATAATTCGTTTTGCGATTGTACCGCATAAACTACATTGGATTGGTTTCCGAAGAAATGAATCATTGTATGTATAAGTTAGTGTGTTGTTGAAAATGCAAATTTATCTCAAAAAAACAGAAGTTCAAAGTAATATTTTATTCTATTCAAATATTATCCAATTATATGCTCCACTGTCGAAACCAACTGTTGAATTACGTTGATTGTTTAGTATATCATTAAATGTAGCATAAGAACTATTTGCTAAACCTCTTGCAGAAGAATCTTCACCAATGATTAATTCATTATTATTTGGGTCTTTGAAGTCGGGTCTATTATTTGTTGAATTCGTTGCAATTAAACAATTTGTATAATTAGCTCCAGTAAATTGATATAAGGGATGTGAACTGTATATATGTGACAAATCAACAAATTTTATCAAACTACTGTCAAAAGAATAATTGAAGTTTGGATCGTTTATATCAGGTCCATTTCCTTGTTTGTCTATAGATAAAGATAAATTTGGTGAACCATATAAAATACAATTTTTAAAATCTGCTTTTACTAATGGTTCTACAATTGTTTGATCTGAAGTTTCTAAATAATCGTTAATTACAACGCAATATTGTTTAGGAATTGGCCAATAGTTTGCAAAAGTACAATGTGTAAAATCGTAACTTCCGCCTAATGTACAAGCAATACTTGCCTGACCACAATTGTTTACAACCATATTTTTTCCAACAATATTTCCTGTTCTTGCCAAAACGCCTACATTGGAACAATCGTAAATTTGAACATTTTTCATATCAATTGTTGGAGATGTAGTTCCATCATTTCCTTCAATTAACATTCCTACTGTTGCGTTTTTGATTGTTAAATTAGAAATGATATTATTTGTACTACCTTGAGTAAACCATATAGTTCCCCATTGACCTGGAACGTCAGAAAAACTTGGTTCTAAACGATCTCCTTCAAAAATAACTTCATTTTCTAATGCTTCTGTTGTTGAATAATCTCCTTCAACATGTAAAGAAGCATTGTTTGCGACAATCAAACCCGATTCGGCATGAAAATGAATGCGAGCGCCAGCATCAACAACCAAAGTTTCATTAGGAGGTACTGCAGTATAGCCATAAATTACATAGGGTTTTTCATTGGTCCAATGTAATTCATTACCATTATCAGGATCAGCTGAATCTAAAAACTGCCCTTGGATCGTAATAGGGTTTCCTTCTTCGTCAAGACCTAGTGTTAAAGATTCATAAGTATAAGTGTCATCAGGATTTAAAGTTCTTTGCGGAAAAATAAAATAGGCATCTTGAATTAAAGTAACTAATTCAACTGTTTGAAATTCAGAATTATTTCCAAATTGTATTTGATCAGTATAAAGGAAGTCTCCCGGATTTGCATCAGCAACATCGGCTGTTACTTCAATAAAAATAAACATGCTGTCTTTTGCCAAAAGTTCAACGTTTTCAAAAACTTTTCCTGGCATTCCATCAACCATTAGTCTGTATTTTGAACTTTCACCTTTACCAAGTCGTAAATTAGGAATAGAAATGTTTTTATCTGATTTATTATAAACTTTTAAAGTATAAGTACTGGACCCAATTGTTGTAAAAACGGTATCTAAATAAATAGTGTCTCTAGAAAATTTAAGGTTGCCAACATTAGGCTCAAAATCAAAATCATTTCGACAAGATGTAGTTAATATGGTAAATATGGTTAAAAAGGCAATGATATAATGTTTCATTTAGAATCTTTTTTAGGTAAAAATACTACTATTTTTTACATAACGAAATATTGTAAGTTTTAGTTTATTTCTTTCGAGCAGAAAATAGTAATTTTACAAAAAAAATAATCATGTTTGATAAAGATGCTTTTTTGAAGCTTTGTGCAAAGCTTTCTGAGAATACATTAATGGAAACATTAGAAATTGAATTTATAGATGCTGGTGAAGATTTTCTAACGGCAAAAATGCCTGTAAATCCTAGAGTACATCAACCAATGGGGCTTTTACATGGTGGTGCTAGTGTTGCTTTAGCAGAAAGTGTTGGTAGTGCCGCATCAATTATGTTTATAAACCCTGAAGTTACTGAAGTGAGAGGTATAGAAATTAGTGCCAATCATTTGAAAAGTAAAAGAGAAGGAACTGTTTATGCTACTGCAAAAGTTATTCATAAAGGAAAAAGTATTCATTTGTGGGAAATTAGAATTGTTGACGAACAAGGAGCTTTAATTTCGCTTTGTAAGTTAACGAATATGGTATTACCAAGAAGAAGATAAAATGACCGAATTATTTTCTAAATTATATTCACAACTTGAGCAAAATCTTCCTTTTGTAATTTATTCTAAACCAAATGATCACGTTTCAAATGGTTTGTTTCAACAAAATGATACGTTACATGAATTAGAAAGTGAAAATAGTTCAGGTTTTGTTTTTGCGTCTTTTTATAACGATGTAAATTATATTATTCCAATTGCTGAATCGGAGTTGATTTCAGTTGAAAATACAATTAAGGAAGTTCAATATAACGAGTTTGAACAATCATTTACGCAAGAAGCAAAAACTGATTTTGAAAATTTAGTGAGTCTATTTGTTAAAGAGATTAGAAGTGGTTCCTGCTCAAAAATTGTAGCCTCTCGATGTGAAAAATTCGAGCTTAAAGATTTTGATGTAGAAAAATCTTTTAAAAGAATGGTTTATTTGTATCCTACAGCTTTTAAATATTGCTTTTTTCATCCTGAAATAGGAATGTGGTTAGGCGCAACTCCTGAACAACTTTTAAAAGTTAATAATAACGAAATTTCTACAGTTGCACTTGCGGGTACTAAAACAATAAATGAATTAGAAAAAGAGTGGGGAGAAAAGGAAAAAATTGAGCAACAATTGGTAACTAATTTTATTAGTGAAAGCCTAGAACCTTTTGTAGATAAATTAACTTTGTCTGAACCTTACACTTATCAAGCAGGTAAATTATTACATATTAAAACTGATATAAAAGCTATTTTAAAAGATAATAACCACAAAGATAAAGTTGTTCAAGTTTTACATCCAACACCAGCAGTTTGCGGTTTCCCAAAAGATTATGCTAGAGATTTCATTATAAAGAATGAAGGTTATGCTAGAGATTTTTATGCTGGATTTTTAGGAGAATGGAATTTTAAAATAAACGAAAAGCATACAACTGATACAGATTTGTTTGTAAATTTAAGATGTTGTAAAATTGAAGATCAAGTTGCTAAGATTTTCATTGGTTGTGGTATAACGGAAGATAGCAACCCAGAATTAGAATTTATAGAAACAGTAAATAAATCGGAAACGATAAAAAAATATTATAATGAATAAGTTAGATATTTTAGCTTTTGGAGCACATCCCGATGATGTAGAATTAGGGTGTAGCGGAACATTAGCTAAAGAAATTGCTCAAGGTAAAAAAGTTGGGATTATCGATTTAACTCGTGGCGAATTAGGAACAAGAGGTTCTGCAGAAATTAGAGACAAGGAAGCAGCCGCTGCTGCAAAAATATTAGGTGTTTCTGTTAGAGAAAATTTACAATTTAGAGATGGATTTTTTGCAAACGATGAAAAGCATCAACTAGAAATTATTAAAATGCTTCGCAAATACCAACCAGAAATTGTTTTATGTAACGCAATACAAGACCGCCACATAGATCATGGAAAAGGAAGTAAATTGGTTAGCGATGCTTGTTTTTTATCGGGTTTAACAAAAATTGAAACCGAATTGAATAACGAAAAACAAGCAGCTTGGCGTCCAAAAGTAGTCTATCATTATATTCAATGGCAAAACATTAAACCTGATTTTGTGGTAGATGTTTCAGATTTTATGGATAAAAAGATGGAAGCTGTTCTTGCTTATGGATCTCAATTTTATATTCCAAATTCTAATGAACCAGCAACTCCAATTACTTCTAAAAACTTTTTAGACAGTATTACTTATCGTGCACAAGACCTAGGAAGGTTAGTTGGAGTAGATTTTGCAGAAGGTTTTACTGCTGAAAGATATTTGGCTGTCAATAGTTTAGCAGATTTGAAGTAAAAAAACAAAAAAAATCTTTGTTAGATTGTAGGAAACATCTATATTTGCACTCGCAAAACGGAATAATACTGTTTTGTATAACAAACGGTGATTGTAGCTCAGTTGGTTAGAGCGTCGGATTGTGGTTCCGAAGGTCGCGGGTTCGAGACCCGTCTTTCACCCTAAAAATTAAAGCTCAGATTTATCTGAGCTTTTTATTTTATAATACTTTTAATAAGCATCAGTAAACCAATTCCCAGAATTAGAAACAAAGCAATTTGCTTAAATTTATTTTGAGGAATAAATTGTAAGATGTATTTCCCTATATAAGTCCCAATCCAACTTATAATAATCAAAAACGGAACATAAATTAAATCGTGTGTGTGAATAAAGCCGTTTTCAAAATATACTATAGTTCTAGTAGCATCAATCGAAAAATCAATCGCTGCTGAGGTTGCAATAAAAACACTTTTTTCTAAATCAAATGCTGCCATAGTAATTCCTCTTATCGCACCACCAGTTCCTAATAAACCTGCACTAAAACCCGAAATTGCTCCGCCAATAATAGATTCTCTTGGTTCTGGATTTATAACTAAATCTTTTTTAATTAGAAATAATAAACTAAAAGCTACTAAAAAGATACCTAATGCAATTTCTAGTACCAATGTATTTACATAGTTAGTTAGAAGTCCGCCAATAATTACAAATATGACTGAAGGTATACCAATAGTGAGTAACAATTTTTTATCTAAACCTTTTCTAAAAAGCGCAATTTTACTCAAATTACTAGAAACATGAAACAATGCAGTTAGTCCTAATACAGATTGAAAATCGAAAAAGAAGTTAGCAATAGGCACAAAAAATACTGAAGAACCAAATCCTCCAACTGTACCAATAATTTCCGCTAATAACGACAAAAATAGAAATAGAATGCTAACTTTTTGGAACATAAGATTGTTTTTAAAATAAAAAACTCCTGTAAAACAGGAGTTCGTTTATAAAAGTAAAAAAAAATTATAATTTATTCATGTTATTAGCAAGTGTTTCAATAAACTTACCAATTGGACCTTTAACCATCATTGCCATCATAGGGTTAAAGTCACCTTCAAATAATAATTGAACTTCAGTTTTACCTGCTTCAACTTCATTTAAGTTTCCAGTTAAAGTAAATGGTAATTTGCTAGATGCGGCTCCTAAAACAATTTTATCATTAGGGATTGCTTCTTTTTTTACCAATTTAATTTCAGGCATTCCTTTTAAACCAAATTCAAAACAATTTTCATCAATTACTTCAAATTTAGCAATATTTTCTGGCATTAGTTTTTCAAAATTTTTAATATCAGTTAATGCATTAAAAATATATTCAGCCGATTTTTCTACGGTTACTTTTGGACTTTCTAAATTCATTTATAGTGTATTATTAATTAACTTCAACATTCCATTCTGAAGGATTTTTACCCCAATCTTCTATCGTTAGCAATTCACTTTCAGAAATATATTTTTTTACAACAGCCTGTTTTAATAGAGTAGTGTAATTACTTAAAGTAAATACTTCTAAATTAGCATCTTTAAAGCGCGTTTCAGAAATATCAAATCCATAAGTAAAAATCGCCGCCATTCCTTTTACAACTGCACCTTCGTTTCTTAAAGCTTCAACTGCAAGTAAACTACTTCCACCAGTACTAATTAAATCTTCAACAACTACTACATTTTGACCTTTTTGTAAAAAACCTTCTACTTGATTTTGACGACCATGCTTTTTAGGCTCAGGACGTACATAAACAAAAGGTAATCCCATGTATTCTGCAACAAGTATACCAATTCCAATTGCGCCAGTTGCTACACCAGCAATGACATCTGGTTTACCAAATTTTTCTTCAATGTGCTTTGCAAATGCTTCGCGAACAAAATTTCTAACCGCTGGAAATGAAAGGATTATGCGATTATCACAATAAATTGGTGACTTCCAGCCCGAAGCCCATGTAAAAGGATTTTTAGAATTTAATTTAATTGCGTTTATTTGTAAAAGCAATTCGGCTGTTTTTTCTGCTGTGTTGTTATCAAAAATCATAATACAAATGTATAAAGTTTTTGTCAACGATAAACCACTTTTTTTGACCAATGAGGTTCAAAAGGAAACTGATTTTCAACTTTTTCTACTAGAAAGTGTTGATATTAAGAAGCTTATAGTTAAAATGTTTCAAAATAAAATACAAAAGGCATTTTTGTATCATCCTGATGAAAAGCTGATTATGAAAACATTAAAAGCTAAAATTCCAGTTGTTAAAGCAGGTGGTGGATTAGTTTTTAACAAGAAAGGAGAAGTACTTTTTATTTTCAGAAACGGAAAGTGGGATTTACCTAAAGGAGGCACAGAGAAAAAAGAAACAATGGAAGAGACTGCCATGCGTGAAGTTGAGGAAGAAACTGGTGTTAACGGATTAAAAATTGTAAAAAAACTTACTAAAACGTATCATGTTTTTAAACGAAATGGTCGTTATAAGTTAAAACAAACCTATTGGTTTGAAATGCAAACAAATTTTGATGGCACTCCTGAAGGTCAAATTGAAGAGGGAATAGAAAAAGTAGCATGGATTAAACCATCGGAAATAGAATCGATACTTGAAAACTCTTATGAAAACATTAAATTGTTGTTTGAATTAGAGAATTGCGAGTAAAATTTTAACCTTTAACAATACTTTAAGCAAAAATTAATTTGCGTATATCTATTCTTTATCTACTTTTGTCCTGAAAATGAGAAAAGAGAACTTTAAATATCTATTATCGTTATGCATTACTTTGTTGTGTGTAAACTTTTTGTTTTACACAACAGGAGCTAACTATATTATTAGAGATTTAATTAGTATCAATAGCTCAACACAAAACGGACCTCAAAAACGATCTTTTAGTTCAAATCACAATTTAATTATTAAATTTCAATCGGAGTCTAATGATCAAGATGGTGAAAATGAAGGAGAAGATTCTGAACAAAGTGAGAGCGAAATATTTCAAGTAGAATATTTTAATTTCTATTCTCACTTCTTAGCTGGTTATTCGTTTTTAAACAATTTAAAGACTTTAAAACATGATGTTCTACCTAGTAGAAGTCACTTCAATTACTATTCTTCTTTAGATGCACTCTATATCGCTTTTAGAGTGTTTAGGCTTTGATTTATTTTAGACGGCATTAATTTGTCATCGTTTTTTTGTTTGTAGTCATTTTTAAATTCTAAAATGAGACAAGCATATTTGTATGCATTTGTTTGTGTACACAAAATAAATCAAACTTAAAAAATTAATTAAAAAATATTATGGCTAAAAGATTTTTTATGCTTCTTAGCTTGTGTTCTGTTATAGTTTTAACAAGCTGCCAATCTAAAAAAGAAGAAAAAGAAGAAATTGCTAAATTCTTAGTAACAAGTCCAATACAAAAAGATACATTAATTTCAAGAAAATATGTATCTCAAATACATTCAATTCGTCATATCGAATTAAGAGCTTTAGAAAGAGGTTATTTACAAAAAATATTTGTAGATGAAGGACAAGCGGTAAAATTAGGTCAGCCCATGTTTAAAATTATGCCGAATGTATATGAGTCTGAGTTACAAATTGCTCAAGCTGAAGCTCAAACTGCAGCAATTGAATATAAAAACACAAAATTACTTGCAGATAAAAATGTTGTATCTCAAAACGAATTAGCTTTAGCTAAAGCAAAATTAGAAAAAGCAAATTCAGAGGTTAGATTATCTCAAACACATTTAGGTTTTACAAATATTAATGCTCCATTTGCTGGAATTATGGACCATTTACATGTAAGAGAAGGAAGTTTATTAGAAGAAGGTGAATTATTAACAACACTTTCAGATAATAGCAAAATGTGGGTTTATTTTAATGTTCCAGAAGCGGAATATTTAACTTACATGATAAGTAAAGCTAAAAATGAACCTTTAAAAGTAGATTTAGAGATGGCTAATGGTCAATTCTTTAATCATGAAGGAATTGTAGAAACAATTGAAGGAGAATTTGATAACGAAACTGGTAACATTGCATTTAGAGCAACGTTTGATAATCCTGATAGATTATTAAGACACGGGGAAACAGGTAATGTTATAGTTAAAAATCCATATAAAAATGCAATTTTAATTCCTCAAAAAGCAACTTTTGAAGTATTAGATAAAAAATTTGTTTTTGTTGTAGATAAAAATAATGTAGTACACCAAAAAGAAATTACAATTGCTAAAGAGGAACTTCCTTATCTTTTTATTGTTACTAAAGGTTTAACACCTAATGATAGAATTCTTTTAGAGGGAATACGTAAGGTTAAAAATGGAGAAAAAATTGAAGTTGATTTCCAGAAACCTGAAAAAGTATTGTCTTCTTTAGAGCTTTATGCTGAATAATTAACATAAAAAGAAAAAATTATGTTTAAGAATTTTATCAAACGACCAGTAATGGCGATCGTTGTGTCGCTCATTATTGTATTCTTAGGAATGTTATCAATCAAAACATTGCCTATTTCTCAGTTCCCAGAAATTGCACCGCCAAGGGTAATTGTAACTTTAGCTTATCCTGGAGCAAGTGCAGATGTATTAGTAAAATCTGCTTTAATTCCACTAGAACGTTCTATTAATGGTGTTCCTGGAATGAAATATATGGTTTCCGATGCAACCAGTGCTGGTGAGGCAACTATTCAAATTATTTTCGAATTAGGAACCGATCCAAATCAAGCAGTTGTTAACGTTAAAAACCGTGTAGATAAGGTAATTAATAATTTACCACACTTAGTTCAGTTAGAGGGGTTATTGTAAATGTTGTACAGCCAAGTATGTTGATGTATATTAACTTATACAGTAACGATAAACATGCCGATGAAAAATTCCTTTATAACTACGCAAACGTAAATATTATTCCTGAAATTCAGCGTATTAATGGTATTTCTCAAGCTCAAATCTTAGGTAACCGTAACTATGCTATGCGTGTATGGTTAAATCCAGATAGAATGCGAGCTTATAAAGTTTCTATCGATGAAGTGATGGAAGCCATGGCAGAGCAAAGTATCATTGGTAGGCCAGGACGTTTAGGACAAGCAACCGGTATTAAAGCACAATCATTAGAATATGTATTGGTTTACCAAGGTCGTTATAATAAACCAGAACAGTATGAAGACATCATTATCAGAGCTAGCTCCGATGGTGAAATTATAAAACTAAAAGATATTGGTAAAGTAGCTTTTGGTAGTGAATTCTTTGATATCTATTCAAATAAAGACGGACATCCTTCTGCAGCTATTCAGTTAAAACAAGTTTATGGAAGTAATGCGAGTGATGTAATTGATAGAGTAAAAGATAAAATGGAAGAACTTAAAACGTCTTTCCCTCCAGGAATGGAATATGAAGTAAGTTATGACGTTTCTACTTTCTTAGATGCTTCTATAGATAAAGTGGTACACACTTTAGGTGAAGCATTCGTATTAGTTGCTTTAGTAGTATTTATTTTCTTAGGAGATTGGCGTTCAACATTAATCCCAATTATTGCCGTACCTATTTCGTTAATTGGAGCTTTCATTTTTATGAAAATGTTTGGTTTAACAATCAACTTAATTACCCTTTTTGCCCTAGTATTAGCGATTGGAGTTGTTGTGGATGACGCCATAGTTGTGGTAGAAGCCGTCCACCTCAAGATGGAAGAAGATCACATTGGACCGTATAAGGCTGTACAAAGAGTATTAGGTGAAATTGGTGGAGCAGTAGTAGCCATTACGTTATTAATGACATCGGTATTTATACCAGTAGCCTTTATGTCTGGACCTGTTGGGGTTTTCTATCGACAGTTCTCCATTACCATGGCTTCGTCAATTGTATTATCTGGGGTTGTAGCATTAACGTTAACACCAGTATTGTGTGCTATGATTTTGAAAAACAATCATGGTAAACCAAGAAAGAAATCACCTATCAATATTTTTATTGACGCTTTTAATAGATGGTTCGAGAAGTTAACAGGTAGATACACAAATATTTTAACCAAAATTGTAAGTAGAAGATTAGTTACAGTTTTAGTTTTAGGAGGATTTGCTTTTGGAACATTCTTTATAGATAAAACATTACCAGCCGGATTTATTCCAAGTGAGGATCAAGGGATGATTTATGCCATCATTCAAACACCTCCAGGAACAACATTAGAAGCTACAAATGCAGTTGCTCGTAAATTACAAGGTTTAGCAGAAAAAATTGATGGAATTCAATCAGTTTCTTCATTAGCAGGTTATGAGGTATTAACAGAAGGTCGTGGTTCAAATGCCGGTACATGTTTAATTAACTTAAAAAGTTGGGAACACCGTCATCATTCAGTTACTGAAATTATTGAAGAATTAGAAGAAAAATCTAAAGACTTTGGTGCTGTAATTGAGTATTTCGAGCCACCTGCAGTACCAGGTTATGGTGCAGCTGGAGGTATTTCTTTACGTATGTTAGATAAAACAAATGGCGAAGATTATCATGCTTTCGATAAAATCAATAAAGATTTTATGAACGAACTTGGTAAACGTAAAGAGTTAACAGGTTTATTTACATTCTATGCGGCAAATTATCCTCAATATGAAATTGAAATTGATAACCAAGCAGCAATGCAAAAAGGTGTTTCAATTGGTGATGCTATGGAGAACCTTAATATTCTAATTGGTAGTACATACGAACAAGGATTTATTCGTTTCAATAACTTCTTTAAAGTGTATGTTCAAGCCGATCCACAATATAGAAGATACGCAAGCGATTTGTTAAGCTATTATGTAAAAAATGATAAAGGAGAAATGGTTCCTTACTCAGCATTCATGAAACTTAAAAAACGTCAAGGGCCAAATGAGATTACACGTTATAACTTGTATAATTCGGCTGCAATTAGAGCAGTACCAGCAAAAGGTTACACAACTGCTGATGCTATTACTGCAATTAAAGAAGTTGCTGATACTCATTTACCGACAGGTTACGACATTGATTGGGAAGGTTTAACTTTCGATGAAGCAAGAAGAGGAAATGAAGCTATTGTAATCTTTATTATTGTATTAATTTTCGTATACTTTGTATTAGCTGCCCAATATGAAAGTTTCATTTTACCGTTTGCTGTAGTACTATCGTTGCCAGCTGGTATTTTTGGAACGTTCTTATTGTTAAAATTATTTGGTTTAGCAAATGATATTTATGCTCAGGTTGGACTTGTAATGCTCGTGGGATTACTCGGTAAGAATGCCGTGTTAATTGTCGAGTATGCCGTCCAGAAAAACCAACAAGGAATGTCGATTTTAGATGCGGCTATTGAAGGTGCAAAAGTACGTTTCCGTCCAATTTTAATGACTTCGTTCGCATTTATCGCCGGATTAATTCCGCTAGTAAAAGCTACAGGAGCTGGTGCAATTGGTAACAGAACAATTGGTACTTCTGCATTAGGAGGAATGTTGTTTGGTACTATTTTCGGAGTTTTATTAATACCTGGTTTATATTACATTTTTGGTAAACTAGCTGAAGGTAGAAAACTAATTAAACATGAAGATTTTACTCCTTTAACGGAAGATTACAAGTATAATGAAGTTAAGAATAAAGAAGAAAAGACAGATGAAAACCACTGATATAATCAAAGGAATACTAGCGAGTGCTTTTGTAGTTCTAGTGTATTCTTGTGGAATACCTAAAGTAACTACAAAAGAAAATAGTGTGAATTTACCATCGAGTTATGCAAATAACTCTGTGGATTCCACTAGTGTTGCGCAACTTAAATGGAAAGATTTTTTGATGATGCGAACTTAAATCAATTAATCGATTCAGCTTTAGTAAACAATAAAGAGCTTAATATTTTAATGCAGAAGGTTAATATGGCTGCAAATGAAATTCAAGCTAGAAAAGGTGAGTATTTACCAAGTGTAAATCTTGGACTTGGTGCAGATGTTGATAAAGTAGGTGAGTTTACACGTAACGGAGCAGTTGAGAAAAATCTTCCAATTAGAGATGGAAAAGCTTTTCCTGAACCTCTTACAAATTATCAATATGGACTTTATAGTAATTGGGAACTAGATATTTGGAAAAAATTACGCAATGCAAAAAAAGTTGCAGTAATGGAATATATGGCATCTCAAGAAGGAAAAAATTTCTTAGTAACTAACTTAGTAGCCGAAATTGCTTCATCTTATTATGAATTAGTTGCTCTAGATAACCAATTAAAAAATTTAGAACAAAATATAGCTATTCAAACCAATGCATTAGAAATTGTAAAACTGCTAAAGGAATCTGCAAGGACCACTTCATTAGCAGTAAAACGATTTGAAGCTGAAGTTCAAAAGAATAAAAGTGAAATGTATAGTTTAAAGCAAGAAATTGTAGAAACTGAAAACAGAATTAACTTTTTAGTAGGTAGAACTCCACAAGCTGTAATAAGAACATCTGATAATTTTATGAACACACAACCTAAGTTTGTTAACTCAGGTTTACCATCTCAATTATTAGAAAATAGACCAGATGTAAGAAAAGCAGAATTAGAAATGCAAGCTGCAAAATTGAATATCAAAGTAGCAAAAGCAAATTTTTATCCTTCTTTAGGTCTAAAAGCTGGTGTAGGTTTTGAAGCTTTCAATCCTGAGTTTTTATTAGAATCTCCAGCATCATTATTGTACTCTGTTGCTGGTGAAGCATTAATGCCATTGGTAAATAGAAATGCTATTAAAGCAACCTATAAAAATGCAAATGCTAAACAAGTTCAAGCAGCATACGAATATGAACAAACGTTATTAAACGCTTATATTGAGGTAGTTAATCAATTGTCTAAAATAGATAATTTACAGAACAACTACCAATTAAAGAATGATCAAGTTAGTTCTTTAGATGCATCTGTAGAAATTGCAAATCAATTATTCCAATCGGCTCGTGCTGATTATATGGAAGTTTTGTTAACGCAACGTGATGTATTAGAAGCAAAAACAGCATTAATTGATACTCGTAGAGATCAAATGATTGCTACTATTAATTTGTATCGCGCTTTAGGCGGTGGCTGGAATTAATTTTTTAGGTTTTTTTTTGAAAGGCCATTGCAATTTGCAATGGCTTTTCTTTTTTATAAAACTCTGTAGATAGGATACTGCAAATGTGCTTTTTCATAATATTCTGAATGACTATAAATCCAATCGAGTTGTGCCTCAGCATTTTCAGAAAATTTTGTATCGTTTTGTTTTTTAGTTTCAAATTCAGTCTTTAAATCAGGGTTTTTATCTAATAATTCTTTCGCCAAATCTTCAAAAACATAAGCTGAAAAATATTCTTTTTGTTGTAAAATTGGATCAAAAAAGTTCCAATTAAAATAACTGTCAACAGCTTCAGGTTCTAGTGTTTCCAATAAAAATTTTACACCTTTTTGATTGGTTGTAACCATGAAATCTCCTTTTCTAAACTTAATTTTTTGGGTTGATTTTGAAACCGAAGTATTATAATGTCCGTAATGACCTTCATAAGGATGTTTAGTCGTTTCATATGAAGCAATTTTATAACTTTCTACTTCAATTTCAGTATCTTGAGCTAATGGTTGTATTTCAATTTTATTCAGTTTTAATAGCTCAATAACGGGCCATTGTGATTGTGGAATAACATAAAAACTCGGAATTGTAACTTCTTTTGTTGCTTTATAATCATTATAAAACGGAATTTTCTTGGTAAAAGGTTGTTTTTTATCGTAATATAATCGTTGTTTTCCTGAAACATCACTTGGTTTATAACCACCTTTATAACCCATAAAATCGATGTAAGAAACTTTTGCAGAATCTATTTCCCATTTTAAAGGATATTGCATTCCTGCTTTATAATTTTCTAAGTTTTGATTTTTTAAAGCCTTAATTTTTGAAACGTTTTGGTCTACATAATTTATTGTTTCTACCATATATTCGTAAGTAACTTTTACACGATCTTTAAAAGGTTTTAACATATGCGTTTCTGGAACAGAACCTAAGGAATTGAAAAGAGTTGTATAACCAGTAGCATAACGAGGAGTATCCATAAATTGTGCAAATCCGTTGTCGGGCATATCGCCATGAATGTTAACATAAGGAACACTTTCAATATTTTTTTGCTTCAGTTTTTGCATAATTGCAGGATGCATTTCGTTTTTATAGAATTCGCCTAATTTTCCACCTAAGCGCTGATGCTGAGTGGCAATACAAGTAAAAGTATATTGATAATCGGCACCGTTTGAAACGTGATTATCGATAAACATATCTGGATTTACCAATTGGAAAATTTCTTGGAAACTTCTAGAGTTTTTTGAATCCGATTTAATGAAATCTCGATTTAAATCATAATTGCGAGCATTTCCTCTAAATCCGTATGCTTCTGGTCCGTTTTGATTAGCGCGTGAATGCGAATTTCTATTTAACATTCCGCCAATATTATACACAGGAATTGCCACTACAATTGTATTTTTTGGGACTTTAATTTTATTGGTCGCTAAATCTCGCATGAACATCATGGTAGCGTCAATTCCATCTGGCTCGCCAGGATGAATTCCGTTGTTGACCAAAATGACTGCTTTATTTGAGTTGTAATCAAAGTTCTTATCTGAAGAAAAACTAATAATATGTAACGGTTCGCCGCTATCTGTCAACCCCATTTTTTGCATCAGTATCGTTTCGAATTGATGATCTAATTTTTCATAAAATGATATACATTCTGCATAGGTTGTCGATTGATTTCCGTTGCCTAATTCGAAAGGTGTTTTTAGGTTTTGAGCTGTAATAAATTGGACACAAAAAACGAATAGTATTGATAAATTTCGCATAAAAAAAGCTTTACAAAAAGTAAAGCTAATTATAATTTATTAAAAATTGAAATTCTTATTTCCCTTGCATAACATTATAAGAAGGATCTTCTAGGATGTTGACATCAATAATTGCTTCTGCGTTTTTTAATAATGCAATACAATCGCTACTTAAATGTCGTAAATGAACTGTTTTACCTAGTTTCGCATATTTGCTTGTAATATTATTTACTGCTTCTATTGCACTCATATCTGCAATTCTACTTTCAGCAAAATCGATAATAATTTCTTTTGGGTCGTTTCGAATATCAAATTTCTCTGCAAATGCTGTAGTGGAACCAAAAAATAATGGTCCGAAAATCTCATAATGTTTTACACCATTTTCATCTAAATATTTACGCGCACGAATACGTTTTGCATTTTCCCAAGCAAAAACTAAAGCAGAAATGATTACTCCAATTAAAACAGCCAAAGCCAAATTATGCATGAAAATCGTAATTAATGTAACAATAATCATTACAAAAATATCCGATTTAGGCATTTTGTTGAAGGTCTTAAAACTCGTCCATTCAAAAGTTCCGATGGCAACCATTATCATAACACCTGTTAATGCAGCCATTGGTAACAATTCAATAACTGGAGCACCAACTAAAATGATGATTAAAATAGTTAAAGCACCAATAATTCCTGATAATCGAGCTCTAGAACCAGCAGATAAGTTCACTAAGGTTTGAGCAATCATTGGACAACCACCCATTCCAAAGAAGAAGCCGTTAGCAATATTAGCAGTTCCTTGTGCTAAACATTCGCGGTTACTATTTCCTTTGCTTGCTGTAATTTCGTCAACTAAATTTAACGTCAATAAACCTTCGGTTAAACCTACAGCAGCCATTACTAATCCGTAAGGAAAAATGATTTGTAAAGTTTCCCAATTGAATGGAATTGAAGGAATGTGTAAAGGAGGAAGGCTTCCGCTTACAGAAGCAATATCTTTTACTTGTTTGGTTTCAATTCCGAAAACTAAAACAAGACCAAAAACAACCATAATTGCTACTAATGAAGCTGGAATTGCCTTTGTGATTTTTGGAAATATGTAAACAATTCCGATAGTTAAAGCAACTAATCCTAACATAACAAACATTGGATTACCAGTTAACCAAGTAGTTTCGCCATTGATAACCGTTTTAAATTGCTCTAATTGCGACATGAAGATAACGACAGCCAATCCGTTAACAAAACCATACATTACAGGTTGAGGAACTAAGCGAATAAATTTACCTAGTTTAAATATTCCAACCAGTATTTGAAGAATACCTGCAATAATAATAGCTCCAAAGACATAATCTAAACCGTGAGATTTCATTAAAGCAATTAATACAATTACTGTTGCTCCAGCTCCACCGGAGATTAATCCTGGACGACCACCAAAAATAGCGGTAATTAATCCCATGATAAAAGCCCCATATAAACCTACAAGAGGAGGGAAGCCTGCTAGTATTGCAAAAGACAACGATTCGGGAATCATGGTCATTGCTACCGTAAGTCCGGCTAAAATTTCAGTTTTATAATTTACTTTTTGAGAAAAATCGAATAAGTTGAATACTTTTTGCATCTTAAATGTCCATTTTTGGCTTAAAAGCGCAAAGGTAATGATTTAAAAATGGACATTCAAAAATACAATTAATTGAAAATTGGTAGAGTAGAAATTTTAAAGCATCTGATTTTTAGCAGAGATAGACTGCAACGATATGCTGATTTTAAGAAGTTGGAGTTTTTCGTTACTGATGTTTACATATAGAAAAATACTTTCGAATATTTTGAGAAAATTCGGAAAAATGCGCAAGCGCCGCCATAATTTATAGCCGATGTTAACTGCTGGTATTTTTCTTAGCTAATTCTTCTATATATTTCTTTAATTTTTCCAATTCAGTTTTTTCAAAATCAATAGGTCCAATTATATCTATAGTAAATGTTTCAAGTTC
The DNA here is from genome assembly GCF_009363055.1 of Flavobacterium haoranii. Taxonomy (NCBI): domain Bacteria; kingdom Pseudomonadati; phylum Bacteroidota; class Flavobacteriia; order Flavobacteriales; family Flavobacteriaceae; genus Flavobacterium; species Flavobacterium haoranii. The sequence continues at coordinate 1,089,663 of NZ_CP045292.1, read as the reverse complement.
ATTATCGTTAAATTTTGAAATTACTTCGAAGGAAGAATCGCTTTGGTAAATTAAATTTTCTTTTATGTTTTTTCCTATATAATTGTCAAACTCAAAAGTAAGGTTTTTAAATTTTGGATTTTGTGAAGACAACTTTTTTATTTGTTCATTCAACTTTAATTCTATTTTGAGCTTCTCTATAATTTGATTTGTTATTGGACTAAATGCAAATTCATTCAATTCATATGGATCTCTATCAGAATATTTAATTTTGTTGAGTAGTTTGTTGAGTAAATATAATTCTACGGAATTAAACATTTTTATTCATATCTGTTTTGTTCGTTTCGTATACTAGCTGTTAACGGTTTTTGTATATATTACAGTAGCGGAATAAAAGTAATTAAACTTTCCTTTTATTACAAGCTTTAAAAACACAAAGCGACTTTTATGTTGAAACAAAAGTCGCTATTGAATATATACAATGTTACAAGTAGTTTTTATTGTTTTGTTAAAATAAAATCACCTGTTGGTAAAAATATTGGGATATCTTCTTGATTTGTATAAGGACATTCATCTATACTTCCAAATTCTACTAGTCTAAAATCATTATAATTTAACTGATTAGTTGTTCCAGTTACTTTATATAACTTAAACTTAGCTAAGTTATTACAATTATTCTTATCAAGACAAAAAAACGTTCCAAGTTGTATTGAACCTAAAAATATTTCATAATCATCATAATTTACAGCTGATAAATTATCATACAACACTTCTGAAGAGGATAAATCAACAACTTTAAATTTTGCAACCAAAGCATCTAAGTATTCATAATGACCATTACCAAAGTCAATCATTTGTTGGTTAAAAACTGTAAATTGGAAAGTATATTGTTTATTATTTTGAATACCCTCCCAAGTACCAACATAAAATGGCAATTGATTGTTAATATCTTTAAGGTATGCTCCATTAGGATAATCATAACTATTTAATGGCAGCGTTGCTGTAACTTGACAGCTTGAATTCGTTGAGAATATCAAAAAAAGTATAATTATGTTTACTATTCTTTTCATATTATAAATTTATAAATTAACATGGAGTTTCTACTAATGAGCCTGAGTTATTTAATGTTTTTCTTTTCCATTTTAGTTTTTCTATTCCATTTTCAATTAAAACCTCTCCTTCAAAAAAACCAATTTTATCATTTAACTGAAGTTTCTCTAATTCTTTTAAAAACATTTTTTGTAATATTTCTTTTCTTTGGTTAGGAGTATATGTGTTAAAATCTACCATAAGATTTACACATTTTGTTTCATATCTATTTTGAAATTTATTCCATTTTTGATTGTAAAAATCAATTTCTGTTTGAGTTATATTAGCAATTATAGAAATACAAAAGATTCCCTCATTAGAAATCAGAACTCCAAATGCATCTGTTGAGGATAATCCTACCATTTCACATGAACGTTTACAATTTCCTAAAAGTCCACTTAAATCGCTAGGTGAAAACATTTTAATAGCTTCATCATAATTTTGTCCATCAGAGTTAACGGCAGGCTTATTATTATGAACATGAGTAAAATTTAATGATCCTGCTGGAAAATTTAATGCTTTCCCATTAACACCTTCTATATATTGATATTGACTCATCCCATTTACTTTTTTTTCTACAAATCCACTTTCTTCAGGAAAAGTATATTTATTAGGTTGATTTAGGTTATTAAAATTAGCCATATAATTTAACTTTTTGGAAGTTTTTGTTTCCAAGTTATCACAAGGGTCAGTAACAACTTCTTCTAGAAAATCGGTATCTTCTAAAGGTTCTAGAGGCACAACAGGATGAAGTGGGTCACCATTATCACCAATATTATCGTCATTTTGTCCATTATTACTAGAACCACCGCCGCCACCTTCACCACCAAGTCCGCTACCAGAATCACCAGAACCACCATCACCTGAGCCACCACCTGTTAAATAGCAAACAATACCTACGGTCATTCCACAGCTATCAGTATAACTACCTGAAGTAGGGTCGCAACTACAGTATCCACTTCCTGTCCCCTGACAAGGACAAGTAGTAACTACATCACAAGCCATATAATACTCGAATGTATCATTATTACTAGCTATATTTTTATTTCCATTATAGTTTTGTTGTTGTAGTACACCATTAATATAAAAACTTTGAGTAATCAAATTATAATTGATGTCGAATTTTTGAACAGTTCCTGAAAATGTTTTTAAGTTAAAATCATCTTGTGGATTATCTGAAGTCCATCTAAATATAAAAGAATCAAGAATGATATCATCTTCTTCTATAATATGATAATTTTCAAAGAAATATGTTGAATTTTCAGGAATTGAATTATTAATAACGATTGAATAACTTTTATAGTTAGATTGTGAGTCTTCAATTACTAAAACTCGGTTTAAATCAAGATTGAGAGAATCTGTAGAGCTGGTTCTCAAATTTTGATTTCGAGCTTGATAAAAACTGTTGATTTGAGGTTCTAAATAATTGACTTTAGAGAAAGAAACAATTTCCTGATTGAACCTGTGTTTGTGTTCGTGAGAAACTTTTTCTAGCGCATCTTCATTTAAGCAACTACTTAAGAGTAGGAATGGAGCAATGACTAAAAAATAAAATCTTTTAATTGAATTTTTTTTCATAATTGTAATTTAAACCTTTTCAGTTTACAAACTGACGGTTGAAAAGGATTTGTTAAACCGTTCGGTTAAAGCAGTAACATTATCCTTTTGTAAAATACTTCGGAATATTTTACGATTTGCTTGTCACAAAATTACTTGTAACGGTCCTTGGCTAGCTGATGTTGTGGTGTTTTTGTTACTAGCCAAACCAAATATACGAATACTTTCGGATTTTCGGAGAAAATTCGGAAGTAGGCGAGAAGCCACAATAAAAGCTAACCAATGTTGTGCGTTCGTTTTTATTTTTCATCAAACATTGATCGGTATTCAGCCACATGATTTGGAAATTCTTCTTCGTAAAATGGATACGGAATTCCGAATATTGATATTTCGTATTCTTCTTCATCCATTCCTGTTATTTGATTTCCAACTCCTTTAATTTCAATTCCTTTGTCACTCGTGATTTTAATTTCTGAAATACTCATAGTTGAAATCATTTTGACTTCTGGATAATCAAAGGCGAGTTCGATTTCATTATTAAAACAATATTCTTTGAGGAATTTGTAGGGCGATTCAATTCCGTTAAATTCTAACTGTCCAAATGCAACTCCCATAGGTGCATCGGCTTTTTCCAATTTAGAAGTTCCGATTTGAGTTCCGTTTAAAGTTATCTTGTATAATTTACTCATAAATTGAAGCACCTTTTAAGATATGACTGAAATTTTCCCAAGTTGGATTATCTGCATTTATTTTCATTCCCATATTGTCATAAAAGCCTTGAATATCTTCTGTGTAAGCAATCATACTTTCTAAAAAATCAGAAAGATTGATGTTTTCCCAATTTTCTTTGTTTTGGTCAAAGTCAGTTTTAAATTCTTTTAAAAACTCAATAAATTCTATTCTTGTCATTGTCTTTCGGATTTTCTTAAATGACGCACAACGTTCTGCGGCTTGCTCTCAGTGGCGATGCACCAACACCAAGCCATTACAAATATAACAAAACATTCCATTCAGCAGCGGATTTTCCGTAGGAAAATCCGGAAGTAGCCATTGAAGCAAACCGCTGTTGTAGGCATTATATTTTTGTATGAACTCGTTTGCACTTAAAGTACTGTATTTATTGACTTTATAAAAAATACTAAAGCAAATTTAAGCATAAAAAAGCAATAAAATACTTGATTTGTTGTACCAATTGTTGTACCTTAGTACTCCGTTGCACTAGATTGAAATGCTAGTAAAATCAACACTTTCACTCGTTTGCACCACTTTACAAATATAGTACAACAATACATTAAATTCTTCTTTATGGCATCAATTAAATTAGTTCTTCGCTCAAATCAGCAAGATCAAACAGGCAAAAGCCCTTTGTACATTAGAATTATAAAAGATAGAAAAACGAAATTTATCACAGCCGGACTCAAGCTTAAAGAAAGTGACTGGGATGAAGCAAAGCAGAGAGTTAAGAAAAGCTATCCGAATAGTGCTAGAATGAATGCAGCTTTGGCTCAGAAGATTGCTGATGCTGAAGCGCAAATTGCCGATATGGAAAGAAAGGTAAAGTCTATTTCAGTTCGAAAATTAAAAGAAGCCATTAAAGGAAAAGATGTGCCTAACTTTTTCGATTATTCAACAAAATATCTTGCTAGAATCAAAGGAAATAAATCATTAAGTACCTATAATAATTATGATTTATTAATAAATAAATTTAAAAATTGGCATGGAAATAAAGATGTTTATTTTGATGATATAACAGTTCAAATGTTGAATGAATACATGAGTTATATGAGTAATGTTTTGAAAAATAATCATACAACTCAAAGATATTCAGTTATGATTTTGGCGATTGTTTTTAAAGAAGCAATAAAAGAAGATGTTATTCCATCAACAATGTATCCATTTAGTAAATTGAGTTTAAAAAAAGAAAAAAGTAAAAGGCACTTTTTAAAAAAAGAACAAATAGAAGCGTATGTAAATTACAAAGCTAAACCCGGACATTTAGAAGATATTTATAGAGATATGTTTGTATTTTCAATTTATGCTGGTGGTTTACGATTTGGAGATGTATTAGGTTTACAAGCAAAACATTTTAATTGGGAAGAAAAAAGAATTAAAAAAGTAATACATAAAACGGGTAGATTACATCAGTTTAAAATTGGACAAATTGCTTTTGATATTATTACCAAATATATAAATGAAGATTCTAACCCAGAGGATTTAATTTTTAATGTAATTCCAAATACAGAATTGTTTTTAAGAAGTGAAGAGTATCGTTATGAAATGATAAAAAGTAAAAATCATTCTGCTAATTTTCAATTAAAAAGAATTGCTAAAAAACTAAAAATAGAAACACCAGTTTCATTTCACGTAAGTAGACATTCATTTGCAACCAATGCTTTAAATAACGGAATGAGAATTGAGCACGTATCAAAACTAATGGATCACAACGATATCAGTACTACTCAAATCTATGCAAAAATCATAAATGAAGAATTAGACAAAGCAGTAGACCAATACATAAATTAAAACAGAACGAGAGTAATTACTTCAAAAAATTACTCTCGTTTTCTTTTTCGAAGGTAAATTTCACTCTTTTTTACTTTCTAAATCCAAAACCCTAGCAAATACAAGCCTTCGCAATTTTGTAAAAAACTTGTACGAAAAACAACGCAAACAGGTACTGAATTTGTTCTAATTTTAGGCATCCCAAATAGTAAAAAACTTCCAAAATCATATTGAAATTTACTTGAAGTATACCTGAACTTCAAGCGACTATATCATTTCAAGTCGTGACATTGGAAAAAGTGTAACCAAATAACAAATAATGAACAAATTTAACACCGGCAAAAAACGTGAACTTGAAAGGGCAAAACATCAAAAAATCATTGTTCTCAGAATGGAGAACCATCGACACAGCACAAAGTGCAGCTTCTATTTTTGACATTACGCACGACCAGGAACCCACACTGGAAAACTATTGTATTGCTTTACTCGAAAAAGTATTTACAATCCCACAATCCCAACTACCCGAATTCATTAACTACCAACTCCAAATTGCCCAAGACGGAAACACCTGGTTAAACAAATTCGAAAAATTATTAGCAATAATGAAGAACTATTCTTTAGTCAAAAGGCACTGAGTAGATTCAACAAATTGTACAACATTATTGAGAAAAAACGAACGGAGCTGCAATCTTCGAGCGTAAAAGAAACCAAACAAAGTACTCCAAAAAGGTTAATCAATGCCGAATCGGAAGATCGTTATTTTTCGTTTTTTGAAATCAAACATCAGGTTGAAAAAATGGAATCGTTCAATGATCAAATCTTGTTTTTAAACGAAGAAATTTTCGAATATAAACAAGCCGACATTATTTCAATCAATAACAAGCTGCAAGCTTATGACCAGCAATGCGCTCAATTCATTGAAAAATTACAAACGCTTCGTAAAATGCGTTCGGAAATTGAGAAGGAAAAAGAACTAGAATTGGAGAAAAAACTAATAACTAAAAAACTAAAATTTAACGGAAATCTAAACCAATTAGTAGACATATTCTACCAACTAAGTCGTGAACTATTTGTTGATGGAAAATCTTTTATTGATGCTTCCAATGGCGAAATCGTAAATATGATCGTCAATAACTTTATCGACAAAGACAACAACGAAATAAGTCCCCAAACAGTCGAAACCATCCTCAAACCATCAAGAGGCGATAAACGACCAAAGACCCACAAACGAATAGACCTCGATAACTTACTCTAAAAAATAATAGTCCCTTGGGACCCGATTGGGACTAAGGGACTTTTTTTACTTCACAATTTTGCTCCATAAACTTTTAAAAACTACGAAAATGGAAGCAATTATTTTAACAAAAGACCAGTACAATGACTTAATGGCAAAATTAGATGCAATTCAAAGCCAACTAAACGCCAAGCCAGACCCAAAGAAAGAAACCTTCTTAGACAATCAAGAGTTCATCATGCTCATGAAAGTCTCAAAACGCACCGCACAAACCTGGAGAGATGAAGGTAAAATCTCATTCAGTCAAGTTGGAAGTAAAATCTACTACAAACTTTCTGATGTTGAAAAACTACTACAAGAACACTACAACAAATCATTCAAAGGAAAATAGTATGAAAAAATGTAATGGAACATGTGAGGTTTGTGACTGTAAAACAGGGACAACCACTAAGACTATTCACTAATCACTATTCACTAATCACTCAAACATGATAACGATATTCAAAAACTTCAACGAAGTAATAGAACACAAAACAATTCCCGAAATCCTGCACGAAATCAAAACAGGAAAGTACAGACCTGGGATAACGTATTTGCGTAAATCATTAGCCGAAAACAAACTAGAAGCCTATGAAAAAGCCAAAAAATCATTACCTGCATTCACTCCTTCAGGAAAATTCGTGGGTGGAAGAAAAATGGAATTTCTGGAAGCATACTCCAATTTCATAATCCTAGACATCGATAAATTAAGTCAAACCGATTTACAAAACGCAAAACACAAAGCCAATCAATCTGAATACACCTATTCAAGTTTCATAAGTCCATCAGGCAATGGATTAAAGATTTTAGTAAAAGTAAACACCACAAAAGAAGACCATAAAGAAACCTTTTTGGCCATCCAAAAACACTATGAAAACCTATTAAACCATGAAATAGACAAATCCGGAAAAGACATAACCCGACTATGTTTCTACTCATTCGATGATAACCTCTATCAAAACGAAGCTGCTATCGTCTTTGCGAGTGAAACGAAGCAATCCAGTCACACTGAGCCTGTCGAAGTGACACAACTGCCAACTGCGACTGCGACTGCGACTAACAGCGAAGCTGTTTATAATCACTGCGTCCGCTTCACCGAAAAAAAGTGCAATATGCGACAGGTAGCCGAAACGTATTCGTACACCAACTCGCGTGCAACCTAAACCGAAAAGGCATATCATTAAACGAAGCACTAAGCTTCATACTAACAGACTTTGGCTATGACGAAAAAGAAGTAACACAAACCGTTCACAGCGCCTACGGTAACATTCACGAATTTGGTAAAGATGAAAACTTTGAAAAGAACAGAAACACTAAAAACAACACAAAAAAATCAGACAATCAAAACTTGTCACCTCGAGCGGAGTCGAGAGGCGACTTCTATGAGGACGAAGAAGAAGAAAAAACAAGAATAACACCAATCGACAAACTAGAAAATTTTCTAACATCTCGATACAATTTCCGTCACAACATAGTATCAGGTAAACTAGAATATCAACAGCTTTCAAGCTCCTCCCTTTCGGGGAGGTCGGGTGGGGCCAAAAAAAAATGGCATGTAATGAACGACTTCATTGAAAACTCAATGCTTCGCGAATGTTTAAAAGGAAGAATCAAAACAAACCTTTCTTCGTTGCGAAACCTATTGTATTCCGATTTCTGTGAATTATACAATCCATTCGAAGATTACTTTTACAATCTACCATCGTATGATGAAAAAACAGATTACATTTTAGAATTGGCAAATACGATAACTACAACAAAACAAGAACTTTGGCAACAGTGTTTTAAAAAATGGATTGTAGCAATGGTGGGTTGTGTATTGGATGACAAAGTAATCAATCACACGGTAATTGTATTCAGTGGAAAACAAGGATTAGGAAAAACCACTTGGGTAGAAAAACTAGTACCTAGAAAATTAAAAGAGTATTTGTTCTCTGGAACCATAAACCCAAACAACAAAGACACTTTAGTGCAGCTTTCAGAATGTATGTTAATCAACCTGGACGAATTAGAAAACCTAAACCGTTCCGAAATTGGAAGCTTAAAAGAAATCATCACAAAGACACAAATCAGAATGAGAAAAGCCTACGGACACAACAACGAAACCATGCCAAGACGCGCATCATTTGCCGGAAGTGTCAACACAGCGCAATTCTTAAACGACAGTACAGGTAGTAGACGTTTCCTTTGTTTTGAAGTGGAAAACATTCAATACCAACACGAAATCAATATTGACAATGTATTATCACAAGCCTTGTATTTGTTTAAAACAGGATTCAGACATTGGTTCGACCAAGAAGAAATCAAAAACATCACCGAAAACAACGAACAATACCAACTACGAAGCCCAGAAGAAGAATTGCTTTTAACATGGTTTTCACCAGTAACTAAAAACGAAAGAAATGAATATATAGATAATGAAGGTAACGTTGTGGCTCTCCACCCTTCGGGGGGAGTTGGTGGGGGCTGCACTATTTAAACGCCTCACAAATAGCAGCAAAACTAGCCGAAAGAGCAAAAATCACCATCACCGATGGAACAATAAACAAAATAGGAAAAGCTTTAAAAAAACACAATTTCACAAGACTAATGCGAAAAGGGAGTCCAGTTTACGCAGTAAAAGAATTTACCTACGAAGAAGTAGATCAAACCAACCGACAATCCGAAATATAAACCCAAAAAAATCAAAAGTGGTAAACGCAAGTTGCCACTTTTTTTTCTGCCAACTGACCACCTTTTATTCCCCCTTTGGGGTTAGGGGGCTCGGGGTGTAAGGGGTGTAACCAAATTTCCACACAAACATTTTGAGTTTTTTTACTTTTCAAATTTTCTAGCAACATCGGCACAATTAAAAGCAAATCAATAAACTAGTACGTGAAGTTTGCACCCAATTCCTCAAATAAATCTGTTTTTTTTATTTCTGAAAAAATAAAAATCTTTTACACGTTTTTTCCCTACACCCTACACCCTTGTCATCCTGAACTTGATTCAGGATCTCATCTGCTTTACTTTTCTTCTTTTTTAACGTAAATACGGTTTTCCTCATTTTTCTTTCTAACGCTTTTCACTATATTTACCAATTAATAAACTTACAAAAATACAATGGCCAATTTCGAGCAAACATTCAAAAACATTGACGACTTACTATATAAAGATTCAGGAGCAGATTCAGAAATCGATTACATCGAGCAAACCTCTTGGGTATTGTTTTTAAGATACTTAGACAGTTTTGACAAAAACCGCGAAGACGAAGCCATACTAGAAGGTAAAAACTTTACACCTATCTTAGAACCAAAATTCCAATGGGAAACTTGGGCAGCTCCTAAGAATGAAAAAGGGGAAATCGACATTCACAAAGCACTTATTGGACCCGATTTAGTAAAGTTTGTAGAATTCGAATTATTCCCATACCTAGCTAGTTTCAAAGAAAAACACATCGATAACCCAAAAACCATCGAATATAAAATTGGCGAAATCTTCTCCGAATTGAGTAACAAAATCAAATCGGGCTACAATATGCGTGAAATCATCAACATGGTCGATGGTTTACCATTTGGTACCAGTGTAGACAAACACGAACTATCACATTTGTACGAAACCAAAATTAAAAACATGGGCAATGCCGGTCGTAATGGTGGACAATATTATACACCACGACCATTGATTCGTGCGATGATAAAAGTAATGAACCCGAAAATTGGAGAAAAAATATACGATCCAGCATGTGGTTCTGCAGGTTTCTTGTGTGAAGCCTACGAGTATCTATATGATAAAATGGAAAAAACAGCTGCCAATTTAGAGCAGTTGCAAGACAATACCTTCTTCGGAAAAGAAAAGAAAAACTTAGCCTACATCATCGGTACGATGAACATGATTTTGCATGGCATCGAAGCACCAAACATTGTGCACACCAATACCCTTGGCGAAAACATACGCGACATTCAAGAAAAAGACCGTTACGATATCATCCTGGCTAATCCACCATTTGGAGGAAAAGAACGTATCGAGGTGCAACAAAACTTCGACATCAAAACAGGAGAAACAGCATCGTTATTTATGCAACACTTTATTAAGTCTTTAAAAGCAGGCGGTCGTGCTGCGGTAGTAATTAAGAATACGTTTTTGAGTAATGTAGATAATGGTAGTATTTCCTTAAGAAAACACTTATTAGAAACTTGTAATTTACATACAATTCTTGATATGCCTGCTGGAACTTTTACGGGAGCAGGGGTTAAAACAGTAGTGTTGTTTTTTACCAAAGGTGAACCCACCAAAGATATTTGGTATTATCAGTTAGATGCAGGAAGAAGTTTAGGAAAAAAAAATCCAATTAATGATAATGATTTAAAAGATTTTATTGAATTTTCAAAGACTAAATGTGTTACAGAAAAATCTTGGAAAATAAGTATTTCAGCTTTTGATGAAAAATTTTGTGACTTATCTGTAAAAAATCCTAACAAAACAGAACTAAATCAGTTAAGAGAGCCTGAAATTATATTAGATGAAATTTTTACTCTTCAAGAAGAGAATAATGAAATAATGAATTTATTAAATACCTTAATAGAGAATAATGAAAAGTAATTGGAAAATAAAGACAGTAGGTGAAATTTGCGAGTTTATAAATGGTAAAGGTCATGAAAAAATAATTGATGAAAATGGTAAGTATATAGTTGTTAATTCAAAGTTTGTTTCGAGTAATGGTAAAATATACAAAAAAGTAACTCTCAATTATTACCATTATTTAAAAATGACATTGTATTAGTAATGAGTGATGTACCAAATGGTAAAACTTTAGCAAAATGTTTTAAGATAGATGAAGATAATAAATATACATTAAATCAACGTGTTTGTGCATTAAGGACTAACGATTTAGATTTAGATTTTTTTTTAATTCAAATAAATAGAAATCAATATTTTTTGAATTTTGATAATGGTGAGAATCAAACCAATTTAAGAAAAAATGATATTTTAGAATGTCCAATATTTATACCTCCAATTGATGAACAATTAGCAATTGTATCAAAACTTAATCAAACATTAGGTTTTATTGAACAATCAAATTCAATTTTAGAAAAGAATCTATCAAACTTAGAAGAACTTAAAAAAAGTATTTTAGAAAAAGCGTTTAAAGGGGAGTTGGTGTAATGGTGTATTGCAAAGTAGTTTAAAAAAATAAAAAGAATAGCATAATTTTATGATTACATCATAATAAATAGTGTTTCGAAATTGAAAATATTAACAAGTGATGGAAAACCAAATAGAAATATACAAATCATCTGACAATCAAGTTGAAGTTATTGTTCAATTTGAAAACGATACTGTTTGGTTGAATGAAAGCCAGTTAGGAGTATTATTTAACAGAGATAGAACGGTAATAGGTAGACATTTAAAAAACATATTTAAGGAAAACGAATTAAATGTAAAAGAGGTATGTGCAAATTTTGCACAAACCAATTAAGCAATTTAAAGAAAATGAATTAGATTATTTTACAACTGTTGCAAAAAATGCCACGGTTCAAAAAGAAAAATTTTAAAAAGTAAAACAGTATCTCAACTTATGTATAAATCATAAAAAGCGTAATGAAAAATGTAAATTTCAATACCCATGGATAGCCAAATCGAAATATACAAAGCATCAGACAATCAAGTTGAAATTATAGTTCAATTTGAAAGTGATAGCGTATGGTTAAATAGAGAGCAAATGGCTAAACTTTTTGGCAGAGACATAAAAACCATAGGTAAGCATATCAGCAATATATTTAACGATCAAGAATTAGAACATAAATCAGTTGTCGCAAAATTTGCGACAACTGCAAATGATGGAAAAACCTATCAAGTTGAATTTTACAATCTCGATGTAATCATTTCGGTAGGCTATCGAGTAAAATCAAAACAAGGTACACAATTCCGTCAATGGGCTACAAAACGATTGAAAGAATTATTAGTTCAAGGTTATACCCTCAACGAAAAACGCCTAGAACAAAAAGAACAAGAAATAAAAATACTTAAAAACGGTATTCAAATTTTAGCAAGAAGCGTTGGTAAAGCTATCGAAAATCAAGAAAATAACGCTAGTTTTCTAGAAACCTTTGCAAAAGGGTTAACGCTATTAGATGACTACGACCACGAACGTTTAGATACGAAAGGTTTAACCAAAAAACAAGCCGTTTATCCTACTTTGTCAGACTATCAAAACGTACTAAAAAGTATGTTACAAGATTTTGATAGTGCTATTTTTGGTATCGAAAAAGATGGTGGATTTAAAAGTGCTATTGCACAAATCGAAAAAGGGTTCGATAACCAAGATTTTTACTCAACTTTAGAAGAAAAAGCAACAACATTGTTGTATTTAATTGTAAAAAACCATGCTTTTGTAGATGGCAATAAACGAATTGCAGCGGCTTGTTTTCTTAAATTCTTAGAGCAAAACAAAATGTTGTATACTAATGAAAATAAACCCATAATTAGCAATGATACTTTGGCTAGTTTAACGTTGTTTATTGCTTCTAGTAAAGCAGAAGAAATGGAAACTGTTAAAAAATTAGTGATAAGTGTATTAAATAGAAACAAATGAGAAACGAATCCGAAACCCGTGCCGAATTAATTGACCCACACTTGCAACAACAAGGCTGGGCAATTGTTCCTGAAAGTAGAATTCGCAGAGAATATCCCATTACAAAAGGGCGTCTTATAGGCAGTGGCAAACGTGCCATGCCAGATAAAGCCGATTACATTCTGCAATTCAACAATCGTAATGTAGCCGTTTTAGAAGCAAAAGCAGAAGGCTGTTATTATACCGAAGGTTTGGCACAAGCTAAAGATTACGCCTCTCGTTTAAATTTGAGATATGCCATTTGTACTAATGGTGTAAAATATTACATGGCAGACCTTCAAGGACATGAAGGGGACATTACAGAAGTACCTACTCCAGAACAATTATGGGAAAAATTGTATGGAGAAGAACAAAAGAAAAACCAAGAAGCCTTTAATTGGGAACAACGCTTTTTTAATGTACCCTTCGAAACCAAAGGTGGTAGTTGGGAACTACGGTATTACCAACAAAATGCCATCAATAAAGTATTAAAAGCGGTTGCAAACGACCAAAAGAAAATACTAATCACATTAGCAACCGGTACAGGAAAAACAGCAGTTTCATTTCAAATTGCATGGAAATTATTTCAAGCCAAATGGAACATCAACAAAGATGGAATCCGTAGCCCACGAATTTTATTCCTTGCCGACAGAAACATTTTAGCAGACCAAGCCTTTAATGCTTTCGGTGCTTTTGAAGATGATGCATTAAAGAGAATTAAACCATCAGAGATAAAAAAAGAAGGAAAAGTACCCACAAACGGAAGTATCTTTTTTACCATTTTCCAAACCTTCATGTCAGGAGAAGAGCCAAATTTCGGTCAATATCCAAAAGACTTCTTCGACTTTATTATTGTAGACGAATGTCACCGTGGTGGTGCCAATGACGAAAGTACTTGGAGAGCTATTTTGGAATACTTTGAACCCGCAACCCAATTAGGATTAACCGCTACACCAAAACGCGATGTAAACGGCGATACCTATAAATACTTTGGCGAGCCAGTTTCTGTGTATTCATTAAAAGAAGGAATCAACGATGGGTACTTAACACCATTCCGAGTAAAACAAATTCAAACCAATATCGATGAATACCAATTCACTTCAGATGATGATGTAATATCAGGAATGGTCGAAGAAGGAAGAGAATATACAGAAAGCGATTTCAACAGAATCATAACCATAAAAGCCAGAGAAGAATACCGTGTAAAGGAATTTTTGAAAATGATCAATCAAAATCAAAAAACCTTAGTCTTCTGTGCAACACAAGACCATGCTTTAGCGGTAAGAGATTTAATCAATCAACACTGCGATAGTAAAAACCCTAATTATTGTCAAAGAGTAACAGCAAACGATGGTGAAATAGGAGAAAAACATTTAAGAGATTTCCAAGACAATGAAAAATCGATACCTACAATCCTTACGACCTCGCAAAAGTTAAGTACAGGTGTAGATGCTCCTGAAATTCGCAATATTGTTTTAATGCGACCGGTTAACTCTATGATTGAGTTTAAGCAAATTGTAGGGCGTGGAACACGTTTATTTGAAGGGAAAGATTACTTCACCATTTACGATTTTGTAAAAGCTTACAAACATTTCAATGACCCAGCTTGGGATGGCGAACCACTTGAACCGGAACCAAAAGAACCTAGAGGGCCATTAAAAGAATGTTCCGTTTGCGGTCAAAAACCATGCATTTGTCCAAAACCAGATAAAGAGCCATGTGAAATGTGCGGTTACATTGATTGCCGTTGCGACAATCAAAAGAAATAATCGAAGTAGTATTATCAGATGGAAAAGTTCGTCAGTTACAATCTATGACAACTACTACTTTTTGGAGTCCAGAGGGTAAACCCATTACAGCAACAGAATTTTTAAAAAGTCTTTACGGTACAATTCCCGATTTATTTCAATCAGAAGAAGATTTAAAAACACAATGGAGTACACCGGCAACCCGCAAAAGTTTGTTAGGTAAGTTAGAAGAAAAAGGCTATACAAAAGAACAATTATCGGAGTTTCAAAAAATACTCAGTGCAGAAAATAGTGATATTTACGATGTACTATCCTATGTAGCATACCAATCAGAAATTCTAGAAAGAGAACAACGAGCGGCTAAAATGAGAGAACATTTCAAAGAGTTAAATGCTAATCACCAAGAATTTTTAGAATTTGTATTAAACCAATACATATTAAACGGAGTTTACGAACTAGACGATGAAAAATTAGGAACATTCCTCCAATTAAAATACAAAACCATCGCAGATGCAAAACCAATCCTTGGAGATTTAAAAACCATCAGAAATAATTTTATAGAGTATCAAAAGTATTTGTATGTGTAAATAGTAATTTAATATGCGAATGATCATAGAAAACGAACTTTTAGAATTGCAGTATATTCCAGGCAATGGCGCTTGGACGTACCAATTGATTATTCCCAATACTAAAGACATTAAAGGTAAATGGGGCGATTTAAAAGTATCAGGTACCATTGATGGTTATGCTATTCAACATAAGAATTTAGGACCGGTTAAAAATGGAGATAAAAAGCTGGCTGTTAATTCTGAAATACGAAATGCCATTCAAAAAACAGGTGGCGATAAAGTATTGGTTACCTTATTTTTAGAAGACACCCAAAAGACTAACGAGCAAGCCATTTTAGATTGTTTTGCCGAAGCTAATGTTTTGTCTGTTTTTCAAAAACAAGATAAAACCTATCAAAAAGAACTTTTACAAGCCATAAAAGATGTAGCCACAGAAGAGCAACAAGTGGCAAAAATTGTGGAAGTAATTACAATTTTGGAGGGTAAGTAATTTTATTTGTTATGAAGCTTTTACGCAGATTTTTTTTGCTTTCGTTTATTAGATATGTATACTAATTAAAAAAACAAATCTTAATTTAATTATGAAATTTTTAAAATTTATAATTTCAATATTTTCTTTAGTCGCAGTACAAAATTTATCAGCCCAAAAAATAACTCTTAACGAGTTACATACAATGGCCAGCTATAAAAATTGGGAAACCACAAACAAGTTTTTAATTAGCAAAGGTTGGGATTATTATGATTCATCTGAAAGTGATGGTATTGGTTATAATACAATTTCCTGGGCGCATGGAAGAAACCTATATGACAATGCAAAAGCTAAAGGATGGTTTTATGTTTATAATTATGAGGGGTTACCAAATAAGATTATGTATCGTTTTAGGCAAAAAGAGTTTTACAATACGATAATTCAACAAGTTTCTTCAAATGGTTATAAATTAACAGATGAGGAAATATTAGATAATCGTGTTGTAGCATCCTATGAGAATAAGTTATTCTATTTAAAGATAGCTTATAATCGTGAAGAGGATAGTGATAATGATGATGATTATTATTATGGTGGCTCCAATAAAAAAACTTACACAGTTTATGAAGTAAGCATTTATAAAAAGGGAGGAGTGTATGATCCTAATAATGGATTTAAAAAGGATTATGATGAGAATGGAAATGTTATTTCAACTTACAATTTAAAAGATGGAAAAATAGAGGGTTTGTTGACAAATTACGATTCTATTGGAAGAGTTAAAAGAACAGCAAATTTTAAACTAGGGAATTTAGAAGGACCTTCTGTTGAAAATTTTTATCTTGCTATTCTACAAAATTTTAAAGGCTAAAGAAAACTATTGTTTCTTTAGCCTTTATTTTTTACCATCTAATATCTTTGAGTTTCATTCGATAATTATCACAATCTCTACAAGTATATTTAGATTGCCAAGTTAGAGTAAGTTCATGAACTCCTTGATTTTGTCCAAATCTAGATGTATTAATATCATACGAATATCCAAATTTAAATTCGCCAGCTCTCATAGAGACAAAAGGATTAAGAGAAGTAACAAGATGACTATTTGTACTTCTTCCTTCTGGGTTGGTAGCTGCAATAACTCCAAACGAAAACATATTCATTTCTAAAGAGGCACCAATATCTAATCGATTAAATTGAGATTGTCTCATGTAATTAAAAGATACTAATAAATCTGTATCTGCAGGCAAAATCATAGTTGGCGAATTATCTAAAGCAAAATAATAGCCACCATGTACTGATAAGAACAAATCTAAAGGCACATTACCATTTTCAAGAAAAGAAATGTCAGGACGAGTTAAGTGTTTTAAGGCAGCTCCAAACCATGCATTTTCTTCATCAACTAAAACTCCAAAAGAAAAATCTACAAAATTGATTTGATTATTATATCTAAGAAAACCTGGGTCAATACTACTTCCTGAGATTGAACCATCATTGATGTTTATCTGATCTTCTAATAGTAAATTACCAAAGTTGAAATCTTTACGTCCAAAACCTCCTTCTAAACCTAATCTTAGACGCCAGTTATAATTTAAATCTATTCGATAAGAAACGGCTCCATTAAATTGAAAATAGTTATAATTTGTGAAAGTTTCTTTTTGATTTAAGACAGTTATCCCAACGCCTAGATTGTCGGTCACTAAGTTATTAGCAAATCCATATTGGGTATCAATTCGTCTATTACCTTCTGGCCATTGCCTCCTATGGATTATCCCTGCATTCCATGAACTTGCAGATCCAGTAAATCCCGGATTTAATGTTTCAGGAACTATTAAAAATTGTGTAAATACAGGGTCTTGTGCCTTAACTTCAATAAAATGGGTAACAAAGACTAGTAATATATATAATTTAAATTTCATTTTTTTCTAATTCTTATTTAATTAAGACAAAAGTTTCTTCAGCTCTTATTATACTTCCATAAAACGTTTCAGCGCTTACCTTACAATGGTAATTTCCGTTTTCAGCATTAACACCTTTTATTGTGCCATCCCAGCCACGAAGTACATCTCCAGTTTCTGAATAGATTAAAGAACCCCATGTGTCATAAACATCCATACGAACATTTTTAAACCTTTTGTAACAGGTCTATAAGTGTCGTTTAGTGCGTCATTATTTGGTGTAAATGCAGTTGGAACTACAAGTAAATATCCTTTTTCAACTAGTAAGCTTATTGTATGAACATACACACAACCAAAAGGATAAGTAACAGTTTGAGTTACTACATAGTTTCCTTCCAGTACATAAGTATGAATTGGATTTTCTTCGTTTGAAAATGTTCCATCACCAAAGTTCCATAATATACTCACATAATCACCAGTAGCCGTATTTGTAAACTGTATAGGATCTAAAATTGAATATATTCCATAGGCAGTGTATCCATAAGAATTTTGATCGAAAGATGCATTTCCTATAACAGGTATATCAACGTTTAAGCTGTAAGTAGTGGTACAACCTAAGGCATCTGTAGCTGTTAAAATCACTAAACCATCCTGATCAGTGGTCATAAATTCATTGTTAGCGCCACTAACAGTTCCGCTCGACCAACTTAATTGTATTGGCGGTACACCTCCAGAAACTTGTGCTTCAAAAATCTGACTGATGTCTCTTGTTTCGCAATTAACATTAGTATCAGTTTCTACATTCAATGTTAATGGTTGTGGTCGGTTTACACTATATTGTGCTGATTTTGTACATCCTCTTGAATCAGTCACTAAAACAGCATAATTTCCTGATGAAATAGTATTTAAATCTTCAGTAGTTGCTCCATTTGACCAACTATAAGTAAATGGAGGAGTACCTCCAGATACTAATAGATTAATAGAACCACTATTCGCATTATTACAATCTAAAGCATTTTGAATATTTGCACTTAAAACAAGTGGTTGTGGTTCAACAATGATGAAAGTTCTAACAATGGTACATGGTTTTGAATCAACTATAGTAACAGTGTATGTCCCAGGTGCCAAATTATTTCTAACTAAACCTGCAGTACTTCCATCACTCCAAGTTAAAGAGATTGGTTGTATTCCACCAACTAAGTTTAGATTAATGCTTCCATCGTTAGCACCATAACAAGAAATATTAACGACTACCGGATTGATTGTAAATATTGGTGCTTCAGGAATATTTACTACAATTGTTTTAGTACAACCATTACTATCAGTCACTAAAATTGAATAATTACCAGCAGCTAAATTATTTTGATAAAACCCAGTAGCTAAATTATCCCATTGCGCTTGATATGGACCTGTTCCTCCAGTTACAGTTAATGTAATTGAAGCATTGTTAGCGCCATAACAAGTAATCGGTGTTGTGGTTGCTGTAATTATAATATCATCTGGTTGGGTAACAGTAAGTCCTGTTACTGTTTTTCCTCCTCCATTAGCATCTATAACTGTTAGTGAATATACTCCAGCGACTAATCCTGTAAATTGAGGGTTTAAGTTCGTAGAATTTATAATTGATGTGACTAGGTTGCCATTACTATCATATAATTCATAATCATAAGGAGGAACCGATTCTTGAGTGATTAATACTCCTACAGCACCATTATTGTCTCCAAAACAAATCAGGTTTATCGTAAGGCTTAAATCTTGCTGAATAAGTAATTCAGGAGGTTGGGTTAATATAAAAGTTAAAATTATTGGCGCACAGTAACCATCATTTATGGTCACAGTATAGGTCCCAGCTAATAATCCTGATATATCCTCATTAGTTGAAGTGTATCCATTTGGTCCAGTCCAACTATAAGTGTAAGTTCCTGAACCTCCTATTGTCGTAAGGTCAATTGCCCCATCGTTTGCACCAAAAACACTTACATTATATCCATTATAATTTGATAACACTCCAGAAGAAGAAAACGTAGGGTTTACGGTTATACTGTACGTAAACACGTTACCTTCACAAGAAGAACCGTTATTGTTAAAAGTAGCGGTTGCATTGTAAGTAATTGTTAATGGTGCATTCGTACTATTTACCAAAGTTTGAACAGGTATTATGTTGGTTCCACTACTAATAGCACCAGTAATTCCTGATGGAATTGTAGCATTCCATTCATAAGTAATATTTCCTGGAAGGGTTGAATTTAGAGTAACTAATGATGTGTTGGTTTCATTACAAATGGTTTGATTTGGAAGGTCAAAAGTAACATCAGGTCTAGGGTAAACTTCAATTGTAATTGTGTATGTGTTACCCGTACAAATACCTGCAATAGGTGTAACTTCATATACTAAGGTTGAAATAGCATTAGAATTATTCACTAATTGTTGAATAAATTGATTTTGTAATGTTCCATTATTTACCGATCCTGTTACTGTTCCAGAAGGTGTCATTGAAACTAAATTCCAACTATATTGTAAACCAACAGGTAATACATCATTTGAATTTGTTGAATTAAAAATGTATTGTTCTCCACTACAAATTATAGCAGAAACGCTATTTACAACAGGAATCTGATTAATCACCACTTCGGCTGTATTAGAAAGTACACTAGTACACCCACCAGAAGAGAAAGTAATCTCACAATAGTAGTATAAAGTACCCACTGTAGTAGCAGGAGGATTATAAGAAGCGGTAGTAGCACCAGCAATTGCAGTTCCACCAATTGTACTATTGGTAGTATTGCTAAACCATTGATATGTTGGTGTTCCGGTTCCGTTAGTGTAAGCTACCGTTAGAAGAGTAGGAGTTCCATTTTCACAAACCGAACTAGAAGCAGGCTGTGTAGTAATAGCTGGAGCAGGTACAATAATTACAGTGCTAACGGCACTAGTAACATTACAACCTACACCACTTTGAGTAACCACACAGTAATAGTATTGAGTACCTACGGTTGCAGTAGGAGGAGTAAATGTTGCGTTTGTAGCACCTGGAATAAGTGTACCTCCAGTAGTACTATTAGTAGTGTTGCTGTACCATTGGTAAGCAAAAGTTCCAATACCACCAGACACAGTAATCGTTAAATCGGTTGGAGTACTATTTTGACATAGTGTTTGAGTAGCTAAAGCTTGTGTATCTACAATAGGGTCAGCAACCACAATAACTTCAGCGGTATCCGAAGTAGTGCTACCACAGCCATTCCCACTAAGGGTAATAGTTGCATAGAAATAATAGGTTCCAGCAGTAGTAAATGCAGCAGGAGTATAACTTGCGTTAGTAGCACCAGCAATAAGAGTACCACCAGTGTTACTATTAGTAGTATTACTATACCATTGGTAGGTTGGAGTTCCCACACCACCTGTATATGCTACTGTTAATGGAGCAATAGTTCCGCCCACACAAATAGATTGTGTTGTTGTCGGTTGAGTAGATACTGTTGGTAAAGGATTAATCACTACTTCCGCTGTATTAGAAAGTACGCTAGTACAACCACCAGAAGAGAAAGTAATCTCACAATAGTAGTATAAAGTACCCACTGTTGAAGCAGGAGGATTATAAGAAGCGGTAGTAGCACCAGCAATTGCAGTTCCACCAATTGTACTATTAGTAGTATTGCTAAACCATTGATATGTTGGTGTTCCGGTTCCGTTAGTGTAAGCTACCGTTAGAAGAGTAGGAGTTCCATTTTCACAAACCGAACTAGAAGCAGGCTGTGTAGTAATAGCTGGAGCAGGTACAATAATTACAGTGCTCACGGCACTAGTAACATTACAACCTACACCACTTTGAGTAACAACGCAGTAATAGTATTGAGTACCTACAGTTGCAGTAGGAGGAGTAAATGTTGCGTTAGTAGCACCTGGAATAAGTGTACCTCCAGTAGTACTATTAGTAGTGTTGCTGTACCATTGGTAAGCAAAAGTTCCAATACCACCAGACACATTAATAGTTAAATCAGTTGGAGTACTATTTTGACATAGTGTTTGAGTAGCTAAAGCTTGTGTATCTACAATAGGGTCAGCAACCACAATAACTTCAGCGGTATCCGAAGTTGCGCTACCACAGCCATTCCCACTAAGGGTAATAGTTGCATAGAAATAATAGGTTCCAGCAGCAGTAAATGCAGCAGGAGTATAACTTGCGTTAGTAGCACCAGTAATTAGAGTACCACCAGTGTTACTATTAGTAGTATTACTATACCATTGGTAGGTTGGAGTTCCCACACCACCTGTATATGCTACTGTTAATGGAGCAATAGTTCCACCCACACAAATAGATTGTGTTGTTGTCGGTTGAGTAGATATTGTTGGTAAAGGATTAATCACAACTTCCGCTGTATTAGAAAGTACACTAGTACAACCACCAGAAGAGAAAGTAATCTCACAATAGTAGTATAAAGTACCCACTGTAGTAGCAGGAGGGTTATAAGAAGCGGTAGTAGCACCAGCAATTGCAGTTCCACCAATTGTACTATTGGTAGTATTGCTAAACCATTGATATGTTGGTGTTCCGGTTCCGTTAGTGTAAGCTACCGTTAGAAGAGTAGGAGTTCCATTTTCACAAACCGAACTAGAAGCTGGCTGTGTAGTAATAGCTGGAGCAGGTACAATAATTACTGTGCTCACGGCACTAGTAATATTACAACCTACACCACTTTGAGTAACCACACAGTAATAGTATTGAGTACCTACGGTTGCAGTAGGAGGAGTAAATGTTGCGTTAGTAGCACCTGGAATAAGTGTACCTCCAGTAGTACTATTAGTAGTGTTGCTGTACCATTGGTAAGCAAAAGTTCCAATACCACCAGACACATTAATAGTTAAATCAGTTGGAGTACTATTTTGACAAAGTGTTTGAGTAGCTAAAGCTTGTGTATCTACAATAGGGTCAGCAACCACAATAACTTCAGCGGTATCCGAAGTTGCGCTACCACAGCCATTCCCACTAAGGGTAATAGTTGCATAGAAATAATAGGTTCCAGCAGCAGTAAATGCAGCAGGAGTATAACTTGCGTTAGTAGCACCAGTAATTAGAGTACCACCAGTGTTACTATTAGTAGTATTACTATACCATTGGTAGGTTGGAGTTCCCACACCACCTGTATATGCTACTGTTAATGGAGCAATAGTTCCACCCACACAAATAGATTGTGTAGTTGTAGGTTGAGTAGATATTGTTGGTAAAGGATTAATCACAACTTCGGCTGTATTAGAAAGTACACTAGTACACCCACCAGAAGAGAAAGTAATCTCACAATAGTAGTATAAAGTACCCACTGTAGTAGCAGGAGGATTATAAGAAGCGGTAGTAGCACCAGCAATTGCAGTTCCACCAATTGTACTATTGGTAGTATTGCTAAACCATTGATATGTTGGTGTTCCGGTTCCGTTAGTGTAAGCTACCGTTAGAAGAGTAGGAGTTCCATTTTCACAAACCGAACTAGAAGCAGGCTGTGTAGTAATAGCTGGAGCAGGTACAATAATTACAGTGCTAACGGCACTAGTAACATTACAACCTACACCACTTTGAGTAACCACACAGTAATAGTATTGAGTACCTACGGTTGCAGTAGGAGGAGTAAATGTTGCGTTTGTAGCACCTGGAATAAGTGTACCTCCAGTAGTACTATTAGTAGTGTTGCTGTACCATTGATAAGCAAAAGTTCCAATACCACCAGACACAGTAATCGTTAAATCAGTTGGAGTACTATTTTGACAAAGTGTTTGAGTAGCTAAAGCTTGTGTATCTACAATAGGGTCAGCAACCACAATAACTTCAGCGGTATCCGAAGTAGTGCTACCACAACCATTACCACTAAGGGTTATAGTTGCATAGAAATAATAGGTTCCAGCAGTAGTAAATGCAGCAGGAGTATAACTTGCGTTAGTAGCACCAGCAATAAGAGTACCACCAGTGTTACTATTAGTAGTATTACTATACCATTGGTAGGTTGGAGTTCCCACACCACCTGTATATGCTACTGTTAATGGAGCAATAGTTCCGCCCACACAAATAGATTGTGTTGTTGTCGGTTGAGTAGATACTGTTGGTAAAGGATTAATCACTACTTCCGCTGTATTAGAAAGTACACTAGTACAACCACCAGAAGAAAAAGTAATCTCACAATAGTAGTATAAAGTACCCACTGTAGTAGCAGGAGGATTATAAGAAGCGGTAGTAGCACCAGCAATTGCAGTTCCACCAATTGTACTATTAGTAGTATTGCTAAACCATTGATATGTTGGTGTTCCGGTTCCGTTAGTGTAAGCTACCGTTAGAAGAGTAGGAGTTCCATTTTCACAAACCGAACTAGAAGCAGGCTGTGTAGTAATAGCTGGAGCAGGTACAATAATTACAGTGCTCACGGCACTAGTAACATTACAACCTACACCACTTTGAGTAACCACACAGTAATAGTATTGAGTACCTACGGTTGCAGTAGGAGGAGTAAATGTTGCGTTTGTAGCACCTGGAATAAGTGTACCTCCAGTAGTACTATTAGTAGTGTTGCTGTACCATTGGTAAGCAAAAGTTCCAATACCACCAGACACAGTAATCGTTAAATCGGTTGGAGTACTATTTTGACATAGTGTTTGAGTAGCTAAAGCTTGTGTATCTACAATAGGGTCAGCAACCACAATAACTTCAGCGGTATCCGAAGTAGTGCTACCACAGCCATTCCCACTAAGGGTAATAGTTGCATAGAAATAATAGGTTCCAGCAGCAGTAAATGCAGCAGGAGTATAACTTGCGTTAGTAGCACCAGCAATAAGAGTACCACCAGTGTTACTATTAGTAGTATTACTATACCATTGGTAGGTTGGAGTTCCCACACCACCTGTATATGCTACTGTTAATGGAGCAATAGTTCCGCCCACACAAATAGATTGTGTTGTTGTTGGTTGAGTAGATACCGTAGGTAATGGATTGACAATTACAGAAACACATGAGTTACTTGTATTCAAACATGATGAAGTACTAGAATCGACAACACTTAGTAAACAATAATCAAATGTACCTAATGAAGAGGTAGGTGCGGTTAAAGTAACAGAATTTCCAGAAATAGTGGTTATGGTTTGGTTAGCACCTCCATTAATACTATAAGTAAAAGTATAAGGAGCAACTCCATTAAGACCTGTAAATGTAATAACAGCTGAATTAGAATTTTGGCAAACACTCGCATTTCCTGAAATTGTTGCGCTTGGAGCTGGATTTACTGTTACAGTCAAGGTAAAATTATTGGTACATACGCTGCTACCTGATCCAGAAGTTGCTGTGATATTATAAACTACATTTATTGGATTACTAGTTGAATTGAGAAGTGTCTGGCCTATATTACTTATAGGGGTGTTTTGATTAGAAGCACCTGTTATTCCTGCAGGTGCTGTTACTGTCCAAGTGTAAGTAGTTCCTGATGGTAGAATTATACTTGGTGGATTATTACTTAAGGAAAGGTTAAAAGCATTTCCAGAACAAACAGATAATGTTTGATTAGGTATTTGAGGCCTAGGATTAACTGTTACGGTCAATGTAAAGTTGCTAGTGCAAATAGAAGGTGCAGAACCAGTACTTGCAGTAATTGTGTAGATTACATCGATTGGAGCATTTGTTGTATTAACCAATGTTTGCCCAATAGAACTAACAGGTGTAGTTTGATTAGAAGCGCCTGTAATCCCAACAGGACTTGTAACTGTCCATGTAAAAGTAGTACCCAAAGGTAAAATTACGCTAGGAGGATTATTGCTTAAAGAAACTGTAAAAGCATTGCCTGAACATACTGATAAAGTTTGTGCTGGAACCAGTGGAGATGGATTTACAGTTATCACAAAATCTATAGGAGTTCCAACACATCCATTATTAGATGGAGTAACAGTATAAGTTACCGTACCAGAAGTGTTACTAGGATTTACCAAAGTAGCGCCAGGTATTGTGTTTCCTGTACCCGGAGTTGTAAAACCAGTTATTCCATTTGTAGCGGTTACTACCCAATTAAAAATAGTTCCAGAAGCCATACTTGAAGTAAGATTTATAGGAGAAGTAGTTCCCCCTGTACAAATCGTTTGAGTCAAGTTTGTATTCGTAATAGTAGGCATTTCTTTTAATGTGAATGTAAAAGAAGCTTGATTAGAACCTGCACAATTTCCATTTACTTGCACAGTTATAATATACGTTTTATAAGCTGTAAAATTAATTTGAGGATATTGGCTATTTGCATTTGTTCCACCAACAAAAGAATAATCAGCAGGTGTTACACCAGGACCAGATACTGTCCATGTAAAATTTGTTGGAGCATATGGTGCCACACTATAAGTAGGAGTAGTACCTACTTGACTAAAATCTATTGTGTAACCAGCAGGAGCAGTATCACAAATAGTTAATGTATTAGGATTAAAGCTTACAGTAGGATCTCCAAAAACTTCAATAATTTGTGGAGTTGAAGAAAAAGTCCCACAAGAGTTGGTAACATTTAAAACAACTGAATACGATCCTGGTTGTGTAAATAATATGTTGGCGTTTTGCGAAGATGTATTAGTAGGAGCAATAAATTGATAACCGGTACTAGTGGCAGGTGTTCCAGTAACAGGTGTAACCGACCATGAATAAACTGGTTCCTGACAAGGGATATTTAAAATATTAGACGTATTGGTAAATAAAACTGAAGTACCTGCACAAATTGGAGATTGTGGTGTATTGGTGAATGTAGGAGTAGGGGTAGCTTCAATTTTTATAGTTTTGATCATTTCAGAAACTATCTGACAAAAATCTGGATTAACTGCTAAAAGTTTTATTTCCCAACAACCTGGGATTGTTACTGTTGTAGCTGGAATTGTTAGATCAAAAGTTGAATTTATCCAAGGGCTATTTGCAGGAACTAATGTAAAGGAAGTCTCATTTGGTCTTTTGTAATACCAATAATATAAAACATCATTTAGACAACCATTTGTACCATAAGATCCTGGAATAGTTGTGTTTTGAGCAAAAATGTTTGTATTGATACATTGTTTTTCAGGAATTTCAAAATTTGCTGTAGGAGGACTACTTGTATTTACATTTTTTGAAACTCCATTACCATTGACAGTATAAGTTGCGCAAGTATTATTTAAACCTTTATTAAATAAATCCTTTTTTATTAGATATGAACCATTTGGTTCATTACAAGAGACTGATGTATAAGTATGGTCAATAGTTATTAATTCGAGTAATTGAGCATGAGTGTATTCATTGACAGTACCATCACCAAAATCAATAGTGTATTTTGAGCCATAATAATTTCTTCCAATTCCAGTAATTGTTTTGTCAATTGCAAATGTTACATTTTCATTTACACATATTTGTTCACTTGAAGAGTTCCCTAAACTTGTTGCATTTCCGTGAAATAAAAATACAATTGAGTAAATAGATGTTGAATTAACATTGCTTTTTTGGATTTCAAAAATATAAGTACCAATTCCTAAGTTAGTTGGTAAACTGAATATACCATTTGTATGAGCTATTGGAGTTGTTGTAATTGAGGGAGTTGGTACATCAATTTTACTTACAAGATTTATTGTATAACTAAAATTATTATCATAATTGCAAATTGATATGTCTCTTTGTGGGAGATTAATACCGTTACCACCAGTACTTCCAACTGTTGCAATATCACTTCTGTTTAAACTACCGAATATAGTAAACTCATTACTACAATTTATACAATTAATAAAATTACTGTTTGCAGTTATTGCAGATAAAGCTTTTGGAACTTGAATTGCACTTCCATTAATTACATTAAAACTATTAGTCTCAACACTCAAAACAGGATTTGTCGATCGAACTCTTAATTTGTAAGTTCCTGCAGCTAAGCCATTAGGTAATACTCCATTTATAGCTGGTACATAAAACTCATTTAAAGTGTTTAAGACCGTTGGTGTAGTAAATACTCCTCCAGGATTAGACAATTCTAAAATAAACTGGTTATTCAAATCAAATACACCAGTAGGGTTAATAATTACAGAAACTCCTGAGCCAGGAGTGTAGCTTGCCGAGTTGTTAAAACGAATAAGATTAATTTGTTGTGAATAAAGATTAAAGCTAGTTAAAGCAAAAAAGCAACTTAAAAGTAAAATCTTGTAAAATTTTCCCATGATAATATATTTTAACTTAATTCAATTTTCTACAACATTTTCTATGTTGCAGCACCAAATAAACCGATTGTAAATGAAATCAATATACATCTTTTTATTACAGAAAAAGGTGTGAGTAAAAATAGGTTGAATTGGGGACTATTCAATACGGAAATCCGTACATCTATATTTTTTTCAAAGAAACTAAAAGTTTTCTAAATATTATAATTTTATTCTTGAATTAAATAATTCTATAGAATTTCATAATTATTATTTTACATACTTGTTAATGATGTATTTAGTGACAGGTTTCAAGGCTTTACCTATTTCTGGATGAATTCCGTGAGTATTAAATCAGTCCACTTTTTGCTGACGATTTACAAACAAAGGATTTAATAGCGGCAAACCACAAATAGAACCCTTTACAAACAGCTTTGTACTAGTATTTCAAACCGAAGCTCAAAAAGAAGACATTTTTTGGATAGCCATGAGCCTATGGAAATCCCAATTCTGGATGCCTTTTCTTCGCGGTTCGGTTATTCCGTTCTTATCCCTCTATGAATTCAAAAAAGAATTCAATCCAAAAGCCACCCGATTAATGCGTGAACACGAGCTGCACCATAAAAACATCCAAGCGCTCAAGCTGCTGCAAGAACAAGAAGCACACCACGCAAAAAACATCCACTTAATCAACGAAATCCGTAACGCCATCTTACTCCGTTACAGAAACAAATAACACAAACCTTGCCCCGATGGGCTAGGTTTTTTCATTTCATCAAATTTACAAAAACAATCCCTATCCCGAAGCAAAACAATACATAACGGCAATATAAACGCACCAATTAAATAAAATTGGAAAAAGTGATGCAATTGAGTATAAAACAAAAAAAAGCCCCTGAAATAGGAGCTTTTGATTGCAACTTGTAAGCAATTTTAGTTTTATTGAACCTTGTCTTCCTGTGGAACTCTCGGTTCTTCTTCATCTTGTACAGCGGTTTGCGATACTGCCGACAATACACCACCGCCCAAAACCAAATAACCTGCAGCTGCAACTAATCCAGCCGGCAATGCAATTGGTGAAGCGATGATAGTTCCTCCAACGGTTGCCAAGGCTAAACCAATTGTTCTCAATACTTTGAAAAACTTTGGTGTTGGAGCTTTTACTCTTTGAACGATATTCATTTCATTACTTTTCATGTTCGTGATTTTTAAAGATGGATAATTACTCACTTATTTTTTTTAATTGTTTCGCTTTGGTGTTCGTGAATGCAAAGCATTTCTAATTTTTGTACTCGGTGTTCTAAATAATCTACTTTTTGGTTCAGTAAATCACTGCTACTTTTAAACTCGGTTTTAATTAATAATGCCATGGCATTACAAGTTTAAAATTGAAAATTGTTTTCGATACTAATCTTGTTTGCTTTGTTCTTTGCTAATGCAGCTAGCTTAGGATAAATCATTTGGTAAGCCATAACACTTTGCGTAACGCGGTAATCGCCCTGGATAAGTTGGAACCCAAATCCACAAAGCGGACATCCTGCGGTATCTTCAATCGTATTTCCTGTATGGATATACACATAACTGAAATTTGGTAATCCTGTAATTTCAATCATACCTTCATGAACTTTTCCAAATGCTTTTTTGTAGTTCACATTTTTTGCACCCCAAGTATTAAGCTGCAGTGAATAGGTTCCAGTAGGTATGGCAGTTTGTTCCTTGATTTTTTCAGTTCGTATTTTATC
Organism: Flavobacterium haoranii; assembly: GCF_009363055.1. Lineage (NCBI taxonomy): Bacteria > Pseudomonadati > Bacteroidota > Flavobacteriia > Flavobacteriales > Flavobacteriaceae > Flavobacterium > Flavobacterium haoranii. The sequence goes on along the minus strand of NZ_CP045292.1, from coordinate 1,060,111 downwards.
CTCTAGTAAATAGCATTGAAATACTCCATTGATATATAATTGGCTTAATGTACTTTGTTTGCCCTGTGCTACGCGAATGATTTTTGTTTCCATGGGAATTGAATTAGTAAGTTAAAACAAAAAATCCCTCAGAGTTGCTGAGGGATTTGTAAGTAGGATTCTTAAAATGCGTCCTCAATTTTCAAGCAGTTTCCACTTGCAAATAAGTAATAGTTTGAACCTACTTGTTGGTAGAACTCAATTCCAATACCTTGAAGAACGGTAACATCTGCAGATGGTGTGATACCATTTGGCAAAGTTGCTGTAATGGTAGTAGCAGTTGCAGGAGCATACAAGTCCAAGAAAGTGCTGAATTGAACATCACTCACTTCATTCTGTGCTGTGTCAATAGGATCATAACTATTCGTTACAGCATTGTAAGCAAAGTCACTCACTACAGAAAGCGTGTGAATCAATCTAAAGTGAGTAGCACCTGCAGGAGCATTAATCAAATTCGCTGGATTAAACGCAGGAATTACAAAATCAGCAGTGTTTCTTGCTGGGTCATGCGTAACACTGTAAGGAGCATTGAAAATACCATTTAAGGAAGTGTTTTGTCAAACTCAAAACCTACCAAGTAATTTCTTTGAGTGGTAATCTCAATTTTTCGATACCCTCTGGCTTCGGTTTGGTCTTCCAAATTGATTTTCTTCATGATAGCGGTTAAACGCCCTGCTACTTGCGTATCAGACATTTGCTTCACGATTTGTGATAGACCAGTTCTAACTGATTTTCCTGCTTTAGCACAAGCACCAAACTCGTTCATGTTCTCACGAGTTCTTTCAAATTCTGGAGCAGTTAATACTTGCTCCCCTGAAGGTCCACCTACCATTCCGGCAAAGTAACCTTCTTGCCCTTTAATTTTAAAGTGGCGAACATCTCCAAGAGTCCCCACATACTTTAAAACGCCTTTCTGTCTAGCCATTTTGTAAAGATTTTAGAAGTTAATATTTAAGTGAAATTTTATACTCAAATATCATTCATTATCTTTGATTTACAATAACTTAAAATACTGAAAATCAATGCAATATAACGCAAAAGCACCCTATTTAGTGGAAACCCATTGGCAAATAGATGAAGTCAAAGATGGGGACAGCATAATCATTAGCAATCTTTTCACTCGTTTGCGAAAAGAGATACGACTATATGGTTTAGATGCACCAGAAGTAAAGTACAATAGAAAGATGAAAGAGGACGAACAGAAAACACGTTTAGCTGCTCAATTTTTAATCCAATTAGGATTGGAAGCCTTACATTATGTTTTGGAAGTGGCACCGCCTAAAACGGTTGTAACGATAATTACAGAACAGGATAACTTTTATGATTATTGGAACCGACAATTAGGATATGTAATCTTGCCAGGAGGGGAGTGTTTGAATGATTTGCTTTTGATCAATGGATTTGCAAAAGCAACAGACGAATATTATTGTGGACGATTAGCAGAATTTCAAAAAATGAATCGCAAAGCACAACTTAAAAAAAGAGGTATTTACAAGCATGTAAAAAAGTTCTGATTTGTTGTACTTATGTTGTACTAATGAATGTTTGAAAACTAAAAATATCAATAAATATAGTACTTTACAGGCGTAATTACAACAAACCGCTGTTAGCAGAAGTTTTTTTTATTTGAAAGATTTGTCATTTTCTAATATATAATTATGAGAATAATTGTTTTTTGTAAAATTTAAATAATTATCTTTTAAATATTGTAAATAATTTTCTTTACTTCCAAACCTTTTTATCCAAATTTCTCTTGGTTTTTCAATCTGTGAGCTGTAATTACCACACAATAGACATTTATCATTAATTATTGCTTTTTTTTCACAAACTTTACATTTTTTAATTTTTTTTAAAACATAATTTATTTCTTCTTTTATTTTAGTTGATAAAATATTTTGTGGAATATGTCCTAATAATTCAAAAAAATTGATGTGATAATCACTACTAAATGAAATATAGTTATCTCTAAAAAATGAGTTTGATGTTTCTTCATTTGATGACAATTCCTCTTCAGTTAATTTATTTAAGTCAACTTTTATTATATCTAATTCAAGATTTTGTTCAAAAGCTACATATTTAATTTCACTCCATCTTATTTTGTCAAATCTGCCTATTTCATTCTCGTAAATTGGTCCATTATAATAAACAAACCCAAATTTAGAAATTTCTAATATCTCTCTTTTATTAATTATTTCAAGCATACAGCTTGGACATAAATATAAATCTTCAAAATATTCTACTTTATCTGTTGAAGAACAATGACAACAAGTTTTAAAAAGGTCACTAATATAATCTTCTACAATATCGTTTAGAACAGGATTACTCTTGTTTCTTAATCCTTCAATATTAATTGAACCAAATGAAAAATTAAAATGTAATCTGTTTTCTGCATTCCAACCATTGTCTTTTAATTTTAAAAACATCTCTTTTAAAAGACTTTCCCAACCACTAGGAAATTGAAACACTACACAATCAATATAAGTAAAATCGTCAAATTTTGATGTATCTATTCCTCTATTTTTAAGTTCTAATCCAACATTTGTTAAATTCTCTTTAGAATATTTTTCAGAAAATATAAATTCAAATATCAGCATTTCATTTGAAGAATTTTTAATTCTTCTTTTTTCCAATTCATTATGCATTTCTTTAATATATTCATGTGAATAATTTTCACTATTCATAATTTTATGGAGTAAAAAATCATTAGGTTCATTTTCAAACATAATATTATTCTTAAAATTTCTGCTAACGGTCCGCGGCTAAAGAAAGTGGCGTGAGCCAAAACCAAGCCAAACCAAAAATAGACAAAATTTAGAAAATTCGGAGAATTTTCGGGAAATTCTTGACCTAGCCATTTTTTTTAACCGCTGTTGTGCGTAGTACTTATTGAAAATCACTATCTGATAAATTAATTTCAAAAGTAGTTTGTTGATTAATATTAGTTGCTGGAATTACTATGGTTGCAATTTGAGAATTATTTGGAGTAATGTTTCTGTAAAATTTAACTTCTTGATTTGTATTCTTGTCAATGTAGATTGTTCTTGTTTCTGTTCCATTATATTCAGTAATATTACTTAATTCACTATTTAAAGTTAAAAAATGACTAATATGTAATGGAATATTTTGAATGTTATTTGTGTTTATTGTCAGGATGCAAGGGTAAAGTTTTAAAAAATTATAGTTAAATACATTGTTTGAGCCAATATTTCCTATTTCAAGTTTATCTTGATAATAATTCCATATTAAATTATTATGAGAAGGACTTATTGTATAGTAATCTCCTTTACCAGAAGTTGAAAAAGTTAAATGATAATTACCGTTTGAATCCGTGATTGTAGAACCAACATTTTGTATGAAGTCATAAGCAGTTCCTCCATCAGAAACAAATCGTTTTTTATATTCAGAAATAATTAATTCTTGATTTACTATTGGCTCTTGATTTACATTATCAAAAATTACACCTTGAACAGTCGTTTGAATGTTTGCTTCAATAGGATCACTTTCACAACTTGAAAATAAAATTGAAAAAAGGATAAAAAAGATTATTTTATTTTTCATCGTTTTGTTTTTTTAGTATTACGCACAACGGTCCTCGGCTATAAAATTGTGGCGAAAACCACAAACCGAGCCATTCCAAATATAGAATTTAATTTCGAATTTTCGGAGAAAATTCGGAAAATATGCGCAAACCTAGCCATGATTTATAGCCGATGTTATAAGCTGTTTTTTTTATTCGATTTTCATTCCGCTTTCTCTGTCGAAGTTTTCCCTTTCTTCTTTTGTCATTCTATCTCTTAGTAGCTTAATTGAAAATCCGCCATGAAGTTTTGAATTTTTTATGTACATCCAATCACTTATTTCTTTTCTATTTATTTGTACTGTATCACCTAATTTTATGTTTTCTATTTTTTCTGGTAAGTTATCTACAATGCCAATATAATTTTCATTATCAAGTTTTTTGATATTTCCTATCCAAATATGTTCAACAAATCCATTTTCAATAACTCTTTTTTTTAATCCAAAAAAAGTAAAAATTCGAGTATTATTATTCAAAGCAAAGTCAAAACTATCTAGTGTTTGTTTTGCATTTTCAATTGCTTGATTCATTTCAGAATCATCACTTTGAATATTGTAGATTGTTGGTTCGTTTTCTCGATCAATTTTTTTATTTGGATTACAACTTAAAAAACAAATTGAAAAAAACAAACTTAATAATTTGATTATCAAGTTTTTCATAAAATAGCTTATAACGTCCCGCCGGCTTTGTGAAGGCGGGGATTTTTGTTACTGATGTTTACAAATATACCGAAAAGATTGAAAGAAAAAAGCTCAAAAATAGGAGCGAAGTGCAAACACTGACCATTACCGATAAATCCTAAAACCCCGCTTTCACAAAACCGCTGTTAGCTGCTGTATTTTATAGCTTTATTTTTTACTGAATAAATTGAAATATTATTTTCAAGTATTTCTTTTTCAAATTCTGCTGAAGTTTTGCAAAACATGTCCGCTCCACCAATTCCAGATGGGGACATTCTGTTTTCTTCTAAAATATAATCGTTATTTAATAGAAAATATCCCATTTGCATTTCATCAAATTCTTCATTGCCATCAACAATATAATATATATCCTCAATTGTGGTTCCGTAAATTATGTTTTGGAATTTCTCAAGAATTGGTTCAGCTTTAATTTCAATATTCACATTTTCAAAATCCTCATCTCCAGAATATGGAAAACAAATTATTCCATTTCGCTCCAAACGTATGAACGCAATGCTTGTATCAAGCCAATCATTTATTTTTCTATATTCAAAATGGGTTTTTATTTCCAGAATTTTATCTCCAATTAATAAATCAATCTTTTTTCTCTCTCCAATATTTTCAATTTGATGCAGAGCGTCAAAATTTTCAAGTTCCAGTTTTTTACTAAATATTGAAAAGATTTTTTTAAACATTGTTTATTCGTTCTGTTGGGTAATATAGCAGCTAACGGTTCCGCATATACTCTAGTAGCGGACAAATTTACTATATTATTTGTTTTTTACATTACATTACAAGTGCAAAAACGGCTTTTGGTGTTACCCAAAAACCGCTATTGAATATATGCAATGTTACAAGTAGCCTTTTATTCGGGCTTCACTGTTATAGTAATTTCGTCATTGAATTTGTATTCACCTTTTTTATAAATTTCTTTGTTGGCTAAAACAATTTCATATGTATAAATGCCTTTTGGAATGTCAAAAACGCATTCTTTTCCGTCTTTTTGAATGACCATTTCTTTTTTGATAGTATTATCTTCCTCGTCTTTTCCAACAATGATAAAAGTTATTTTGTCTGTAAGTTTGTTTTTTATACAAATACTTTCAATTATTTTAGAATTGTTTTCTTTGACTTCTGATTTATCTTTTTTAAGAAATGATAACCCATTAATAATTATTTCTCCACCTTTTAAGATTTTATCAACATCGGATTGCGAGTAATTAATTGTAGGAATTAATAGAAGAAAAAATAAGAATTTATTTTTCATCATTATAATCATATATCGATTCATAACTTTTAATATATTTATCTTTTTCAAAATATAAATATCTTTCAGGAATATTATCATAATTTAAATTATTATCAATGTCCTTTAAAAATAAATTTAAGTATTTAGAAGTTAAATTTGTATTGTAATGTTTAGTATCTATAGCCAATATATTTTTGTCTAGTTCATAATCATATGACATGTTTTCTGAATCATAATATTCAGCAACTATAAAAAGAGAAACATTATTTTTTTTACAATGATTGTCTATTAATTCTAAAGGATAACAGATTTTACTACTACATTTTGCTCCCCAAATATATATGAAGGATTTGTCGTTTTCTTTTAAACATTTTTTTAAATCGTTACCATTAATTATAAAAACATAGTTTTCTAATTTAGAAAATTTACCATTGATTGTGTCTAAATTCTTAGTATTAATAAAAATTTCTGGTTTTTCTTTTATTGACCTGTCATAATAACTATATAACCCTTTGAAACTACCCTGAACACATGAAGTTAATAATATGAAAGAGAAAAGTAGCAAGGAAGTTAAAATACTTCCTTGCTTAATTGAAAAGTGTTTAATCATATAAATTAACACGATTAAAAATATTACAAATGTTAAAACGCTAAAATATTATTTTTTATTTTATTTTGGTTACAGATTTTCTGTACATTTTGTTAAAATTTCTACTATTTTTTGCGTTCCAATTTTCATAAGGTTACTTGTAACGGTCTCGGCTATGAGTAGTTGCGTGGGTTAGTACTTAACTTTGCAAATATACACCAAACTGAAAATCCGCGAGGATTTTCAGAAGTAGACGAGAACAAGCAATTACTTATAGCCATTGTTGTGGTTAGTGTTTTTTATTTATTTACTCAATTTTAAAATTCTAAAAGCTCCTTGAATTACCAAAACAAAAACTATTGTTCCGATAATCAAATCAGGTTTGCTTGAACTCAACCAGTTTACCAAAAGTCCAGCTGTTATTACTCCTAAATTTATAATCACATCGTTTGATGTGAAAATCATACTTGCTTTCATATGTGCCTCTTCTTTACTTTTTGATTTTTGTAAAATGTAAAGACAAATTCCGTTTGCAATAAGTGCGAAAATTGAAACTATAATCATTGTCGAAAAGTTGGGTAATTTCTCGTCTCCGAAAAATCTCCTTAAAACTTCTACAAATCCAATAATTGCAAGTGTTATTTGAAAATATCCAGCAATTTTGGCAATCCGTTTTTTCTTTATTACTGTTCCGCCAACCGCAAACAAGCTAATTCCGTAAACGAAACTGTCCGCAAGCATATCTAAACTGTCGGCAACCAATCCCATTGATTTTGAGATTATTCCTGTTGTCATTTCAATTATGAAAAACGCAAAATTTATGGCAAGTACAGACCAGAGTAGTTTTTTTTGGTTTGCATTTTCATTAAATTCTGTTTGTTCGGTTTGTTCAGTCGATATTTTCTTTCCGCCTAAATTTAGTTCAAGAACTGATTTTTCAATTTGGTCAGTTTCTCCGATGTGAAAAACGGTCAATTTTCGGTTGGGAATGTCAAAGTCCAAATTCGCAATACTTGAAATTCCGTCCAATTTCATTCGAATTAGATTTTCCTCTGAAGGACAGTCCATTTTGGTAATCTCAAATATTGTTTTATTCATTAAGTTTCTTGGTTTTTCAACATTAACCACAACGTTTTCGGGCTTTGCGTTCGGGCGGGTTTCGGAGCACAAAGTTTCAATTTATTACCAAAGTTTATTCGAAGAACTAAGCTCAATGTTTGCACGTCAGCCCGCCTGACGCAAAACCCGTGTTAGTGGCTGCTCTTCTTTCAGTCGTCAAATTCGATTGCATTTTTTGTCTTTGTCGCCCAGTTAATAATATCATTTCTTACTTTCTGCTTATCATCAACCGTCAGTGTTTGCTTTGTCGGTAATGACCAATTTTTCAAGCTACTGAAATAGAGGATAAGTCCATTCATTCCTAATTCAAACTCAACTTCGGCATTTCTCCCATTGTCAGTAATGTATAAAAATCCGCTACGTCCGTGTGATTTTAAATGAACTCCTTCTTTTGTTAGTAATTCTTGAACTTTATCTTTCTCACGTCTGTCTGTCGCCCATTCTTCTTTAAGTTTCTCCGAGATGTGATGTTGAAAATGTGTGTCGTCAAATTTTATAGTAGTCCAACCAAATGGTGTCGTTGATTTTATATCTTCTGCGTTTCGCTTGATTTGCTTTCTACAATAATTTGCTTTGTCTGTTAAGTTCATTTTTTCGGCAGAGTCAGCAAGCCCACGCCAAAAGTCTTCAGAAAAATAATGTTCCGTTTCGTCAGCAAGTTCAATTAAGCTGTCAAGTGCAAGGTCCCATTCTCTGTTCTCTAAAAATTCAACGCAATTAATAAACTGTCTGTGTGTTCTATAAAATTTAGGCATATAATCAACCAAACGTCTTATAGTCTCCTCAGACGAGAAGTCTATTTTAGGTTGTCTTTTTATGAAGTTGAATAGTTTCACTATCGTCTTTTTAGAGTTGCCACTAACGGTCCGCGGCTAAAGAAAGTGGCGTGAGCCAAAACCAAGCCAACCCAAAAATAGACAAAATTTAGAAAATTCGGAGAATTTTCGGTAAATTCTTGACCAAGCCATTTACTTTAACCGTTGTTAGCAGTAGTTTTTCTAATCAGTTTGAAGTTATAGGTATGGTTCCAACTTTGAATTTTGTTTCTGCTGTATATTTTTTAAAATCTAAACCACAAGTGTGATTATAAATTGATATACAAACTTCTTCGCCAAAAACAAATTCCTTGTTGCTAAAACTCTTAACGAATTTATTTTCTAGTTCTGTTAAAGGTTCACCTTTATTGATTTCGATATTCCAACAGCTATAAAATTCACGAATTATTTTTCCATTATTTGCAATAATCCATTCATAATCACTAGTCTGTGAATCTGCAGAATAATAATTAATTCTATAATTTGAATGTTTAATTAGCATTTTTATTATTTCAATTGGATTATAATTGTATCCATAAATGAAAATCCAATTATCTAATTTTTCGCTTATTATAGTTCTTATTTTATTTTCTTGATTTGGTTTATTCCAGTATGGCCAAATAAAACGTTCAGCATCTTCTAAATCCAAAGTATCTTCAATGTCAAAATTTAAAATTTTAATTAAGTCATTTTGTTCAATACCCTCAATAGCAAATTCAGGAAATGGAATATGCTTAATTTGAAGTGTCTCCGTTTTATTTTCTTGAGAATCAATTTCCTTTATTTGAGTCTTCTTGAATATTTTCTTAAATATATTCATTTGTTTTAAATTACTGCTAACGGTCTCGTATAACCGTCAGTTACGGGATTAAAGATAATGTTTTTCGGTTAAGAACTGGCGTTAGCAATTCCGAGTGGATTCGGACGTAGTCGAATCCGCCGTAATTGCGGTTATACATTGTTGTGTGTAGGCTTTTTATTTCCATTTAGTTTTATTGTCAGTCCGAATAAAATTCCAACAATAATAGCTGGAATAATTCCATACATTAAAATCCAATACATTGGTTTAAAAATGTAATCGTAAAAAGGATTGCTAAATCCGCCAATATTGTCAATTCCCTCTTGGAAAAATCCGATTAGACTTGTCAAAAAAGTAGCTGTAATCAAAGTCAGAATTCCGTATTTTATTCCAGTTAGAATATAATTCCGTTTTTTTACGAGAATTTCAATTCCTGCTTTTTTACCGAAAAAGTATCCCATTCCGTAAAAGAATGCGATTCCCATAATCACATTAAACCAAAATCCAATATCAAAAATCCACGTGAATGATTTTGAAGTTCCGTCCCAAAATATCCAAGTCGGAATCAAATAAGCTAAAACAATTCCAATTGACACAGAAATTGTCGCGACTCGAATTCCAATTTTTTCAGCACTTTCTTTTGTCATTTACGATGCTTTTTTTAGCTTACACACAACGGTCTCGGCTATGAGTAGTTGCGTGGGTTAGCACTTAAGTTTGCAAGTACACACCAAACTGAAAATCCGCGAGGATTTTCAGAAGTAGGCGAGAACCAGCAATTACTTATAGCCATTGTTGTACACCGTTTTTTTATTCAGTTATTTTGGTAAAAATCGTTGATGGTCGTATAATTTTTTTTCTGAAATATAATGTAAAACTAAATTCTGTTTTTGTTCTTTTGTCAAAACCTGTTTGTATTTATTCTGTATTAAAGCTTCCAATCGGTTTAATTCTACTTCAGGTAAATTTTCGAAATACGAAAGAATTAAATCTTTGTCTTCAAGTTCTTCTAAATTTATTTTTGGTAATTCCTCATTGTGTGAAAAGGTTTCTTTCGGTTTTTCTTTGACAACCGTATTTTTATAAGTAGTTGTTATTTCAGGCGTTTTATATTCTTTTCTTTGTTCAGGTTTAGGTTTAGGTGCTGATTTTTCTGTTCGATTTTCAAAATCGGTCAAAGTAATTAGGTCTGAATAGTCCATACTAAATACTTTTTTAATAATTAGTCCGATTAAAATTGATAAGCCAGCTTTTGTTAAGAATTGAAAAACGTCAGTTCCTAATAGTCCAAATGTTCCTAATACAGAAACAACACCATAACCAATAAATGTAAAGCCAAGTATTTGAAATAATTGTTTTTGAACTATATCTATTTTTCTTATTTGATTTCCTAACAGTACACTTATTAGAATAATTGCAAAGCTTGAGATAAAAAGAAATATTGCACCTGAAATTGATGAAGTAGCAAAAGCAGTCAAAGAGTTGAATTTATCACCTTCTTCGAGTGATGAGTAAACTTTTATTGATTTATACAAAACTGTTGCTGTAGATAAGGTTGAAATTCCTAAAAAAATCAGATAAGCATTTATAAGTAAGTTAGATTTTGAATAATAAAGAACTCTGTTTAAAAACCATTTAAAAATAAATAGAATTCCAAACCAAATTAATCCGCTCAAAACTGCAAATCCATTTGCTGTAAATCCGTGAAACCAAGTACCATCTACATAGAAAAATTGATTATAAATTGCATATACAACTAATAATATTGAATAGATGAATGCAATCAATCCTGTAATCTGATAAATTTTCGGTATGCTATTTTCTTTCATAATGTTTAATTCATTTTTCTTTTCGAGCGTGTTGCTCAAATGGTGTACAACGGTATGTGGCTACAAGTAGTGGCGTAAATCAACACCAAGCTATAACAAATATAAACTTATTTTAGAAAATTCGGAGAATTTTCGGAATATTCCTAAACTAGCCATTACTTGTAACCGTTGTTAGCAGTAGTAATTTATCGTTTTTCCTTTGTAAAAAATGGGTCATCAGAATTTTTCGACCAATTTCCTGGAGCATATCCAAAATTTAATTCATCGCTATAAATTTCTTCAACAAAAAGGTCAACACGTTTTCCTCTATTCGAATTTGGTGCAGGTTCACTTTTTTGTGATTTTGCTGGTATATTGTAAATTGTTATTTGCTCATTTTTATAACAATCTCCATTGTCAATAACATAACAAACATTTACTTTAAATTCGTCTATTTTGTATTCAGTTTTATTTGTAACAATAATTTGCAGATTCTCAATTCCACCAATTTCGTAATAAGAATATTTATTTGTAGTTACTGTTAAGAAATCTTGCCAATTATTTCTGTAATTTCTATTCTTTATTGTTTTTTCAGAATTTATTCTTTCACGCTCCGATTTTTGAATTATAGAGTCAGCCTTAATATCCATTAATTCTAATTCTGCTTCACTTGGTTCAGAGTTAATGGCAGAAATAACCAAAACACTAATTAGTAAAATACCTAAACCAATTAAAACGTTTCGTAAAACGTTATTCTTTTTCGTTGGTTTTTCGTAATTTGAAAATTTAGGTGGATTTGAAAAATTTTGTTTTGTATTTTCAAATTTCGGTGGAGTAGAAACAATTATTGTTTTAAGTTCATCTATTTTATCTACAGTTGTCCAATTTTCTAATCCTTCATACCAAATTGGCGTGTCACTTTTTATTTGTAAGGATTTTAATTGTTCAAAATCAAATGGTCCAACTTCAGTTTCACCATTATAAATAAAATATTTTCTCATTAATTGTGTATGTTTTTTATTATTACTGCTAACGGTCACGGCTTACACTTCGGCGCAAACCTTATGAACCAAAGATAACAAAAAATCCGATTAGAAAAAATTCGGCACGAATTTTTTCAGCAAATAGGCGAGAACCTTGCGCTGAGTGTAAACTGTTGTTGTAGTTTCGGCTTTATTATTTACAACGCTTTTCCGCAACGTTAGTCAAAATTCAACACAACGCAATTCAGTAATCATAGTTTATCAAAAGTCAGCGTAAAGTTTTTTTAAGTTCGTAATTCAAGTTAAAAATTCACGCAACAATTTTAAAATCTTTAGTTCAAATACTAGATTTTAAATTTAAAGAAGAACATCACGAATAAGCTGAACTACAACGGTCCGCGGCTAAAGAAAGTGGCGTGAGCCAAAACCAAGCCAACCCAAAAATAAATAAAATTCTGAAAATTCGGAGAATTTTCGGAATGAACCTGACCAAGCCATTTTTTTTAACCGCTGTTACCTGTAGTTGTTTTTTTACAGTTTAGAATTTCCAGAATTTAATCTCTCATAAAATTTTAATTTTCGCCAAATTCTATTAAATGCTTAGCACAACTAATTCTTTTTATTATTGGCTGTCTTTTTTTAAATTTTTATAAAAGATAATTGAAGTGGTTAGTAAAATCAAAAATCCTATAAGAGAAACATAAAATCTCCAATTTTCAATTCCGCTATCTATTCCTTTACCAAAAAATGTTTTTCCAGCAAATACTGTGATGAAAATTAATAAGATTAAAATTGATTGTTTTTTTGTTTTCATAATTTATATAATTAAAAGTTTTTATTACAATTACAGGTAACGGTCTCGGCTATGAGTAGTTGCGTGGTTTAGCACTAAACTCTGCAAGTACACACCAAACTGAAAACCGTAAGGATTTTCAGAAGTAGGTGAGAACAAGCAATTACTTATAGCCATTGTTGTGGTGTCGTTATTTTATTAATTTAACAATTCTCCAAGTATTGAAGAGTCTGTATTTTCTGTTGTTACGAGTTTATATTCAAATATTCGTTCACTTCTTATTTTTTAAATTCATTAATTGAATAAGTAAACGATTGATTCTTAAATTTACATGGCAGTTTGTCAAGTCGGCTTTTTATTTCTTTCTGCTTGAAGTTTTTAGGAATTTTCCATTCCGTTCCGTTTTCAATTTCTATTTCCACGTAGCTTAGTCCAATTTTACTTAAAATATCTAAAGTTTTTTGGAAGTCGATTACTTTTTCAATTATCAAATCATATCGTTCTCCTCTAATTCCTATTTCAAATCCGTAAATCCATTCGTCAAGACTCAAAGCGCTTCCTGGTTGAAGAAAATCAGATGAACTTTTGTCAACAATAATTCCATTATAAGCTCCAACTAAAAAATTGTTTGAGTCAGGATTTAATTCTTTAAATGGGATGTACCAAAGAGATTCTCGTTCCAAAATATTAGAAGAGTCAACAATATAATCCTTATATATCTCATTCTTTTCGAGAAAGGTCTTTGTAATTCGTATAGCTTTTTCTTTATCGTTCATCATAATGCACCACAACGGTCCGCGGCTAAAGAAAGTGGCGTGAGCCAAAACCAAGCCAACCCAAAAATAGACAAAATTTAGAAAATTCGGAGAATTTTCGGGAAATTCTTGAACAAGCCATTTTTTTTAACCGCTGTTGTACCTTGTTGTTTTTAAGTTTTATTTAAAATTTATCAAAAAGGCTATCCAAGGATTGATTTTCATTTTTTGTATATGTAATTTTAAGATTAAATATAGAAGCAGGTTTGTAATCCTTCGTTAATTTAACTTCTGATAACTCATTTCCTACGCTTAATAAAACATTTTCACCTTTCCAATAGGAATAGCCTCCTTCTGTTGAAGCTATTTTTTTTGAGTCTAGAAAATCTTGTTTGAAAAAGCTGGGTTTTACGCCTAAAACTCTATAATACATATAATTTAAATATTTATAATCTTCTACTGAAGGTAAGACTGTTTTATCATCTTCTATGATTGTACTATAAACTTTAAGAAGTTGTATTCCATTAAGTGTTTTCGTATCTAAATCAATTGTAACCACTAAAAAATCCATTTTTATATCAAAAATAGTTTTGAATTCATCCGGAGCGTCTTTGATTATACCAATTGCTAAATTTTCTTTTTTATTTACAGCAAACTCAGCTGTTTTAAAAAAATAAGGAAGTTCGTTGAATTTAGTACCAAGTTTTAGAGTTTTAAAACCATTTTTTTTATCTAAAATTGATAAAACTGTATTAGAAGAATAATCTTCTAAAACAAAAGTACTGCCTATAATTTTATAGGTTCCTAGCTTTTGTAAAGCAGATTGCCCTAATAATAAAGGGGCTTTTTGTTCAAGAACTACTGAAGCTTTTATATTTTCAATTTTAACACCTCCAATTTCAATTTCTTTTAAATTTATTACGATGCCTTCAACAGTATTACCATTTGCTAAAGTATAATATTCTTTGTCACCAATATCTTCGTTTCTTAAATAACCATTTTTAATCATAAATAAGGCTTCGGTTTTTGAAATGGTCACATCTGAAGCTCCTGTATCAAAAATGAATTTTAAAGGAAGACCGTTTACCTTACATGGTATCATGTATACACCATTAACTTCTTCCATTTCAATTCTTGTTTGAGAAAAAGTAGATATATTGAATAGAAAAAATATAAGAATGATTATTTTATTTAATTTAAATTTATTCATATTTTATTTTTTAAAAAGTTATACGGATGTATAAGATAGTTCCATAAATATTTTTTTATTATCTAGAAAACAATCAATTACACCAATTGTTTTTTCTTTAATAGTTATCTGAATACTAATATAAGTACCTTCGTATTCAATATCATTTATTGTGTAGCAAATATTGATTGAATGTCTGGTTTTATTAAAAATCACTTTATTAGGTTTCAAATTTTCAGAAAAGTATGCTATAGCAAGCTCAATTTCATTATTGAATTCTTGATGAGTAAAATTCCCTTTCTTTGAAATGTAATAATTTAGCATTTTTTAATTATTTATGAACGATATTGTATTTTCACAATGAGGTACAACGTTTTCCAGCTTGGCGAAGTGGCGGATTTAGAAGCACTTACTTTCAATTTAGCACTAATGTTTATTTGAAAACCAAATGTTCAATTTAGCACTGAACCCGCCATTTTGCCAAACTGTTGTTACCTGCTGGCTTTTTAATTTAATCAATCAGTTTTTAAAGGTTCTGGCATTGGCATTGGTTCGTCGTGCATATAATTTCCTAAATAGAAGTCATCTATTTCAAATGAATTGTTTATCCATTTTGCAGAAGATAGCTCTCCTTTATTATTAATTACATAAGAAATTGTTTGACTTTCTTTGTCATAAAATATAAACTTTTTATATAAATTATTATGGTCTATTATGTTTTCATTTCCTGCAATATGCAAATATTTTCTACTTGGTTCGTAAGTAAGTTTAGTTGATTTAGTATAGTTTGTAGTGTTTTTAATAAAAGTTTTTCCTTTAAAGGATAAAGCTTGTTCTAAATTGTTTTTTGACTTATTTAAAACATAAGCTCTTTGTCCTTTGCTATCCATATATTCAATTATTAACAAGTGATTTTCATCAATTTGAAACATATTAGCTATTGCTCTATGGCTTGAAAATGCTTCACTTTCTAAAAGCAGTTTGTTGTCTTTTAAATTTTTTATGTAGTATTTTCCTTTTCCATTTAACTTGTAATAATATACAATATAATCTTCATTTTCTATATGAAAAGGCTGTATAAAAAATGAAACAAATTCTGGTCGTCCAAAGTCATAAATACCATTTAAAGAAACTAAAATATCTATATTATGTTCTTTACTTTTTATTGAATAATCTTTTCTTATTTCAGTACAACGAATTCCTTTCCCAATTGAAGCTGCATTTTTTTTAATTGTATCGAAATTATGACTTTTCTCATTAAGAATAAATGATAAAAAAGATTTTTCTAATTCTTTTAATAATTTGTCTTTTTGTAATTGTATTGATTTTATTTCACTATTATTGTTTTTGTCATAGTTTACATAAGTATAAACTTTGTCTCTGAATGTTTCTAATTCTCTTTCTTGAGCATATGATGCGAAATTTAGAAATAAAAAGAATGTTAAAAGATTTATTTTTTTCATATTTTAGTTTTTTGTCATTTTTTAAGCTTGCTGGTAACGGTCTCGGCTATGAGTAGTTGCATGGTTTAGCACTTAACTTTACAAGTACACACCAAACTGAAAATCCGCGAGGATTTTCAGAAGTAGGCGAGAACAAGCAATTACTTATAGCCATTGTTGTGTGTAGTTATTTTATCCATCCGCTTTGTTGAAACGAACGATATATTTGGTTAATATTTTTATTTTTTAAAACGTCTTTTACCTGTTCAGTAACTCCAAAAATGCAACCTTGACAAGTATTAAGTTGTATTTCAAATTCACTTAATTCCGTCATTCTTTGCAATTCTATTTTTTCGATAGTTTTTCCTTTTCTCTTTAAAAATTCAAGTCCGATGTAACCGTAAGTAGCGATTTCGGGATTTATTGATTTTAACCATTTTGCCAATTCATTAAAGTCTTTTTATTAACTAGGTCAAGCATTTGTTGACATTTGTCTGGTGGTGTTCCTGCAATTCCACAAAAAGTTCCGTATGTGTAAACATCAAAGTCGGTTTTCTCAAAGTTCGAGTTTTCAATTCTTTCAAATAATGTCTTTTGTTCGTTATTATCCGTTAGTTTTAAATAAACCAATTGATTATTTGATGATTTAATTATGTTTAGATTATAAGTGCTACCTACAAGCCATAATTCAGAGCTTTCTTGAGTTAAATTGTTCTCAATCTTTCTATTTAAGCTTGTCCGTTTTTCAAGGCCATAAGGTTCTTTTTCGGTAATTTTTTCTGTACTCCAAAAACTGTCCAATTTCTTAAAGTTGAAATTTTCCGATTTAAGAATTGCTATCAAGCTGTTTAATTTTTCTTTTACAGGTTCATCGTTAAACTCGAAGTTTGTTCTCGAAGAAATTCCAAAATCGCCATTATTATTTATTTCTATTTTGAATATTTTCTCTTCTGTATCATATCCTTTTTCATTTGGGTCTTTTTTGATATAGTAAGAAATTCCATTTTGAGTGTTCCAAGCATAAGTCTTTGATGTGAAACAGCCTTTGTCATTGTATGTATTCCAGACATCTTTCATTGTACTTTCATTTAGTACAATTCCGTTTTCTGTTTTAGCCTTAAATGGCGATTCAACTGAAATTGACCTTACAATTTTATTTTTGTCATAAGGGTCAATTTGAAATGTCAGTCCGATTTTGTCAAAACGATAGTTTGTAATTAAAGTCTTTTCGGACAGAGTGTAATCAGTACCATAAATTTCAATTACATCCGAAATTGTTGATGAGTCAATCACAATAGGTATTCCTTCAATTCCTTTATTCGGAATAAGCACATTTGTTTGTCCAAAAATTGGATTAAAACAAAGTATGAATAGAATGATATTTATTGTTCTGAATGTCATTTTCATAATTACACACAACGGTCGCGGCTTACACTTCGGCGCGATCCTTATGAACCAAAGATAACAAAAAATCCTAAAGAAAAAATTCGGAAAGAATTTTTTCGGCAAAAGAGCAAAACCTTGCGCTGAGTGTAAACTGTTGTTAACAACAGCGTTTGCTGTAGAGAATGAAAATAGTTTAAAACCGAAAAAAAGCTAGAATTTTCCAAATGCAAAATATTCGGTTCAATTTAACCAATCAAATTCCAAAAGTTGACTAGCGAAAATCAGCAAACAGAAAACATTCTGCCAAATTGAGCCAATTCGGAAGCAAAACATAACTAAAGCTTTCTAAACTATTTTTATGAACGTGCGAAAGATTACGTTCCAATTGGTTTTTTACGAAGTAAAATCACGTTGTGGTTAACGGTCTCGTATAACCGTCAGTTATGG
This sequence comes from Flavobacterium haoranii, assembly GCF_009363055.1. Lineage (NCBI taxonomy): Bacteria > Pseudomonadati > Bacteroidota > Flavobacteriia > Flavobacteriales > Flavobacteriaceae > Flavobacterium > Flavobacterium haoranii. The sequence goes on along the minus strand of NZ_CP045292.1, from coordinate 1,042,441 downwards.
GTTAATATGCGTTAATTTTCAGATTAAACCCTGACGTTAGCAATTCCGAGTGGATTCGGACCTAGTCGAATCCGCCGTAATTGCGGTTATACATTGTTAGCCACTGGTTTTTTCTTTTGCTTTTTCAGTTATATATTCAGTCAGTTTATTCAATTCAGATTCCTCAAAGTCAATAATTCCGAGAATATCTTTAGCAAATTTTTCTGTTTGTGATTTGTCCCATTCGGCAATTGTCCGAAAAGAACTCAAATCCATATGCTCAAGTCGATTCGTAATCGCTTTTCCAACGTAATTTTCCAATTTGAATTCAAATTTTGGTATTCCGTTGTTATGAATTCTAGGAGTTTTTTCTGCCAACGGTTTAAATTCAGTTTGGATTTTTTCCATAATCCTATTTGTTATCGGACTATTTGCAAATTGATTCAAATCATAAGAGTCCAATTCCGTATATTTGACTTTATTCAAAAGTTTATTTAGTAAGTTTAATTCGGTAAAATCAAATTCAATCATTTCGTTTTGGTTTTAAACTTGTGGCTAACGGTCCGCGGCTAAAGAAAGTGGCGTGAGCCAAAACCAAGCCAACCCAAAAATAGACAAAATTTAGAAAATTCGGAGAATTTTCGGGAAATTCTTGACCAAGCCATTTTTTTTAACCGCTGTTAGCGGTAGTTTTTTAATATATACGGCATTTTTCGCAAATTCCATCATAATTCTCGTCTTCTGAATTTCCACATAATGAACATTTCAAATTTATAGTTTCGCAGTTTGATTCCACTATTTGTTTTAAAATAATATCGTCAGTAGAAATGTAACATTTGAAACTGCCATGATAATTTTTAGCTCTTATGGGAATTGATAAATTCCATCCATTTTCAATCAATTGAGTCATCATTTTTTTAATATCTATAATCCAACCGGGATATAATTTGGAGAACTTTTCAATGAATTTTTTCTTAAAAAAGCTTTCAGTATATATATTAAATTGCAAATTTCGTTCCTCAAGAATTTTTTCAAATCCAGCAACTTCCCAATCATGATATTCCCAACGAGATGCAGTAACATTCATAATTAATTCTTCAGTTGGCATATCTAAGTTTTCATCAATAACGCCTTGCATGGCTAAATTGAAATCTATTTTATTCATTGTTTAACGGTTTCAAATTTCTTATAAATGATTACGTTGTATTCTCGAATTTAAGCGAACGATGTTAAAATTACCGCTAACGTTTTGCGGCTAAAGAAAGTGGCGTGAGCCAAAACTAAGCCAACCCAAAAATAGACAAAATTTAGAAAATTCGGAGAATTTTCGGGAAATTCTTGACCAAGCCATTTGCTTTAACCGCTGTTACCTGCTGGCTTTTTCTTTTAATTTATCAAATTCCGTTTCAGTTAGGGTTTCTGTTAATTCTAATTCAATTATTGTTCCGTCTGGATGATATCTTAGATACTTTACCATTCCAATACCATTTGCATAATAAGTATATTGATAAAATTCATATTTCTGATTCTTTTCGAGAGATTTAATCTCATATTCATCTTTAAATTTTAAAGTTGAGTATACAATTCCATTAATATTTATATTTTCAAACTTGTTTTTTGTTCTTTTTTTTGTGAATAGTTCATTTCCGTATTTTGGATTTGTATATTTTACGGAATAGCTGTATTTATTATTGTCAGACCATTTATAAACATCATCATCGACAATTATTCCTTCTATTTTAATATTTTGTCCATTCTCATTTACTTCAAAATCTGCGTAACGGATTATTTCAGTACCATCAGTTTTAAATTCTTCCTCAAATAAATTATAAAGTCTTAAATCAGATGTGAAAGATTCAGTTAGAATTTTATTTGTTTGAGGATTTGAAGTAACTTTCCAATATTCTATATTCTTTAGATTGTTCTTGTCAACAAATTTAAAAATTTGAACCTTTTTTTCTTTTCCAATTTGATAGTAATAATTTTTATCGTTTTCTTGTGAAGAACAACTTGATAAAATAAATATTAAAATCAGAAGCGTTGTTTTTTTTAACATTTTCAATTTTTTAAGCTTGCAGGTAACGGTCCGCGGCTAAAGAAAGTGGCGTGAGCCAAAACCAAGCCAACCCAAAAATAGACAAAATTTAGAAAATTCGGAGAATTTTCGGGAAATTCTTGACCAAGCCATTTACTTTAACCGCTGTTACCTGCTGGTTTTTTTTATTGCTTCCTCAATTTGTTCAAAATGAATTTTATCTAAATTTTCAGAATTATGGATTTTATTTTCCGCCCATTTTTTTATATTTAATAATAGCTCTAAAGGTTTAGAATCTCCATCGTTTATTAATTCTGCGTTTTCAAAAATATCGATTTTTATATCCTCGTCTTCTGTTGCTGAGAATAAAAATGTTAATAGATAACTTTGATTTTTAAATGTATTCGATTTTTTATGGTTATCATCATATCTGTAACCATATACTAAGCATTCTCTTAAAATCCATAATTGATCACTTGTCCAATTTTGGATATCATTTTCTAAATCTTTTATATCTTCAACATTAAAGTTTTGTAAATATTTAATAAACTCATCTGCACCACCACCCATATACCAATAATCACTATCCGTATATTCGTTTCTGAGAATTATGTCATAAATAGATTTTACTTTTGCGTTTTCAGATTTGGTTTTTGAATTGACTCTAAAATTCTCATACCACGCTTTCATTTCTTGACTTGTATAATCTTCCATTTTTTCTCAATAGTTTATTTACACAATTTTGTATAAACTTGCAGGTAACGGTCCTCGGCTATAAAATTGTGGCGGAAAACCGCAGACCGAGCGATTCCAAATATAAAATTTAATTTCGAATTTTCGGAGAAAATTCGGAAAATATGCGCAAACGCCGCCATAATTTATAACCGATGTTAGCAGTAGCTTTTTATTTTTTTAAAGTGTTATATTTTTTGAATTTTCGTTTTAGAAAACTATCCCATTCTTTTTTGTCCAAACCAAATTCTTTTTTAAACAAAGTATTTATATCATTATATGTTAAAAGTCTTTTCAATCCATTTACACCTTCTTTTTCATCAATTATTTTGCAAATAAGACCAATTACGGTGTGATTTATATGTAATGTTATGTCTTTTGTTTCTAAAGTTTCAAACGTACTCAAATCAGTATCAGGATATTTTGATAAATACTCATTCATCTTGTTGATTAAATAGTTGAAGTTTTGACCTATTGAGCCACCCAAATAATAAATCAGTCCATGATTAACTGGAGATTTTTCATGTGTAGGATTAAGGTATAGATGTAGAACTTCATGTAAATTGTTTTCATCATAACCGTTGCAATAAACTATTTTGTCTTCAGGAAAAGCAATACCGGAAGGATAAGTTTGTTCCATACCGTAATAATAGTCTAAACCTTTCATTGCACCTAATTCATCTTGAGTATTGGAGAAGTAGTAATCAAATTGTATTGGTTCAAAACCCCAATCCTTTTCAAACTTTTTGAGTAAAGTGATTAGTTGATCACTTTTAGCTTTATTGAATTGATGTGTTTTTAGAAAATAGTACCTAATATTACCATTTTTTTCGGTAGAGTATAGGTGAGAATTAATTTTAATTGGAGAAATAAAATGGATTTTTTCAGAATTGTCGTTTATTGAAATATAATGGTTGGTAATAGCATATACTGAAATGTTATTTAATGAATCAGTTTGAGTCATTAATGTTTTTAAGTGAACATAATTAGTATATTCTCGTGCATAAAAAATAGTTTTTTGAGCACCAAAATTATAGGTTGGATAATCGGATGTTATTGAATAAACAATAGGGTCAGGTGTTTTGAATCTTTTACAATCATCTTTAGACCAATATTTACTATAATCTGGAAGTGAAGTTCCTTCAAACTCTGATAAATATTGCTTATAAAAATCTACTGCTTTTTTAATGTTTAAATTTGAACTGTCAACATAATCTGAGAAAACCTGCGCTTTAGCAAATTGACTCAGAATTATCAAGAAAATTGAAATTTTGTATTTCATTCGAATATTTCGATTTTGGTTAAAGTTACTGCTAACGGTCACGGCTTACACTTCGGCGCAAACCTTATGAACCAAAGATAACAAAAAATCCGATTAGAAAAAATTCGGGAAGAATTTTTTCGGCAAAAATGCGCGAACTAAGCGCTGAGTGTAAACTGTTGTTAACAACAGCGTTTGCTGTAGAGAATGAAAATAGTTTAAAACCGAAAAAAAGCTAAAATTTTCCAAGCGCAAAATATTCGGTTGAATTAAACCAATCAAAATCCAAAAGTTGTCTAGCGAAAATCGGCAAACAGAAAACATTCTGCCAAATTGAGCCAATTCGGAAGCAAAACATGACTAAAGCTTTCTAAACTATTTTTATGAACGTGCGAAAGATAACGTTCCAATTGGTTTTTTACGAAGTAAAATCACGTTGTAGTTAACGGTCCTTGGCTAGCTGCTGTTGTGGTTTTCATTACTAGCTAAAACAAATATAAATAAACTTTCGGATTTTCGGAGAAAATTCGGAAGTAGGCGAGCAGCCACAATAACAGCTAACCAATGTTAGCAGTAGTATTTTATATCCCAAAATTCCAATTAAATATTGGAAATTTCCGTTTTTCGTTTACATTACAAAGTCCCAATTGAATTCCATTAGTCTTTTTACTTTTATTTAATAAACCAATTTGAATTCCATACATTTCATTTGAGTAATTATTTATTCCAATTTGTATTCCACTCATAATTATTGCTGAGTTCGCCAACGAAATTTGTACTCCACTGCTATATAAAGCTTCATTTACTAAACCAGAAATTTGGATACCATTTGATTTATCCATAGCATTCCAAAGTCCAGCAAGAGCAATTCCATTATTTAATTCTCAAAATTGTGCTATTGCTGCTATGGTAATTCCATTGTAGTTTATTTTTCCAACTGTTCCTGATGAAATATTTATTCCATTAATAATTTCATCAAACTTATATTTGTTTCTTTCAAATTTTCCACTTACACTATCAATTCTTGAAATTGGACTTCCATTTCCTAATGGTGCAAGAAATCCAAATCCAGGAATTTCTAATCGAATTCCATTTGTCCTTACAAATCTATCTTTGTCATTCAATTGAGGAAAAGCACCTAATGAGATTCCATTTATTGTAGTGTTCTGTGTATGAAATGTCCAAAATAGATATTTTTTATTTATATTATATTCTTGGCAAAATAAATTTAAAGAGAATAATGTAATATATGTTAAAATTATAAATTTCATTTATTCGTTTTTTAAAATAATATTACTGCTAACGTTTTGCGGCTACAAGTAGTGGCGTAAACCATTACCAAGCCATAACAAATATAAACTTATTTTAGAAAATTCGGAGAATTTTCGGAATAGTACTGAACTAGCCATTACTTGTAACCGCTGTTAGCGGTAGTGTTTTTTAATCGGACCAATTTTCAATATTTCCATTCTCTTCAATCCAAATTTCAATTATAATATCTTCCCTGATTGGTATTCCTTTTCTCTTAATTATGTCAAATTGTAAGGTTGATAATGCGTTTTTCATTGATTTTATACAATGATTATATTCTCTTTTAGTAAAGAACTCTTTTATTTCCTCATCACTCCAAGCCATCCTTATATCACCGACTTTTCCATCTTCATTAATCGTTATGATATATTTGTCAGAACAATCAAATTTATCAAGTTTTTTCCAACTGTAATTTTTTACTCTATCAAACAAAATATTCTTGATTGAGTCTCTTTCTAATCTTTCAATTCCATTTTCAATATCAGTATAATTTTCCTCATCACTAATTTTGATAACCTTTCCGTTTTCAATTTTTATGACTGTCTCATAAAGAAAAATTCTTTCAAATACGCCATCCCACCGAAGCATTGTGTTTTTGTCATTTTTTGATGGAAAGCTAATAATTCCAGTGTACCAATCAACAAAAACTTTATTGTTTTTTATTTTTTCTCCAAAAATTTCGGTTAGAAATTTTTTTGAAGTTTGCTTATTGAAATTCTTTATTGAATGACAATTAATAATATCAATGACAAATAAACTATCATTTTCAAATTTATAGATTGCTTGATAGCCACGCCAACAATTGAATGAAGTTCCTAAACTTCCATCAACTGAATTTCTAAAACTTAACCCAAATAATTGACCATTGTCTTTTTCCTTTTGTTGAAGGAATTGTTCCACAATTAGATTGTAGGTTGGTATTGTATCATTTTTGAAAATAATGTAATCTGGAACTTGTGGACTAGCAAAAAGTCCATGAGGTAAAATTAAAAATGCTAGTATAGATATTATATTTATTTTCAATTCGTCTGTTTTTTAGATGTGTGTGAACATTACCGCTAACGTTCTGCGGCTTGCTCTCAGTGGCGTTGCACCAACACCAAGCCATTACAAATATAACAAAACATTCCATTCAGCAGCGGATTTTCCGTAGGAAAATCCGGAAGTAGCCATTGAAGCAAAAAGCTGTTAGCAGCTGGCTTTATTTTTCTAAATGAATTTGAAAGCCAACTCCAATCATAAATGTTTCTTCTCTTAATGTACTATTTAATTTATTAGAAATGTAGTCTAATGATAGTTCTACAGCAACACTACTATTTAAAAAAATTGCCGATCCAGCTTTGAATCCGTATCCATTGTTGTGAAACTTTCCATTATCATTACCATCAACTGTTTTTGAACCACCTTCGTAATAGTTATAATTTCCTTGTAAAAATATGTTTATTCTTTTTTCTGAATTTAAAAAGTAATATCTAACAAAAGGTCCAACTCCAAAATATTGATAGTCTTCAAATATATTGTCATAAGTATAACTTAAACTAATTCCACCAGCTAATTTGTCATAAAAAAAATAACCGATATTCGGTGAAATAGAAAATATAGTTCTGTCATCATAAGGTTTAGTTCCATCTGATAATTTTTCAGTTTTCGTTGTTTTAAAATTACCGCTTCCGCCAACTAACCAATTATTTTTAGTTATTTGGGAATATGATAACGATGTAAAAAATAAAATAATTGTAAAGATTTTCATTTTGGCTTAATTTATTATTTGGTTCTTGAGTCTGCGTTAAGCTTGCTGCTAACGTTCTGTGGCTTGCTTTCAGTGGCTTTGAACCAACACCAAGCCATTACAAATATAATAAAACATTCCATTCAGCAGCGGATTTTCAGCAGGAAAATCCGGAAGTAGCCATTGAAGCAAACCGCTGTTGTGCGATGTGCTTTCAAGTAAATTTTATTTTAAATCTATTTTATTTATTTCAATATAAATGGAATCTAAAAATTTTTGCTGTTCTGCATTTTCTTTGAAATATCGCTGATAGTTTACGCTACAACTTTGGATGTCAGTAATATTTTTCAAATTAAAAGACCAATCATCAATATTTTTGACAATAATCCCTAAGCCATCATTGCAACTTTCCCACAACTCGGAAAATTTGGTTCTTTTATCCTTGCTTAATTTTCCAAAGTCTGCGTAAACTGTAAAACCATGCATTTCCTCGTTAAAAAAAATTTCAATTTCATTGACAGGAACACCCCCCAATCGATCGTATTGCCGTTTTTGAATTCGATACTCTTGAGCAGCTTTTCATCCATCATTTGTATTTGCTTTCCTTGATTAGAAGAACCCACTTCATAGATTAAATCTGATTTATAGACTAATTTTGTTCCTTTTGGCACTGTTATTTTTTTAATAATCATTGACTCCGTTGTTATAAAATATGGTTCATCAATCATTAAGCCTTTAGGTGCGTTTTCAAAACGGCAACCAACTAAAACGAATAATACTAATAAAAAAAGTGAAAGTTTAAAAAGTTTCATAAATAGTGTTTTTATTATGGTAATATTTCCTTCTTTTTGTATCTAAGTTTTAGCATATCGCACAACGGTCTCGGCTTACACTTCGGCGCAAACCTAATGAACCAAAGATAGCAAAAAATCCGATTAGAAAAAATTCGGGAAGAATTTTTTCGGCAAATAGGCGAGAACCTTGCGCTGAGTGTAAACTGTTGTTGTAGTTTAGGTGTTTTTCAACATAAAGTAATGTGTCGTAATTCAGTTATTTTGAAAAAATCTGAACGCAAAGCAATTCAATTCGACGCAAGTTTGGAAAAAAGTCAACGTGTAGAATGTGAAAAGTCACGCACAGTTTTGTCAAAATTCCGCCTGAGAAAATTCACGCATCAAATTTGGAAATTCTAAGTGTCAAAAATCAATTTATAGATTCCAACAACACTTAACTACAACGGTCTCGGCTATGAGTAGTTGCGTGGGTTAGCACTTAACTTTGCAAGTACACACCAAACTGAAAATCCGCGAGGATTTTCAGAAGTAGGCGAGAACAAGCAATTACTTATAGCCATTGTTAGCACCAGTATTTTTATTTATTAATTCATATTCTTTTACTTCCCATTCTCCATTTTCCTTTTCTAATTTTGAGGAAATATTGAAAACTCCATTTTCAGCGACAAAAATTAGGGATAAATGAGAACTTCCAGTTTCGGAATTCCATTTAGAACTTACATTTCTTAAAATTCCATAGTGTTTGATTTCTCCAGTTATTTTTTGAATATCGATGTTGTTTTCGCAATATTTTTGAGTCACTTTTACTGGTTCAGATTGTCCAATTGTCAAATATCCAATAAGAACTAAAATCATTGAGAAGATAAGAACGAAAGTGTAAAATTTGAGTAAGTTTTTTACCAAGAAGAAAAATCCATTAAATGGATTCTTTTTCATTGATTTAATCATTTCCTGATATTTTTTGTAAAAGTTCGGATAATGTCCTCTTGTTTCTTTGTAGGATTTTAACCAAAAATAAATTCCAAATCCCGTTACTATAACTGATAAAATCATTCCGTAAGTTGATTCAGGTAACTTTCCATTTAAGTCGCCAATCCAAGATAAAACCCATAAAATGGCTCCAGTCGATAATAATATTCGGAATAATGTTTTTTTGTTCAAGGTTGAGTTTATATTGGTGCTAACGGTCCTCAGCTTGCGATTCGGCGCTGAATTAAGCTCAAAGATAGCAAAAAAACATACGAAAAAATTCGGAACGAAGTTTTTTCGGCAAGAATGCACAAGCCTAGCGCTGAACGCAAACTGATGTTGCCATTTCGTTGTTTTTTATCGAAAGTAGAGCTGGTACCAAATATAATCTTTGTTTTTATAGATTCTTTAATTTCAGACTAGTTTTAAAAATATAAATTATATTCAAGATAAAAATCATAAAAGGAAGTGCAAAAATATTAAATGACTTCAAAGTTTCTTTTCCGATTATTTCTCCATTTTGAGTTAAATCTTTTGTTATGTTTCCAAACGAACTAACATAAACAATTAAACCGATTGAAATAATGTTGAGAGCGATCAAAAAATAAGATGTTTTTTTCATTTTTAAAATTATTAAAGAGTTATTTGATATTTTATACAGAACTTAACCAATCATTTTTAAATCTTTTTTTACTTACTAAGTAATCTTAATTTGTACTAATTAAATCAAACATATTTTTACAATAAGTGTTTTTTTACAATGAATGGCAACGGTCACGGCTTACACTTCGGCGCAAACCTTATGAACCAAAGATAGCAAAAAATCCGATTAGAAAAAATTCGGGAAGAATTTTTTCGGCAAAAATGCGCGAACTAAGCGCTGAGTGTAAACTGTTGTTAACAACAGCGTTTGCTGTAGAGAATGAAAATAGTTTAAAACCGAAAAAAAGCTAGAATTTTCCAAGCGCAAAATATTCGGTTGAATTAAACTAATCAAAATCCAAAAGTTGACTAGCAAAAATCGGCAAACAGAAAACATTCTGCCAAATTGAGCCAATTCGGAAGCAAAAAATAACTAAAGCTTTCTAAACTATTTTTATGAACGTGCGAAAGATAACGTTCCAATTGGTTTTTTACGAAGTAAAATCACGTTGTAGTTAACGTTCCCAGGCTTTGCGAGGTTGCGAACTAAATAACCCGAAACTTTCGGTTAATCACGGAACTCAAAGATACAAAACCAACTTTAAATTAAGTCCAAAACCCGCAATCTTGCAAAACCTGTGTTAGTAGATGTTGTTTATTTTTTAATAAACTTAGATACAATATTATCTATAACAATTAAATATATCCCACTTTTTAAGTCTTCAATTGATATTGCATTTTCTTCAATTGTATTTAATTCCCCAATTTTAACCAATTTTGAATTTATGTCGAAAATCTGATATGATTTATCTTCAAAATGTCCTTTAACATTTAATATTGAGGTAGTAGGGTTTGGATATAATTTTAAAGTACTAGAATCAAATGATACGGTAGATAAAACATTACCTGTATATCTCGCAATTGCAAAATCATTGCCAGTGTATCCTACCAGTATTATTTTTTCGTCAGGTTGTATTGCAATATCAAATGATTCACTATATGTATTTGTTCCAAAATCAGTAATCACTAAACCATTTGTACCAAATGTAGTGTCTGTAGAATAATTAGTATTAATTCTCGCCATTGAAAAAGTAGAAGTAGAAGAACTGTTATTTATAGAAGAACCAGATAGTAAAATCTTTCCATCACCTGCTTTTGCCATTCCATAACACATATCAATTGTATTAGACGAAAAATCAATCGAACCTTGTGAATTTACAGTTCCGCCACTAGTTACAGTCCCAAAATAATATTTGTAATCAGTTGAAGACCATCGACTACTACCACTAAAAAGACTTGAGTCATCTGGATTTAACAAAATTGAATACGATTTATTATCACTTGTTGTAAATGAATTAGAAGAAAAACCGTCTGTTGAAAATGTTGTATCTAATGTTCCGTTACTATTTAACCTACAGACATATTGTCTGGCATAAAGTAAAGACCCGTTTCCTGGAATATCGCTCCATCCAATTGCAGTAATTTTACCATTTGATTTTATTTTTAAATCTTCGATTGAAAACATAAATCCGATTGAGTTGCTTTCTGGAAATGGTAAATCAATCAATTTTCCATTATCTGCAAATGTTGTATCCAGTTGCCCAGAAGAAGTATATCTTGCAAAAATTCCTCGTGATTCGTCTGAATTCCAAATACATTCACCTCCCACAACTATATTACCTGTAACATGATGAATTTTTACAACTCTAAAAACATCTGTTCTTGGGTTTGAATTGTAAATTGTAAAATTAGTTAATACTTTACCAGTTGAATTAAAAGTGGTATCTAAAGTACCATTTGTGTTTAATCTTATAACTGCTCCAGCTCTATCACTACCATCATCAGAATATCCCGCAATTACTATTTTCCCATCCATTTGAATATCTACAGAATATGCTTTATCATCACTACCTGTTTGTAAGTCATAAGAAACTTTACCATTTGCTCCAAATGTATTATCAAGACTACCGTCTGAATTATATCTTACACATGCAAAATCATAGCCAAAAACAGGATTATATGTATATCCAACTACAACTATTTTCCCATCGTTTTGTAATGAAACACTTCTGGCCTTATCTTCTCCTGAATTAATTGATGTAATAACTTTACCTCCAGAGCCAAAAGATAAATCTAATGTACCATCTTGAGAAAAAGCTATAAAAGAACTCATAAAAGTTCCTAAAAGTAAAATTTTTTCATTTTGTATATTTATTTAAGGTTTTTAATTTACAATATCTACTAACGTTTTTGTGTATGAGCCGTTGCGTGGGATTTCCCGAACCTTGCCAAACAAAAAACTGCGCTTGGAAATTCCGCAGGAATTTTCAAGATGAGCACAGACCAAGCAATGGCTTATACACGGTGTTGGCAGCAGTTTTTTTTCGCTAAAATCTTGTTGAAAATCCAATGCTTAACAATATGATTTCAGTTTGTTTTTGTTCGTAATTATTTTTTTTTATTTCGCTTATTTCGTTCATTAAGTCAAGCATTAATCCAAATGAAGTGTTTGTGTTAATTTTATATTCTGCTCCCATTGATATGCTATATCCAAAATTAAATCCACCACTTTTTGTATTAATTTCTTCGTTTAAATTTAAGATTTTTGAGCGCAATAAGAAATTCGCATACGCACCAATTCCAGCAACCAAATTCAGTTTTTCTTCTTTGTCGAAGTTAACTCGATGGGATAATTTAAATGGAATCTGAAAATATTCATTTTTTAATCGACTTTGGTCAGTTCCATTATAAAAATTGGAATTGAAGTCTAAAATATTGACGCCTGAAGTTAGTTTGGTCTTATCGCTGTCGGTAAAGCTATAATCGACATTAAAATCGATAGCGATTAGATTGCCACTTAAAACTCCGATTTGATTGTTTTCCAATGTAGAATTTCCTACACCAAAATTCAGTCCGTAACTAAATTTACTTTTCTCTGTCTCTTGTCCAAATGAAAGCGAGAATATTGCTAAAAAGCAAATGGTTGTTAAAATTATATTTTTCATATAATTACGATTTTAGGTTTTTTTCAAATTGCTGCCAACGGTTTTGGCTATGATTTCGTTGCGTGAAAATCCGCAAGGATTTTCCGCCGTAAACCGAAGATAGCAAATTTGCGAGGACTTTCCGAAAGGAAAGTCAGAAGCAATGAATTATAGCCGGTGTTGTACAACGTTATTTTTTTATTCCGATTTCTATATAATACCAATAATTTTCTTTTTTAAAATCTACAACCTCAAGTTCGTGTCCAGTAAAAACTGCTCTTAAAGTTTTTTCAGTTCCACCAGAACGTATTCTATTTTCTGCTGGAAGTTTATTCCCATTTTTATCAGTCAGCCAAATTGTTTGTTCGTCTTTTTGATAAAATTCCTCAATTTGACTTTTATCGATTGTCTGAATTTGAAAATCATTTTTTCCAATTTTATTTTCAGAGAAAAAACGTAGCTCCCAACTTGATTTTGGGTTATATTTTTTATTTAGTTTTTCAATCCATTCAGTTTTATAATTCTGTTCGATTTGTTGAACTGCTTTTTTATCAGCGTACATATTGACAAATAAGTCAATTGAATTATTCGTTATTCCAACAATTTTATTCTCAACAAATAGGTTTTCCGTTTTGTCTAAATGATAACTTATAGTGGAATCAATTTTGGTTCCTACAAGTCCATTTCCACCCACAGAACCTTTTGCGTATAAATTCACTTGTTTTGTATTCGGTTTATTCCAAATATTAATTTCGTCTCCAACATTTATTTCAAAGTCAGATTTTACTCTTTCAAAACGAACAGTCTTTTTGAAAGGTAATTTTTTGCTATTTCCGAAGATGCTTGATAGGATTCCCATAATGTTGTACAACGGTCACGGCTTACACTTCGGCGCAAACCTTATGAACCAAAGATAGCAAAAAATCCGATTAGAAAAAATTCGGAAAGAATTTTTTCGGCAAAAGAGCAAAACCTTGCGCTGAGTGTAAACTGTTGTTAACAACAGCGTTTGCTGTAGAGAATGAAAATAGTTTAAAACCGAAAAAAAGCTAGAATTTTCCAAATGCAAAATATTCGGTTCAATTTAACCAATCAAATTCCAAAAGTTGACTAGCGAAAATCAGCAAACAGAAAGCATTCCACCAAATTGAGCCAATTCGTAAGCAAAACATAACTAAAGCTTTCTAGACTATTTTTATGAACGTGCGAAAGATAACGTTCCAATTGGTTTTTTACGAAGTAAAATCACGTTGTGGTTAACGTTTTGCGGCTACAAGTAGTGGCGTAAACCATTACCAAGCCATAACAAATATAAACTTATTTTAGAAAATTCGGAGAATTTTCGGAATATTCCTGAACTAGCCATTACTTGTAACCGTTGTTAGCAAACGTTATTTGCATTCATTATTGTAAAATTCAACAACTTTTTCAAACTCTTTATGCTTTAATTCTTTTGATTTTACTTTTGCAACAAGATTTTTGCAGTCAGAAAAATATTTTGAAACAAAAGGAATAAATTTTTGTTTATAAAAATATCCTTCTCCATAATAAAATACAGGTAATTTATCGCTTTCTTTTTTAAGATAGTAAGATACATGTCCCATATTGTTGACTGATGTAACATATCTGAATAATGAAACTTTTCCTTCAACGATAACTTCTAAAAGTTTATTCCATTTATCAGTTCTACTCTTTTCATTATCAAGATGAATAGTTTCGCTATAAATATACTTTCTTAAAATACCATTTTCAGTAAACTCAAAAGATTTTATCAAATCATCATCATATTCAATAACTTTTGAATCATTATCACTTTTGAATTTTACATCATCACCTTTAGTTATTTTTATTAGCCCTATTAGTTCATCACCATTGTTAAAGGTTATTTTACCCTTGCTATATTGTGAAAACACAATGAAATTTGATAAAGTAAATAATAAAATAAATAATTTTCTCATAATAAATAATTAAAAGTTATATCCTAGTGTTAAACCTAAATTTGGTAAGAAATTGATGTCACCCAAAAAACTTTCTGCTTGAGGAATGTCTGATTTGAAATCTAAATTACCGCCACCAAATATTAGACCAAAAGCAAAACCAGAATCTGTTTGCCATTGATAACCAGCTGTTATGCCTAATGAAGTCATAGTAGTTTTCGCATCATTCAATTCTTTAGATTTTGTATTAATACTGTTATAATATGGTCCAATATGCCAACCTTCCATTAACGCATTATTCTTTGAAAAATAATATCTACCTTCAACATAATACCCGATTCCTGTTGATGAATAGTCGTTGTCGTTTATAAATATTCTTGTCATTGAATATCCTACTTGTCCAACAACAGAAAAATGAGGAGACAAAGAGCGTTCATATTGAACTCCTATATTTCCAACGATTGAACTTGCTTTTACAATATTTTCTTGAGAAAAAAGATTGTTAAAAAATAAGAAGACTAACGGTAATAAAATTTTTTTCATTTTATCGTTTTTTTTGTTTATAATATTTGCTAACGTTTTGCGGCTACAAGTAGTGGCGTAAACCATTACCAAGCCATAACAAATATAAACTTATTTTAGAAAATTCGGAGAATTTTCGGAATAATACTGAACTAGCCATTACTTGTAACCGCTGTTAGTGGCTGGACTTAATTTTTATAAACTTTCCATTTTTGACTTTATAAATTCCACTTTCGATGCAATTTCCACATTCATTCTTTGGAAGGCAATTTCGTATAACTGTGAAAGTATTATTTTTGAACTTTATCATTGATTCGCACTTGTTTAAAACTATGTTTTTTTCATCAGCATTATATGACGATTTGTCTAAAGTCAAGTAAGTTTTATTTTTTAAATCAAATATTAGATACCAACTGTAAAGGTTTATCCCATATCCTGAACGTGAAACATTAATTTCAATTGATACATATTGATTATTTAATTTATGATGTTTACCAACAACATAATTAGAAGCAAAATCATTATAATCATAAACAATCCAATAACTTTCTCTTTTTTCAATTAAAAACAAACCTTCTTCTTTTAGATACTTTGTTGTAAAGAAAAAAGTATCGTTAATTTTATCTACTTCATTTATAGTTTTAAATGTTTGTTTAGTTTTAATTGTGTCGTGCAATCGAATGGATTGAAACTCCATAATATCATTAGTTTGAGCCATTGCGAAATAGCCCCAAAAAAGAAAGCAAAATATTAAAGCATATTTATTCATAGAAATATGTTTTTGAAACTAATTTTCCATCTTCATTATAGTCTTCATACCAAATCGCTTTTCCATTTTTATATTTAGAGATTCGCTTTTTCTTTTTGTTTTTGTGATAGCGGATTGTTTTACCGTTTAGATTTCCATTTTTGAATTTGTATATAACAACTAATTCACCAAAATCATTATATTCTCTCCAAAAACCTTGTTTATGGTAACCTTTTATTAATCCTTTACTTTTTATTTTATCATTTATATATACTTCATACTCGTCATCGGGAACGCTTTTTTTGAATTCAAAGTAAAACCCATACCAAGCGCCCATATCTTCATGGTGCCCAACTTTGAGATAAATGCTATCACTCGGTTTATTGAAAATGTAATCTTTCCTATTATCTTTTGTTTTTGTCAGCTCTATTTTTATTTGAGAGAAACAATTTAAACTTAAAAAGTAGAATAAAAACCAAAGTCCGTATTTCATTTTGTTTTCTTTTTTGCAGATTTTCTGTAGTCTTGCCACTAACGGTCTCGGCTATGAGTAGTTGCGTGGATTAGCACTTAACTTTGCAAGTACGCACCAAGTTGGAAATTCCGCAGGAATTTCCAAAATAGGCGAGAACGAGCAATTACTTATAGCCATTGTTGGCGGTAGTTTTTTATTCGTTCATTTTTATTTTGTGTTCAGTATATTTCAAAGATTCAATGTCCGAAATACTAAAACCTTGTTCAGAAATATAGTCCACATTTTCTTTCATTGAAACTTGAATTTCTTTTTTAACGGTTAAATTTCCATATTCTTCATAGGCTTCTGGTAAATAGATTGAAAATGATTTTCCGTTTCTAAAAGTTCCGATTTGCGTGTCTCCGTATTCGTTTTTAGGGTCTAAAAAGAATAAGTAGTCTTCTTGCGTGTCAGTTTTATTTTTAGAAAATCCAATTGAAAGTTCGGGAATCGCTGTATTTTCCTCATATCCACTTAACCAACCAACAAGATTGTGATAAACATAAAAACTAATCGATTGGTCAACTTTGATTATTTTCCAATCTCCGTATTCCGCAATTCCGAAATTGTATATTTTATATTCTTCATTTCCTGAAAGTTCTCCATATTCTTTTATTCCTTTGAGAATGTAACTTTCAGTTGTACTTTTTGTAAGTATGAATCTGTTGTAATCTTCACTCTTTATTTTCTTTAATGTTCCGAGAGTCGACTTTTCTTGTTCAACTGTATTTATTTTAGTCTCAAAACTATTAGTGTT
The DNA here is from genome assembly GCF_009363055.1 of Flavobacterium haoranii. Taxonomy (NCBI): domain Bacteria; kingdom Pseudomonadati; phylum Bacteroidota; class Flavobacteriia; order Flavobacteriales; family Flavobacteriaceae; genus Flavobacterium; species Flavobacterium haoranii. The sequence goes on along the minus strand of NZ_CP045292.1, from coordinate 1,025,527 downwards.
TTGACTACTTGGATTATTTCCCTTTTTTCCTCCAAGCTGATTGAAAAAAATTAAAATAATTACAATTGCGATTACGCCTATTATTATGTACTTCATTTGTTTTTTTAAATTACCGCCAACGTGTTTGGCTATGGTTTCGTTGCGTGAAAATCCGCGAGGATTTTCCGCCGTAAAACGAAGATAGCAAATTTGCGAGGACTTTCCGCAAGGAAAGTCAGAAGCAATGAACTATAGCCGGTGTTGTGTTTTAGTTGTTTTTTCAGATTGTTCAATTCAGATTTCGGTTCTAATATTCATTCGAGTTAAGAACGATGTCAGTTACGTGATTTTTATCTTTATCATAAAATCTATAAACTAATTTAGCATTATATTTTTTGAAATATTCAGCTTGATTTTGGTTTTGCAGATTTTTCTTGAATTCAGGCTTAAATAAATCCTCAAAAGCCTGTGTGTCAATATCAGATTTGCTGTCATTCAGAAGTGTGTAATTTTGTCTTAAAACATTCTTTTCAGGCGAAGTGACACTATCAAGTCTTGTATTTGAGTCAAAAATAAATGGACAGTCTTTATTCATAATTTCGGCTCTTTCCGCAATAGTGTTTTCATTGCTCAAAGTCAGCTCTTTTTTAGACTTGAATAATCTTGAACCGAAGTTCACAGCAATTACCATTATTGCAACAGTAATAGCTGTTCCAATTAAACTCTTTTTTTTCTTTTGTTCCATTTTATATTAATTAAGTTTTTTCGACAATTAAACACAACGGTCTCGTATAACCGTCAGTTACGGGTTTATATGCGTTTATTTTCGGTTTGACACTGACTTTAGCAATTCCGAGTGGATTCGGACGTAGTCGAATCCGCCGTAATTGCGGTTATACATTGTTGCCAACAGTTTTTTTATTCGGTTATCCATATTGTCAATGCCAATCCAGTTTCGGAATCAAAATTCAACATTGCTGGGTTTTTTCGGTCAGACCAATTCCGATGCCAATACCCAAATTCAATATCCTCAATGTCTTTTTGAGAAAAGGATTTATTTCCGTCATCATCTTTTCCGTAACAGCTATGAATTCCGTTTGTCAGTTTTTGAATTAGGTCAATTTCTTCTTGTCCGATTGCAATTGCCTCATTCGTGAAAATGAAGTTTTTATTTGGTAGTCCCTCGAAAGTTTTTATGTCAATAACGTCAAAAAGTCCGCATTCAAATTCATATTCTTCGATGAAACTTTTTGAAAAAGTCCGAACTGTTTGTCCGTCAAATTCAGTCGGTTCGCCTTGCTCATAAAATTCGGCGTTTGGGGAATTGTCAAAATCCAATTCAAAAAGCGTTTTTAAACTTTTTTCGGATGATTTATTAAAGTCAAATATTCCCATTGATTTTGGTCGGTTTAAATTGTTGGCAACGTTTTGTGGCTTAAATTAGTGGCGTTGTGTTTACCTAAGCCATTCCAAATATACACAAACTTTAGAAAATTCGGAGAATTTTCGGAACAAACACAAACCAAGCCATTGATTTAAACCGCTGTTAGCAACAGTTTTTATTCTTGCTTGTTCAAATAATCAATTAGTGAATTATATAAAGGATACATAGTTCCCTGGTCTGTCCAACCGTCCCACATTAAATTTACATAAATTTCATTTTGATAAATAAAATCAGCTTTGCTTGGGTCATAAATAGATATTCCAGTGTATAAAGAAGTATTGTTGTTAGTTTCTTTTCTTTCTTTTGTAAAGTGAAGTATTACAAAAGAACCATAATGATTATAAGCGTTTTTTAAACCAATTCTATCAGAAACACTTGGAATTTTATCTTCTAAATTTTTAGAAATAATATCTTTTTGAAATTCTTCAAACGTCATTATTTTGTCAAAAAAATTCAAATTTTTAACCATCTCAAGTGTGTACTCATCGTTTGGAACAATTATTAATTTTTTTAGAATGTCTTTACTAATTTTTTCTTCTTTAATCACTGTTACAGCTTTGTTTTTTTTAGCTGGAAAGTATCCAGTTTTACTATCTATTTTAGATGTTTTGTTAAAAGTTCCACACGAAATAGAAGTAGAGAAGCATATCAAAATGGTAAGTAATTTAATAGATTTCATTTAGTATTTCTTAAAATTGTTGCTAACGGTCGCGGCTTACACTTCGGCGCAAACCTTATGGTAAAGATAGCAAAAATTCCGATTAGAAAAAATTCGGGAAGAATTTTTTCGGCAAAAATGCGCGAACTAAGCGCTGAGTGTAAACTGTTGTTGTAATTTCGGTGTTTTTAAGCGCAAAGAAATTCCGTAAAGTTTTTCAAAATTCGGTTCAGAAAGTAAATTCTGTGCTTAGTTTGGTAAATTTCGAAGCAAAGAAAATCAATTCAGATTTCGCGAAACTTTCGACGCAAAGTTCGGCAAAATTCTGCGGAAAGTTATTCGGCAAACATTTGGTTTAAAAATAGAGTAGAAGTTTCGTTATTCCGCAAAGTTTACACGTTCCAACAACACTGAATTACAACGGTCTCGTATAACCGTCAGTTACGGGTTTATATGCGTTTATTTTCGGTTTGACACTGACTTTAGCAATTCCGAGTGGATTCGGACGTAGTCGAATCCGCCGTAATTGCGGTTATACATTGTTGCCAACAGTTTTTTTATTCGGTTATCCATATTGTCAATGCCAATCCAGTTTCGGAATCAAAATTCAACATTGCTGGGTTTTTTCGGTCAGACCAATTCCGATGCCAATACCCAAATTCAATATCCTCAATGTCTTTTGAGAAAAGGATTTATTTCCGTCATCATCTTTTCCGTAACAGCTATGAATTCCGTTTGTCAGTTTTTGAATTAGGTCAATTTCTTCTTGTCCGATTGCAATTGCCTCATTCGTGAAAATGAAGTTTTTATTTGGTAGTCCCTCGAAAGTTTTTATGTCAATAACGTCAAAAAGTCCGCATTCAAATTCATATTCTTCGATGAAACTTTTTGAAAAAGTCCGAACTGTTTGTCCGTCAAATTCAGTCGGTTCGCCTTGCTCATAAAATTCGGCGTTTGGGGAATTGTCAAAATCCAATTCAAAAAGCGTTTTTAAACTTTTTTCGGATGATTTATTAAAGTCAAATATTCCCATTGATTTTGGTCGGTTTAAATTGTTGGCAACGTGTTTGGCTATGGTTTCGTTGCGTGAAAATCCGCGAGGATTTTCCGCCGTAAAACGAAGATAGCAAATTTGCGAGGACTTTCCGATTAGGAAAGTCAGAAGCAATGAACTATAGCCGGTGTTGTGTTTTAGTTGTTTTTTCAGATTGTTCAATTCAGATTTCGGTTCTAATATTCATTTGAGTTAAGAACGATGTCAGTTACGTGATTTTTATCTTTATCATAAAATCTATAAACTAATTTAGCATTATATTTTTTGAAATATTCAGCTTGATTTTGGTTTTGCAGATTTTTCTTGAATTCAGGCTTAAATAAATCCTCAAAAGCCTGTGTGTCAATATCAGATTTGCTGTCATTCAGAAGTGTGTAATTTTGTCTTAAAACATTCTTTTCAGGCGAAGTGACACTATCAAGTCTTGTATTTGAGTCAAAAGTAAATGGACAGTCTTTATTCATAATTTCGGCTCTTTCCGCAATAGTGTTTTCATTGCTCAAAGTCAGCTCTTTTTTAGACTTGAATAATCTTGAACCGAAGTTCACAGCAATTACCATTATTGCAACAGTAATAGCTGTTCCAATTAAACTCTTTTTTTTCTTTTGTTCCATTTTATATTAATTAAGTTTTTTCGACAATTAAACACAACGGTCTCGTATAACCGTCAGTTACGGTTTTAAAGTTAATAATTTTCGGTTAAGAATTGGCGTTAGCAATTCCGAGTGGATTCGGACGTAGTCGAATCCGCCGTAATTGCGGTTATACATTGTTGCCATTAGTTTTTTTCTTCCGCTAAACATTTTTCTATACCTAATTTAGCATTCTCAAATTCTGGAATATATCTTTCCTTAAAACTCATTTTTGGTTTCCTCTTGTCTACTTCTATTTCAAAATCCTCAAACTCTGGTAAGTCAAATTCGTAAAATGGTTTACCGTTAAATTTTGGCATATTCTCTAAATATTCTATTGCTCTAAAACAATTATTTGGAAATCTGGTGGTAGCATAAGATGTTAGTTGATTTCCAACGTGTCTCATTGCCGTTAAAAAAAGGATTGCTTTTTCTGTATCGTTATCAAGGTTTAGGTTCTCAAGGTCAATATTAGTGTCAGATAAATTCATTGGTTTTTGTTTGTTCAAAACGTCAATGAAAATAGAGCTATAATAAAATGCCAAAAGTTCATTTCTTTCGGGTAATTTTTTTAAAGAATTCTCTACAACTTTTTTGGTTAATTCCTTTTTTAATCCAACGTGAGGTTCATTAAATGAATTCCATTTAAGTTTTGTGTTCAAATAATTGGCAACAAGTGTATTATCAGTCGGTTTCTTCAAGAATTGGTTTGAAGTAATTGCATTTTCTCTTTTACTCAGTTCCGAAAAAAATGCCTTTGTTTCATTTAGGTCAGTAGAGTCAAACTTTGAGTCCGATGAAGTTCCATTATTTTCCCAAATTGAAATTATATATTCAGGAATAATTTCGTTGTATTCAACACTTTTATTTTGTCCGAATACTGAATTTATTGAAAGGAATAATATTGTAAGAATTGAAATTTTCATTGTTTGGGTTAAAATTGATGGCAACGGTTGGTATAAGAGTAGTAGCGGATAAAAGATACCTGCTTTTCGGAAAGAAAGGTACTTAATTAAATGTAAAAACGGTTTGAGTATTCACCCAAACCGCTATTACTTTTATACATTGTTAGCAAACGTATTTAGTTTCTCTAGAACCTATTTAATTAGTGGTTTAACTCTCCATATATCAGAGAAAGTTAAATCTTTTGGATTGATAACAGTATCGTCTGGTGTTTTAGCACCTGCATTTGATGAAAAATAAATAAATCCATCTATACCCCAAAAGGGTTGAATTTCAGATGAATTACCACCTGTTAACTGAGAAACACCTCTTGTTGAAGTATTCATAACAAATAGATGATTGAATTCATTGTCTTTTGAAGAAATAAAAGCGATGTATTTACCGTCAGGCGAATAAACTCCGTTGAAAGAATTATATTCTCCAACAGTTATTTGCGTACTTTGAAAACTATCGAGACTTAATTCAAACAATTGTGAATAATCCCCAGAATTTTTTGAATATATAATTTTTTCTCCATTTGGATGCCAAATAGGATTTTCTCCATCTGATAAAACTGTAAAATCACTTCCATCTTTATTAACAAGACAGATACTATTAGTCCCTTGTAATTTAGTTGTTAAAAGTATTCTGTCACCTTTTGGAGATAATTTTGGTGAATTATCATAATCCCCATATGCATTTTGACCAATATATTTTATGCCTAACTTATTTATATTACTCGTAACTATTACAGGTTTTGAAGCCCAGTAGGTAAAAATAATATCTTCGGAATTATTCATCCAAGAAGCTCCATCAGTACCATCTCCAATTAAAGGTGTAAAACCAGGAGTTTTTAAATTATTTTTTAATCTAATACTAAATTTTTTAGACCCTATTTTAGAATCATCCCTTATAGCATAAAGTAATTTTTCTCCATTTGGCGATAAGCAAGGTTGGTATTCACCAACAACATCATTTGTAATTCTAACAAGTTCTTTAGCGTTAGCTGTTACTTGTGGGGCTGATAGTTTGTTGTATTCAACCTCTTTTTTAAGTACTGAGCAAGATGTTAAAGAAAAGATTACAACGAGAGTTAAATAAGTTTTTTTCATTTTTGTTGTTTTATTAATACATTTTTTTATTTGTTTCTACTTTTTTTGGCGTTAGCTCTTCAGCCTTAAGAGGCTTATATATCGCTCCAGTTGCAAAGTCTACAGCAAGTGATGGCCAAAACAACAGAATATCAGCAATTAAGGCCCCAACGCGGACTTTCCGTTGTTGTTCACCTGCTTTTGGTTTTGTTTTTTGGTGTTCTGTTACTCTTCCTCCGAAAAGAGTAGCACAACTTGTTAGCATTATTGAAACTAATCCAATAACAATAAGATTTTTCATTTTTTTCATTTTTTAAAATTTACAATATTAGTCACTCTTTTTTAATTCTGTTTTGGATAAAATATCGTGTAAACCATTTTTTGTTATCAAATAGGATAAAAAGTCAATTGGTATTAATCTTGATATTGTTCTAATAAAAATTCTTGTAAAATTTGGATTTTCATCGTTATCTGTATTTACAACTTTAGTTTTTGTAATCATCTTTCCAATTGTTTGACCATAAATCAATTCTAAAATAAAATAATATAGATAATAAAATAAAATCATTAAATATTTTAATTTATGTTTTTCAAAATAAATATTCATAATCTTTGAAAAGATAAGAACAAATATATAAAATATTAATAAGTCAATTAAAAAATTGTAAAACCTTGTTCTTTTCTTTATAATTTTTTGTGACATATGTTTGCTAACGGTCTAGTATAAGAATAGTAGCGGATTTTCACGCACTAACTTTTCGGTTAACACAGACCTTTTTTATATTTACTTACTTTCGGTTTAGCGACTAAACCGCTATTATTTTTATACATTGTTGGCAATAGTTATTTTCCTGATTTCTCTTTTCAAGTTCTATTACTAATTCAATTGCTTTGTCTTTTTTGTTTTTTAAATCATTTGTTAGTTGGTCTAAAAACTCATCTTTATTTGTTGAATATTCCAATGGATAATCTGCGGAAATTCCCACATTTTCATAATTTTTGCCATTTAAATCTTGATAAACTTCATTAGATAACTCGTATTCCCAACCGTTCGGAAGTTCTTTATCTAAAGTCGAAGAAAAAATTCCCTCGGTTGTCGAGCCAATTCTTTTGAAATTGGAATTAGCTAAAGATGCTAAAACAAGAATTTCAGAAGCACTTGCTGTTAGATGGCTTGTTAGTAAATATACATTTCCACTAAAATGATTCTCTGACGGAATAATTTTAAATTTTTGAGGATTTGCAAATCCTTTTTCTATTCTTGCTTTCTTTGTGTAAGCCAATTTTTCTTTATTTGAAAAGTGGTTTAAAATGTTAAGTGCAACAGCATCTTTTCCGCCACCATTAAAACGCAAATCTAAAATATAGCTTTTTGCCTGTGGCAAGTTTTTAATAATTGAATTCAATATTTTGTCGATTCCGTCAACTTCGTCTTGTCTTTGTATTTCATCTTTTCTGTTCTCTGCTTTTTCCCAATATTGACCATAGAAATTTCTTAAATCTAAATCTTTCTCCAAGTCATAATCCGCTAACATTAGCATAGAATTGATTTGAATGTAGCCTACGTTTTCTTCGATAAGTCCGTAACGAACCATTCCTGCATTGTAATTGCGTAAACTGTCAACATAAAATTCTGCAATTTCTTTGTTGAGATTAAATTCGTCCAATTTAGAATACTTTTCTTCTTGTTCTTCTATTTGATTTTTAAACTCGTTTTCAATTTTTTCAGGCACTTCCATTTTGACGTGTCCATCATTTAGAAGTTCAATCATTTGCCTAAAGATTGTGTAAAGCTCTAAATCAGTCGTGTTCTCGTTTACTTTAGGTTCGTATTTTTTATAGATTTCGTTCCAATCAATATTTTTAATATCAAAAGATGCATAATGTTCATTGAAAGTGTCCCAAAACACTTGAAAGTTAATTTTTGGGTCGTGATTTAATTCGCTCGCAGTTTTACAGAGATTTGGCAATTTATCTAATCTCGTAAATAACCAATCATCATTTCCGTGTTGAATTGTTAATGTATCTTTAGAATATTTTTTGACTTTTCCAAAATCTAAAATATGTTCTTTAAAGGATAAATTACAATCTTGCTTTGAAATATTATAAACGCTTATAAGTGTGTCGTTCAATTCGATAATATTCCCATATCCAATTTGTTTCCAAATTCCGTCTGGTTTTGGTTTTTCTTTCGATACTTTTTCATTGCACGAACACAGAATAAAAAATAATGTAAAGACTGATAAAAATTTAATGTTTTTCATTCTGTTTTTTGGTTTGTTGTATTATACTGATATAGGTTGACCTTTTTTAGGTTTCCATTTGGTCGGAACATTGACAACTTTTTTCAAAAATTCCCTTCGGGTTTTAAAAAAGTTGCCAACATTCCGAGGTTATTGCTAAATTGTTAATTTAGGTAAATTTACTTTATTTTTTCGATATGATTTGTATCTGATATTTGGATTTAAATGCACCTCTGCTGGTTTTCTTAAGTCCAGGCTAAAATGGGTCCTTAGATTGTTGTAAATAGCAACAGCTTGCTTTGTCATTTTCTGCGCTAAATCCGTATTTTTGATTGTTTGTTTAAGTCCATATTCGTATTTGAGTGTTCTGTTAATACGTTCAGCTACAGCATTTTCGTAAGGATCGTATTGTTCGGTCATACTTATTGTAATGCCGTTGTTTTCAGCAAACTCGGTGTATTTAGGGTTGCAATATTGAAACCCTCTATCTGAGTGATGGATGAGCTTTTTACTGGGATATCTCCTGTTTTTAACAGCCATAGCGAGTGCCTTTGTGCAAAGTGATGTTCTCATATGGTTGTCCAGGTTATAGCCCATAATTTGCTTTGAATAAGCGTCCGTTACCAATGCTAGGTAATTATGGCCGTTTTCTGTTTTAATATAGGTGATATCACTTACCCAGAGCTGTTCCGGCCTTGTAGGTACTTGGTCTTTTACTAAGTTTTTATATTTTTTAAACATATGATTTGAGTTTGTTGTTGTGATGTAGTTTTTTGATTTGGGCACTAATAGGTTTTGTAGCCTTAAAAAGTGGTAAAACTTATCTCTGCCTATTTTGATATCAGCGTTTATAAAGTCTTGTTTAAGAGCATTGTAAAGCTTTGTCCCACCCGTTTTGGAGCCTACTTTTTTACGGTAGTCCTTGACCATTGTGATTAGTTTTTGATGGTCTATTTGTTGCTTTTGTTGGGTCTTGAGTCGTTTGTAGAAGGCTTGTTTGCTAATCCCAAAACATTGATAGAGCCATTTTCTTTTAAACGGTTTTTCTTCTTTAGCGCTATCTCTTTTGCTAATGTTTTGGGCAATGAGTTTTTTGACATATCCACGCCTGTAATAAGTTCCATATCAGCGATAATATCTTGTTGGAAGTCTTTTACAAACTCCAGTTCTTCAATGCGTTCCCTTAGTTTTTTAATCTCATCGTTTTTACTCATACCAGTGTTTTGTTGCACTAAGGTACTGTATTTTTTTAACCAATAGGTAATGGTGGTTCTGGGAACATCGTACTTCTTGGAAGCAGAGTTTGTAGAAATCTGCCCGTTTAAGATTTGATCAACGACTAAAAGTTTAGTCTCTAAGGTTGCTTTTTGGTAGCTTTTTTTTAGCCAGTGTTCTTTTTTTGTTTTCATAAGTGACTGTAATTAAATGATTAATTTTTAGTCAACCTATTTCAGGAAAGTACATGTTTTTAATTATTGCCAACGGTTTTGTATATGAAAAGTTGCGTATAAATAAACGGAAACTTTTCGGTTTAGTACTGACATTTAAAATACAAAAACCTCTTTGAATTAAGCACTTACAAGCAATTTTTTATATACGTTGTTGTACACTGGCTTTAACTCAAAATATAAATTAATGAAAAAATTGAAATAAAAATCCACAATATCAGTGCTAACACAATAGGTTTCATTCCAGTAGATTTCAAATCTTTTATAGAAATGGTTGAGCCTACTAAAAACAAAGTTATTATTAATAAACGTTTAGCCATCAATACAATAAAGTTAGTAGCTGTTTCAGGTAAAATATGGTAGCTATTAATTATTATTGCAATAATAAATAAAACTATAAAGTAAGGGATTTTTATTCTTTCTCCCTTTGTTTTGAATAAAAACATTGAAAAAATGGATAAAGGGATAATCCACAAAGTTCTAGATAGTTTTACTGTTGTTGCAATTCTCAATGCTTCGTCTCCATAACCTAGTGCAGCTCCAACTACTGAACTTGTATCGTGTATAGCAATTGCACACCATAAACCGAATTGTTCTTGCGTTAAATTTAAAAAATGTCCAATTGCTGGAAACACGAACAACGCAATAGAATTTAGTAGAAAAACAATACCTAAAGCAATACTTATCGTTTTGCTTTTAGCTTTAATAACTGGAGAAATTGCAGCAATGGCACTTCCGCCACAAATTGCTGTTCCAGAAGTGATTAGATGACCTAGTTTTAAATCTAATTTTAGAAGTCTTGTTATTAGCAAACCTAGCGTTACAGTTAAAAGTATTGAAAAAATAGTTAAACTTAATCCCTCTTTACTTGTTTCTAAAGTTTCTTTAATAAACATTCCAAATCCTAACCCAACAACCGAAATTTTTAAAAAATAATGGATTGCTTTATGGCTGGATTCTTTAAACGGATTATTGAAAATAATGGTATATACAAAACCAAGTAACAATGCTGTGGGACTGTTTATTACACCTAAAAGTGCAATAATAATTATAAGGAAGTAAACAGTTTTGGAAAATATATCTTTCATATCATTTCGTGTTATTTGATACAAAAGTAGATCGAATTAATAACTTATAAGCAAATTAATTTGTTATCATAGATAACTAAAGGTTATGATTAAGTCGAATAAATTTTTCAAATTTTTCCAAAGAACTTGAAAGGTAACCTGTTCTTTTTACAAAATAAAACCATCTTTCAATACTCAAGCCTTGTATGTCAATTACCTTGAGGTTGTTATTTATTAAATCATCATTAATAGCATTGATTGAAAGAAGTGCAAAATCGTTAGAGTTGTTTAAATAATTTTTAATAGCTTCTGTACTGTTCAATGTTACTACACAATTTAGTTTTGAGATTTTATTTTCAACTAAAAAACTGTCTATTACTTCTCTAGTTCCAGAGCCTTTTTCACGTTCAATTATGGGAATTTTTTGTAGCGTTTTTATATCAATACTTCCTTTTTTAAATGAAGAATTATTAATATTTGTTATTAAAACAATTTCGTCCTTTATAAATTTTTCAAAATGTAGTTTTGGGTTAGAAAAATTCCCTTCTGTAATTCCAAAATCGATTTCCTCATTTAAAATTAAATTTTCAATATTTTCTGAATTATCACTAATTATATCAAACTTTGTTTGAGGGAATTGCATTCTAAACTTCGCAATTACTTTAGGGATGACATAATTGGATAAGGTTGTACTTACTCCAAAATTTATTAATTCTGGAAAGGTTTCATTTTTATGTAGAAATTGCTCATCCATTTCAGAATAGATAGCTAATATTTTATTTACATATATGAGGAACGATTTTCCTTCTATTGTTAATTCAATGGAGTTCCTTTTTCTAACAAAAAATGTTGTTTCGTATTCTTGTTCTAAATTTTTAATTGCTTTGGATATGGCAGGTTGTGAAATATATAATTGCTCGGCAGCTTTTGTGAAACTTAAGTGTTTAGCAACAGTTTTGAATATGTGTAACTTTGTTTTCATTAGCTTGTGTACAACGGTCTCGTATAACCGTCAGTTACGGGTTAATATGAGTTAATTTTCGGTTTAGCACTGACGTTAGCAATTCCGAGTGGATTCGGACGTAGTCGAATCCGCCGTAATTGCGGTTATACATTGTTGTACAATGTTTTTTATTCAATTTTTTGCCAAGTTTCATAAAAATATTCGCCATTTTCTGGGTTTTCGCCGCTAACTCCTTCATCAACATAAAATCCTTTGAGTTTTAGAGTATTGTCATTTAATTCTTCAATATAATATTTTACTACATAATCAGTATTTGGCTCATAACCTCCATTTGGTTCTATTTCTGTTAAGATATTTCCGTTAATCGAAAAGGTATTGTTTGTTGTGCCTGAGTTTTGGCAACTATTTCCATACTTATAATTAAAGTCTAATGTCAAATTTGAATTAAAATCTTTTGTTTGTAATGAAAAACAAGGTTCATCATTTTCTTCAACTTCTTGTATATTATTAAAATAATTGTCGTGGTAATCAATTATTTTCCAACTACCTACAATATTGTCGTTAGTGTAGTTTGGCGTTGAGTCATCATCTGATGAACATGACAAAGTTAAAATTCCCGTCGTAAATAAAAATATTGCTTTTTTCATAATCTTTGGTTAAATGTTGTACAACGTTTTGGCGCTTGGCGAAGAAGCGGATTTCGAAGCACTAAACTGTCTGCCAGCACTGAACTTAATACGAAGCACAAAGCTTCATTTAAGCACTGAACCCGCTTTTTTGCCAAACGCCTGTTATGGGCTGGGCTTCTTTTCAGTCCGCTTGTCCCCATAGTGTCCATTTATTATTTGATTTGTCGAAACGATATAATTGCTTTGTTAAAAGTCGTTCACCGTCCTTGAATATTTCTGTCACAAAATTTTTAAGAGAATTTATTTTCTCTTTGTCATTTTCTGGCACCATCATTATCAAGTCTTTTGCTGGAACTGCAACAATTAAATTGTCTTTAATTTGGTCAGCACACCACTCCCAAATCCCTGTCAATGTCAAAGAGCCAGTTTCGTGGTCTCCACCCGCAATTAAGCCGTGTCCACCAAAACCTGTTTCATTAAAAGTAAATTCAACATCTCTGTCCAGATTTGTTGTTGCAGTTTCGTGAAGGTCTTCAATTGAAATATTTTGAGGCAAGTCTCTTTTTAATATTAGGCTGAATTGTTCACCTTCATCAACTGCGTAAAAGATTGCCAAGTTTCCAAGCCAATTTTGCATAACTGGTTGTTCTTCGTCTTTAAGTTCAATTTCCCGTGTCGAATTAGGAACTTCTTCGTCAGGCTCGTAAACGACCTTTATCCAAGGATATATTTTGTCTTTTGTTTCGTCAAAATTCATATTGCTGTCATTGTCGTTTGTGTCGTATTAGCCTTGCCCATAACGTTTTGGCGCTTGGCGAAGAAGCGGATTTCGAAGCACTAAACTGTCTGCCAGCACTGAACTTAATACGAAGCACAAAGCTTCATTTAAGCACTGAACCCGCTTTTTTGCCAAACGCCTGTTATGGGCTGGGCTTCTTTTCAGTCCGCTTGTCCCCATAGTGTCCATTTATTATTTGATTTGTCGAAACGATATAATTGCTTTGTTAAAAGTCGTTCACCGTCCTTGAATATTTCTGTCACAAAATTTTTAAGAGAATTTATTTTCTCTTTGTCATTTTCTGGCACCATCATTATCAAGTCTTTTGCTGGAACTGCAACAATTAAATTGTCTTTAATTTGGTCAGCACACCACTCCCAAATCCCTGTCAATGTCAAAGAGCCAGTTTCGTGGTCTCCACCCGCAATTAAGCCGTGTCCACCAAAACCTGTTTCATTAAAAGTAAATTCAACATCTCTGTCCAGATTTGTTGTTGCAGTTTCGTGAAGGTCTTCAATTGAAATATTTTGAGGCAAGTCTCTTTTTAATATTAGGCTGAATTGTTCACCTTCATCAACTGCGTAAAAGATTGCCAAGTTTCCAAGCCAATTTTGCATAACTGGTTGTTCTTCGTCTTTAAGTTCAATTTCCCGTGTCGAATTAGGAACTTCTTCGTCAGGCTCGTAAACGACCTTTATCCAAGGATATATTTTGTCTTTTGTTTCGTCAAAATTCATATTGCTGTCATTGTCGTTTGTGTCGTATTAGCCTTGCCCATAACGGAAAAGGGCTTTGCGAGGTGCGGACTACTGCAACCGAAAGTGGAGAGGAGAACCAATCTCTAGCAAAAACTTTTTCCATTTTTTAAAATTACGAAAAAACTAAAAAATGGAAAAGTTGTTTGCGGGTATTTTCTACAAATTTTCTGAGATTTACTTCAACCCCGCATCTTGCAAAACCCATGTTATCTGCAGGCATTTTTTAGTGTGTTGAAGATTTAGAGAAAAAGTTCATAACAAAAACACCTGCAACAATTAAAATAATTCCAATAATTGCTGGTAAATCCAAAGATTGTTTAAAGATAATTACTGAAATCAATGCAGTTAAGACAATTCCTAAACCTCCCCAAATCGCATAAGCAATTCCTAAAGGTATTAATTTTAATGCTTGAGAAAGGAAGAAAAAGCAAGCAATATATGCTATTATTGTTATTGTCGTGGGTAAAAGTTTTGAAAATCCGTCAGATGCTTTCATAAAACTTGAACCTAAAACTTCAAGAACAATCGCTAATGCTAAATATAAATATTTCATTGTTTGTTATTACTTTTTGTTAAGATAAAATTACTATAATTTAAATTCTTAGATAGTTTTTTTGTGAAATTCCTTCTATGAAATGGGTTCGGATATGCTTGCAGATAACGGTTTCGGGCTTTGCGTTCGGGCGGGTTTCGGAGTGCAAAACTGTCAACTAGCACTGCACTTGAATAGTAGCACAAAGTTTGAAGTTTGCACGTCACCCCGCCTGACGCAAAACCCGTGTTATAGCCAGTGGTTCTTACTATTTTTAATATGCTTTTGCTAATGAGGTGAAAATTGTCCACCAGTCTGCCTTACCTTCTTTCTTTCCAAGTCTCACTATAATTAAGTCTTTTGATGGGTTCACATAAACAAATTGTCCTAAAATACCTTCCGCCATAAAATCTTCATTTGGTTTCGGCAACCACCATTGATATTGATAAAAGTTTACACTTCCTTCGGATGTGTCGAGTTTTGTAGATTCTTCAACCCATTTTTGAGATACAATTTGTTTTCCGTTCCAGTTGCCTTTGTTTTTATATAGTCGTCCTATTTTGGCAAAGTCTCTTGCTCTTGCGTTTAAACAGCAAAATGTTTTCTCAAGTCCATTCTTTTTTCTGTCAATGCTCCAAGATGCGTCATATTCCATTTCAAGAGGTGTCCATATTTTTTCTTGCAAGTATGAAGTGATTGTTTTTTCTTTTAATGAACGTTCTAAAACTAAACCTAAAAGTTGTGTGTTACCACTTACGTATTCAAACTTTTTACCAGGTTCAGTTTTTAGCTTCATTTTTCCTATTTCTTTTCTAAGATTAAGTCCATAATAAAATGAAGCTGCATCGCCAAATGGGTTTACATAGCTTTCATTAAACTTAATTCCAGATGTCATTTGCAAAAGGTGTTTAATAGTCACTTTGTCAAATCCGTTTTTTTTCAATTCGGGAATATAGTTTGTAATCGGCTCGTCAACAGACTTTATTAAGCCTTCATCAATGGCACAACCAATCAAAATTGATGTAACAGATTTTGCCATCGAGAAAGAAGGAACAATACTTTCTTTATCATAACCTTTGAAATATTTTTCATATTGGATTGTGTCGTTTTTAATAATTATAAAAGCGACTGTTTTATTATCTTCCAGATATTTGTCAAAAGGTATATTATTTAACTCTTTTGGAAATTTACCTTTGTTTGTGGTTTGAAAATGGAAAGACGATGCATTAGCAGTTAGTGGTCTTGACTGAAATTTTTTATGGTCTTTTATGTCAGCAAAGTTGTAAAAAACAAAGCGTCCTAATTGACAAGAAGTCAATAATATTGAAGTAATAATCATTAAAAGACCTAATCTAATTTGTCTAAATTGTTGTCCCATATTTGTCATTTTTGTTTGCGGTTCTGATGTCATACCATTGGCTATAACGTTTTGCGTGTATGAGAAGTAGCGGACTTAAAAGCACTTCACTTTCAGTTTGGTACAAAAGTTCATAAAAAGCACTTACCTTTGATATACCACTAAACCCGCTATTTTTCATACACGCTGTTGTGTGCTGGCTTTCTTCTTCCGTCTGTTTTATAGAATTGCATTTTACTTCTTTATTGTCTCTGAAAATCTGATTGCTATTGATGTCGCTATGATAAAATTGTTGTCTGTCAAAGCGGTTTTAGTCTCAAAAATTTGGTCTCTGCTGTTTAACCAACGTCCTTCAAGTCTGCAAATAATGTTTTCTGTCGGTGAGTAGTCAAAGTTTAATGAAAGTCCTGTTGTTTTAAATCCGTTTGGTGTGCCTGTTGAGATGATGATTCCTGTTTCGTCTTGGTAATATTCTGCTCTAATTGCGGTTTTCCAAGTCTTGTTTATGGAAAAATTCCCAATAAGAACTGGACTAAACCAAAGGTCGTAAACTGCACTATTCTTGGCTCTCTGTTGTGTCCCAATGTCAAAACCTGCGATTAAGCCAAATTTGTCTGTGAATTGAAACTGTCCGTAAAAATTGTTGAAATAACGCATTCTCCTTGTCGTGTCTGGGTCGTCTGTGCCAATGAACGTACTCCAATTAAAAGTTACTTTTTCTGTCGGACTAAAATTTATTTGAGTGCCAAATGAGGGTAAAGAATTTCCTTCAAGTCGCTGGATACGTTGCCAACCGTTAACAATTAATCCTGCTATTTCCAATTTGTCGTTTGGGTTGTAGGTTAATTTTGCTCCTGATAAAAAATAAGGGGAGTTTTCAGCCAATATAGAACGTGTCATTGTCAAATTGTCGGTGGAAATAGCACTTTCAAAACCAATGTATGAGGCAAAAACTCCTGCATCTATCCAAAGATTATTTTTCTTGTTAAGCGATAAACCAACGTTTGCTTCAAAGATATTTTTCAATAGTCCGGGTTCGGCTGAATAGTTGTCGTTTGAATATGTACCTGTTTGTAAAGCCAAATTTGCCCGATATTTTGAATGTTCCAAGCCAAGTTTTACAAATCCTAAATTCAGGTTAAACTCGTTATGTCGGTTGTGATTAAATAGAAATGGTTGTCTTTCTGTGCCTTGTGGTTGGTTGAAATCATAAACATAAAACACATCTAAAAAACCTGAAACATTCAAATTTGGTTTTTGATGCCAAATGCTGTCATTTTGAGCCAGAACAATGTTGCTCACACAGGCAAAAAGTAATATCAAATAACTTCTTACTTGCATTGATGAAATGGGTTTGAACAATTACCCTTATGAGCCATAAAACCATAAGAAGAATTTGCGTCTTTGTCTTCCTTGTAAATGATGTATTCGCAGTCATCAATGACAATTACAGACAATTTATTTTCAGGAATATTTTTAATTTCTTGTTCTATCGAACTCTTTTCAAAATTGTCATTCTCTGTTTTATCGTCTGGTAAATTACAAGATGTGAACAAACCCAAAAGCAAGATTATTGTCGCTACTTTCTTCATTATCTCAATTTTTGTTTTAGGAATATTTGCAAATCCTTGTTTGAACCATAGAGAACCAAAATATCGTCTGCTTCAAGTTGATTGTCTGCTGATGCTACACCTTGTATTTGAGTTTCAATTTTGGATTTGCCGACAATGCTTTTCACTTCAACTTTTTTGATGATTGTTAGCACCAATAAATCAAACTCTCTACGAAAACCGACTTCACGGACTGTTTTTCCAATATAGTCGCTCGGAACTTTTGCTTCAATGATGCTGTAATCGTCATTCAGTTCAAATGAATCTACTACATTACTAAGGCAAAGTTTTTTAGCCCACCTTTCGGCTGTTTCTTCTTCGGGGTGTACAATTTCATCTACTCCGATAGCTTGTAAAACTTTTTCGTGTAGTGGATTTATAGCTCGGCTGATTAACCTTTTTACTTCAAAATATTTCAATAGTGCCGTTGCCATAATATTTGCACCTTGGTCTTCTCCAATGGCAACAAGTACAATGTCTGTTTCTTTTAATGGAAGCCCTGAAACGGTAAATTCATCTGTTGCGTCCATACAAATCGTATGTGAAATTTTTTCTTTGAAGGCATCTACTTTTGCCATACTGGAATCAATTCCAATTACTTCGTTTCCTTGTTCGGTGAGTTTTTGAGCCAATGAGGCTCCAAAATTTCCAAGTCCGAATATGATATATTTCATCTTTAAATATTTTTAATTTATTGTGATTTCTTCTTTTGGGTAACTATAGTTTTTATGTTTGATTTTCTTGAATACCGCAATTACCAACGATAACATACTGATACGACCCACAAACATTACTACGATTATTACAAATTTGCTGGCACTGCTCAAATCTCCTGTAATCCCTAAACTTAGCCCAACGGTACTATATGCCGAAAAACACTCAAATGCAATGTCTAATAATTGTTTTTCGGGGTCAAAAATTGATATGAACATTATGGCAAAGCCGATTACAGCTAAAGACAATGAAATTATAGCAAATGCTCTACGCACAGAAATTTCAGCTATTTCACGTCTAAAAATTTCAATTCTTGATTTCCCTTTCGCCAAACTCAAAATATTCAATGTTGCAATTGCAAAAGTACTGGTTTTAATACCACCACCTGTAGATTGGGGCGAAGCCCCTATCCACATTAAAAGAAAAACCATCATCAAAGTTGGAAACGCCATTGCAGCTGTGTCTATAGTGTTAAACCCTGCCGTTCTTGGTGTGGTTGCTCCAAAAAGTGCCGTAACTACTTTTCCAAATCCACTGTGTTCGGCTAAGGTGTTGTTGTATTCAAGAAAATAGAAAACTATAAAAGCGACTAATGAAATGGAAAGGGTTGTAATTAATGTAATTCGACTGTTTAAGTTTAGCACCCAAGGTCTGTATTTGCTTTTGCGTGGCGAAAACAGGGTTATTATTTTGTATTTTAAGAATTTAAGAATGTTTACAACAATTGGGAAGCCCAAACCGCCTAAGACAAACGTCAAAATGACAACCAATTGCAGATA
This sequence comes from Flavobacterium haoranii, assembly GCF_009363055.1. Lineage (NCBI taxonomy): Bacteria > Pseudomonadati > Bacteroidota > Flavobacteriia > Flavobacteriales > Flavobacteriaceae > Flavobacterium > Flavobacterium haoranii. The sequence continues at coordinate 1,006,848 of NZ_CP045292.1, read as the reverse complement.
ATAATTAAAGCGAAAACCTGTATCATATAAACTATCGTTCAATGTGGAAAAACCCGCATTGCAAAAGGCGGAAATTGAGTGAAAAGCGGAAAAGAAAAGTTGGTCAGATTGCGAAGCAAAATTACTGGAGTCAATACTCGTGTAAATCAAAGCTCCTGAAAAAAACTCTATTCCAAATGTAATGAGAATAATGTATTTCAAGGTTGAGAATACTTCTCCCAATTTTCTTGAACTGGTCATATCACTTAATGCCAATTGGTTTTCGTAGGTTGTGCCACCTTTAAAGAAATAGCTGAAATAACTCGCAAAAGTCAAAATTCCCAATCCACCTACTTGTATCAAAATCATTATGATGGTCTGACCGAACAATGTAAAATGTGTGCCTGTGTCAACTACCACTAATCCTGTAACACATACTGCACTTGTTGAAGTAAATAATGCGTCCAAGTAAGAAATGCCGTCATAAGTGGCATTGGGTAAAATCAATAAGAATGAGCCTATAAGTATGATAACCAAAAAACTCAGTATGAAAAGTTGGGCAGGATTTAGAAAAGTTCTATTGAAATTTATTTTGAGTTCTGAAAATTCTCGTATGAACGTGAATAGCACCGCAATTTTTACCCAAATGGGATTTTCAAGTATCAAGTCTGTTTCAAACGGCACGCCAACAAACAGATACATATAATACAGCCACATTGTAAACCCAACGGATATAAGGTCGAAAATAAACGCCTTTCGTTTAAATAATTTTCTGTCCTGTATGTATCGGGCAAAAGTTGAAATCAAGCCAATTCCAAGTACAACAAAGTAAAACGTGTCTAAAAGTCGTTGAGAAAAGTCGTTTTGATAAAATCCAAAGTCCGATATAATAGCAATCAGTCCTATCAGACTAATCCAAAATGCAATTCTATAAAACAGTTTTAAGTTCAAATTCATTTATTCTCTTATTTCTCTTTCTGTCGGTTTATGCTCTCGGTGTCGGTTGTCTAAGCTTGCACACAACTAGTAAATATGTTCAAATATATATAACTTTTTTTAAATTACGAATCTATTTTTTTATTTATTTCCACAATTTTATCAAGCGGACTCATAATTTTATCTCGCGCCTCATTTCTTACATGTGTGTAAACCATTGTAGTTTTTATATCGTTGTGTCCCAGTAATAGTTGAATATATCTTATATCAGTTCCACTTTCAAGTAAATGTGTGGCAAAACTATGCCGTAAACTATGAACCGATCCTTTTTTATTCAATCCTGCTTTCTGCATCGCATTTCGCATAACAGTTTGTACCGTCGTTGTACTGTAGGGTTCGCCTGCAAATTGTCCTTCAAAAACATAAGTGCCTTTTTTGTAAAGCTTCGAATAATTAGTCAAAAACTGCGAAATAGAGTAGGGCAACATCACCATTCTATCTTTTTTACCTTTGGCATTTTTAATATGTATTTTTTGCTCTTCAAAATAAATATCTTCCCATTTTAAATTTACAATTTCACTAACTCTCAGTCCAGAACCATATCCTACAAGCAATAACAATTTGTGTTTAGGGTTATCTACCACTCTAAAAATTTGTAAACATTCTTCCATTGTAAAAACAACAGGTAATTTCTTTTCTTTTTTTGGTCTTGGCAATACAAATTGTACATCGTGTCGCTTCAAAATGTATTTGTAATAAAAATGTAATGCATTTACTAGCGAATGCCCACTTGTTGCCGATAATCCTTGTAACATTAAGTCGCCCAAATGCTTAACAATTTGTTTTTGTTCCAAATTTTCGGGTCTTTCAAAATCAAAATGTCTTAAGAACTGGATAAACGCTTGCGTATAGGTTTTTAAAGTCGATTCGCTATAATTCATGGCTAGTAACATATCCACATATTCCGAAATCAAAGCTTCTGCTTTAAACGGAACAACTTCTAATAATTGGGTTTTCGCTTTTTCTAGGAAATAACGTTTTCTATTAGGTAAATGTTGCTTTTTTAAATAATTATTGGGCAACTGATTGTCAATCGAAATGCCGTAAACTTCAAAATGTATCGCTAATGTTTCCAAAATTTGTGGAGCAGCGGGTAATAAAAAACAACCAAAAGGTTTGCTAAATTTCACCATCGAAAAACGTTTAATTTGCTCTCTCAATGCAAAATGTTGTGGTACATAAACTTGCATCCACTGAAAATCTTCAGGATGAATTTTTAGTACCAATGTTCCTTCAAGATTATGCTGTTCTTTAAAATAAAAATTATCAGGCAACAAACCTTCTTGTTCAAATAAAGCTTCAATTTTTTCTTTAACAAGCGGAACTCTCTTTGCAAAGAAAACTTTTTGTGTTTTATTCCAAAAAACTCCTTTTATTTTTAAAATTTCAGGAGTAAATACATCGTGATAATGCATTTTAAAAACCCAATATTTCCCAACTGGTTCTAATACTTTAAATCGAAGTTTTTCAGCCCAATTTAATTTAGGCTTATGTTCAGGTTTAATCGCACGCGATTCTAACTGAAATTTGTTTTGAGAAACTATGGGTGGAAGCTCACGAACGTTACTGTCGGCCACCGTTTCATTTGAAGTACTTATTTCTAAAGTTATATGCTGAAAGGCTTTCTTGAATTTTTGGTACCAAATTTTATCATAAGGAAAATACCAACAATTTAACGATCTACTGTAAGTTGCACCAAATGCTTTTACAGCTTGAACCAAATCAGATTCATAACTAAAGAACAAACCAATATGATAGGCATTGCGATGCCAAATCTTTTCTAGGCGAATAATCATAATAAAAAGGCGTATAAATAATACATCAAATATAAATAATTATTCGTAATTAAACAATTTATTTATCCATAAAACTAATGTTGGAACAACGATTAAAAGCCGTTTTCTAATAGTGACACTTCGACTGACTCGGGGCAATCTCTAATGCTAATGACAAAATGTATACATAGTCAGGCTGAGCTTGTCGAAGCCTTTATAATTATAAAGTGATAAATGAATTAAATAATTAATAATGAGCAATAAAGAAAAAAAGAGTTACAAGTTTACAAAAACTCATAACTCTTAATTTTTATAATTGGTAATTCTAATTTTTACTTATCGATACTAGCCCAAACAGCTTCGGGTACTAATTTTTTAATTTCGCCACCATTTCTTAAAACATCTCGCACAATACTAGATGAAATAAATGAAGTTCTAGCAGCTGTTAATAGGAAAACGGTTTCAATTTGAGACAAACTTCTGTTGGTATGTGCAATTGCTTTTTCAAATTCAAAATCAGCAGGATTTCGTAAACCTCTTAATATAAAATCAGCTTTTTCTTTTTTACATAAATCAATAGTTAATCCTGTATAAGTAATTACTCGCACTTTGGGTTCATCTTTAAATGCTTCTTCTATAAAACGTTTTCTTTCTTCTAAAGAAAACATGTATTTTTTTTCGGCATTAACACCAATAGCAACTATAACTTCATCAAATAAAGAAGCGCCTCTTTTTATAATATCATAATGGCCATTTGTAATAGGATCAAACGAACCTGGAAATATTGCTTTTCTTGTCATTATTTGCTTAAATTTTCAATCATTTTAGTAATAGTAAAAGTACTATATTCTTCATTAGCAAGCAAATATTGCCCTTTTTGGTTAATTACCATAACGCCTGTACAAGTAGATAAATCATTAAAATAATGCTTTAAAAAATAATGTCCTACATCTTCATAGTGTGTTTTTTTATCTAAAATTGGTTTAGCATATTGCACATCGGCATATAAAAATACATTTCGGCAATTTGTTAAATCCATTTTAGCAAAAGCTGGTTTTTCATATTGGTTGTATGCGTTTACTAAATCGTCATAAATATCATAATTACAAGCATGGCGCATGCCTTTAAAATTCACAATTAAGAACTTTTCTTTGTTCCAATTGTAAGTTTCTTTTATAGTTGCCAATTGATTTTGCGGAATTTCTAATTTTACTTGTTCTTTTTTAATAGAATTTGTTTCGTTTGCTTTTCCTTTTTCTAAAATTTTAACTTGAGCTATTGCAAATTGAGTCACAAAACTTAAAACAAATGCGAAATAGTAAATTGATTTTTTCATGTAGATTTTTTATTTTTTTAGGGCTAATTCAATGGCGTTTCCAAAAAGTTCAGGTAAAGTTATACCGGCAGCTTTTGCTTGTTGAGGTAAAATACTTTCTGCAGTCATTCCTGGAACTGTATTCATTTCTAACATATGAGGTTCTCCGTTTACAATAATGAATTCACTTCTCGAAAAACCTTTCATTTTTAAAACTTCGTAAGCTTTTTTAGCAGCTTTTTCTACTTTAATTCTAGTCTCATCAGAAATCCTAGCTGGAGTAATTTCTTGAGATTTTCCTAAGTATTTGGCTTCATAATCAAAGAAATCATTTTCTGAAACAATTTCTGTCATGGGTAATACTTTTGTTTCTCCTTTAAAATTGATAACACCAACAGAAACTTCGGTTCCATCTAAGAAACTTTCAATGATTATTTCATTATCTTCTTTGTAAGCATTTTCAATTGCAGGTAATAATTCTTCAAATGTTTTTACTTTTGAAATTCCAAAACTAGACCCCGATTTATTTGGTTTTACAAAACAAGGTAAACCTACTTTTTCAATAATTTGATTTGCATCAATAGGATCTCCTAAATTGAGATAGAAAGAAGTGGCTGTTTTTATGCCATAAGGTTTCAATACCGAAAGTAAATCACGTTTATTAAAAGTTAAAGCAGCTTGATAATAGTCACAAGATGTTTGCGGAATTCCTAATAACTCAAAATAAGCTTGTAATAATCCGTCTTCTCCGGGCGTTCCGTGAATAGCATTAAAAACAACGTCAAAAGTTATTTTTGAACCGTTCACTTCAACAGAAAAATCATTTTTATTAATAGTAAATTCTTCATTGCTATCGTTGACATAAACCCATTTTTCGGGTAAAATATGGACACGAAAAACACGATAATTGTTTTGGTCTAAATGCTGATAAACAACATTTCCACTTTTTAAGGAAATTTGATACTCACTCGAGTAACCCCCCATTACAATAGCAACATTTGTCATTAAAATACGTTATTAAATAAAAACAAAATTACATTATTTATTGATAACTATAAATGTTATCTTTGCCAAAACACTAGTTTATGAGTTTACGTAAATTTTTAACCAGCAAAACCTTTTTTATACAACTGGCAATAGCTCTAGTTAGTTTGTTGATTTTAAGTTTTTTATTATTGAAATTTTTAGATTTTAGAACCAATCATGGTGAAGAAATTGAAGTACCCGATTTGTCTAAAATGCAAGTTCAAGCAGCTATAGAAAAAATAGATGAACTAGGATTAGAACTAATTTTATTAGATACTGTAGATTTTAGAAAAGACATGCCTCCTTTTTCTATAGTCGAGCAAGATCCAAAAGCTGCAATCAAAGTTAAAGATGGTAGAAAGATTTATGTTAAAGTAAATGCTGGAGAATTTATGGATGTTACACTACCTGCTTTAAAAGATAAAACATTTAGACAAGTTAGTGCAAATATTAAAGCGCTTGGACTAAATGAAGGTAAAATTACTTACAAAGAACATATTGCTAAAGATGTAGTACTAGAAGTGTCTCAAAACGGAAAACGCTTAAAAGCTGGAGATAAAGTAAAAAAGAACTCTACGCTTGATTTTGTTTTGGGCGACGGAAAAGAATTATACAGCGCAGATACTTTTGAAGAAGAAAGTTCAACCCCAACACAACCTGAAACGGAAACACCTGTAGAAGATGCTGCACAATAGTATTGAAGAATTAGACGAAGAATTATATGAACACCATCGTTTTGAAGTAACAAAAGGGCAACAGCCTCTTCGTGTAGATAAATTTTTAATGAATCTTATTGAAAATGCTACACGTAGTAAAATTCAAAAAGCTGCCGATAACGGAAATATTTTAGTAAATGATGTTGCTGTAAAATCTAATTACAAAGTAAAACCTGGTGATGTAGTTCAAATGATGTTGGAACATCCGCCTTATGAACATTTACTTAAAGGCGAAAATATTCCGTTGGATATTGTTTATGAAGATGACCAACTTATTGTTGTAAACAAACCTGCTGGAATGGTGGTGCATCCTGGTCACGGAAATTACAGCGGAACTTTAGTAAATGCTTTGGCTTATCATTTTGATAATTTGCCAATGAATAGTTCTAATCGTCCAGGATTAGTTCATCGAATAGATAAAGATACTTCTGGATTGTTAGTCGTTGCTAAAACGGAATTAGCAATGGATTATTTATCGAAACAATTTGCAGAAAAAACATCTGAAAGAGAATATGTTGCAATAGTTTGGGGAAATTTAGAAGAAGACGAAGGAACAATTGAAGGAAATATAGATCGTCATATAACAAATCGTATGCAAATGGCTGTTTATCCTGATGGAGATAGAGGTAAGCATGCAGTTACACATTATAAAGTTTTAGAACGATTAGGTTATGTTACAGTTATTTCGTGCCAATTAGAAACTGGTAGAACACACCAAATTCGTGTGCACATGAAATTTATTGGACATACTCTTTTTAATGATGAACGTTACGGTGGAAATTTAATCTTAAAAGGAACAACATTTACAAAATACAAGCAATTTGTAGATAATTGTTTTAAAGTTTTACCAAGACAAGCATTACATGCAAGAACTTTAGGTTTTGAACATCCAATAACTAAAGAATTTATGCGTTTTGAATGTGAAATTCCACAAGATATACAAGATTGTATCGAGAAATGGAGAGTATATTCGAAAGCACAACAATTTGAAGAAGAAGATTAAGGCAATTATGATAACTACTGAAACGACACAACTAGAACAGTATTTTCAAAAGTTTAGAGAAGCCATTGTTGGATTAAATGAAACATTTGATTCACCTTATGGTATACAACCAATTATTTATACCGATTGGACGGCAAGTGGTCGTTTATATGAGCCAATTGAAGAAAAAATGCTATATGAATTCGGTCCATTTGTGGCCAATACACACACTGAAACTTCTGTAACAGGTACTGCAATGACTATGGCTTATCACAAAGCACGTCATATTATCAAAAAACATGTAAATGCTAACGATAATGATGTGTTGATTACTGATGGAACTGGAATGACAGGAGTTGTAAATAAGTTACAAAGAATTCTAGGACTTCGTATCGCAGAAAATTTAAAAGATTTTACAGCTATTCCAGAACATATAAAACCAATTGTGTTTATTTCGCACATGGAACATCATTCTAATCAAACTTCTTGGTTAGAAACAATTGCAGATGTTGAGGTGGTTCCTGCAAATGATGAAGGGTTATTTTGCTTGGAAAATTTTAGAAATCTTGTCGAAAAATATAAAGACCGACCTTTTAAAATAGCTTCTATTACTTCTTGTTCTAACGTAACCGGAATTAAAACGCCTTATTATGAAGTGGCTAAAATTATGCATCAAAATAAAGGTGTGTGTTTTGTAGATTTTGCTTGCTCTGGTCCTTATGTAGAGATTAATATGCATCCAGATGATGAAGAAGCTTATTTAGATGCAGTTTTCTTTTCACCTCATAAATTCTTAGGTGGACCCGGAACTTGCGGTGTAATGGTTTTTAATAAAAATTTATATAAAAATAATGTACCCGATTGTCCAGGTGGTGGAACTGTAAAATGGACAAATCCTTGGGGTCAACATAAATACATCGACAATATTGAAGAGCGTGAAGATGGTGGAACTCCAGGTTTTTTACAAGTTATAAAAACCGCTTTGGCAATTAAGCTAAAAGAACAAATGGGTGTTCAAAATATTTTGGATCGTGAACATGAACTAGTCGATTATATTTTTAGCAAATTAAGTAATGTTGAAAATATAAATATATTGGCTCCACAACATCAAGATAGGTTAGGAGTGATTTCCTTTTATATTGATGGTTTACATTATAATTTAGGTGTAAAACTACTAAACGATCGTTTTGGAATTCAAACACGTGGCGGTTGTAGTTGCGCAGGAACTTACGGTCATTATTTATTGCATGTAGATCAGGAAACTTCTAATTCTATTGTTTGTCAAATTTCAGATGGTGATTTAGAGAAGAAACCAGGTTGGATTAGAATGTCAATTCATCCTACAACAACTAATAAAGAAATCGAATATGTTTGTAATGCTATTCTTGATTTAGCTTCAAATTTTAAAGAATGGAGTAAAGATTATACATATAGTAATAAAACAAATGAATTTACGCACATAAGCCAACAAAATACAATTCAAGAAAAAGTAGATAGTTGGTTCCAATTTTAATAAAAAAAGCTCAGTAATTACTGAGCTTTTTTATGTTTCCAACGTTTGTGTGTCCAAAAGTAATATTCTGGTGCTTCATAAATTTGTTTTTCTACTTCTCTAATGAATTTTTTAGAAACTTCAAATTCAGGTTCAGCTTTTATATTGTCAGTAATAGGAATAAATGTTGCTTCATAATAACCTCTCTTTACCTTGCTTACTTTCATATAAAGAACATTCATATCTAAGCTTCTAGCTAAACTTTCACCACCAGTATGAATAGGTACTTCATGTCCCATAAAAGTGTCCCAATATTTAGCTTTTTGTTTCGCAGGAGTTTGATCACTAATGAAACCATAAACACCAAGAATCCCCTTATGCTGATTCTCTGTTACAGTTTTAGTAGTTGCTCTAGTATCAATTAAAGTAGCTCCAAATTTAGAACGAATATCTCTAACCATTTTATCAAAATATGGATTTCTAATTTTTTTATAAATACCATATCCTTTAAATTTTGTATAAAAACCTAGTGTTGGAGACCATTCCCAGCTGGCATAATGCGCATAAAAAAGAATGATACTTTTGTTTTTATTTTCAAATTCATGGAATAATTCAATATTTTTAAAAACAAAACGTTTTTGAATTTCTTTTTTCGAAATAGACATCGTTTTAATCATTTCCATAAACATATCACACATATGTCTGTAAAACTTCTTTTCAACTTCTAATTGTTCTTTTTTAGAAAGATGAGGTAATGTAAGCTGTATGTTTGATCGAACTGTTTTTTTACGATATCCAATGATATAATAAATTAGAACAAAAATACAATCGGATACAAAGTAAAATATAGGAAATGGCAATATAGAAATTAGCCATAAAAAAGCATAAACTAAATAAAAAGCTATTCGCTGCATGTAATTTTATTTTTACAAATATACTTTATAAATCTGTTTTGTATTTGTAATTTTACTAAAATTTAAGAGTATGAGTTTAGTTCTTATCGTATTAATTATTGCAAATGTCTTAGCAAGTTTAAAAGGTTTCGACGACCAAAGTTTTTTTAGAAAATACGAGTTTCATATAGGAAGTATTAAAGCAGGAGATCAAATAAGAATGTTAACTTCTGGTTTTTTACATGTAGATATAGCTCATTTGGCTTTTAACATGCTTACACTTTATTTTTTTGCACCTGTTGTAATCAATCAATTTGATAGCGCTTATTTTTTAGTTATTTATTTTGGGAGTTTATTAGCGGGTAGTTTACTTACATTGTTCATTCATAAAGATGAATATTACTATAGAGCAGTTGGAGCTTCAGGTGCAGTTTCAGGTATAATATATAGTTCAATTTTATTATATCCTGAAATGCAAATTTTACTTTTCTATGTGTTACCCATTCCAGGTTATATTTTTGGAATAGGATATTTGTTGTATTCAATTTATGGCATGAAATCAAGAACCGATAACATTGGACATACAGCTCATTTTGGAGGTGCAATAGGAGGTTATGTAATAACACTAATAAAAGATCCAAGTATTATTTATAATGAATCCCTAATTGTGGTTTTAGTTTTAATACCAATAGTTATTTTATTTTACCTTCAAAAGAAAAACAAGCTGTAGTTTGGCATTGTTATTGTAAAAGTTCAAACTAAAAAAATAATTATATGAAAAAGTTAATTTTAGTACTAACATTTATAACAGCAATGGTACAAGCACAAGAAGTAAAGCAAGTTCCTTCAATTAGTGTAACTGGTGAAGGAAAAATTAAAGTAACGCCTGACGAGGCAATAATTTCATTTGGTGTAGAAAATTCAGGTAAAGATGCTACTGAAGTAAAAAAGAAAAACGACGAAATTGTAGATAAAGTTTTAAAAGTAATTAAGAAACATAAAATTCCTGTTGCAGATTTTCAAACAGAAAGAGTTTCTTTGTTTAAAACATATGATTATAATACTAAGAAAAATCAATTTCAAGCGAGTCAAAATATTTCTATTCATTTAAAAGATTTGAATAAGTATGATGGTTTAATGATGGATTTAGTTGATGCTGGTGTTAATGCTATTCAGAATGTAGAATTTAAATCTTCAAAAATTAAAGAATTAGAATCTCAAGCCAGAAAAGATGCTATTTTAGATGCTAAAAAGAAAGCAGAAGATTTTGTATCAGTTTTAAATCAAAAAGTTGGTAAGGCAATTACAATTTCAGATAATACGCAGGCGAATTATCCCAGACCAATGTACAAAACATATGCAATGGCAGCAGAATCTGCTGATGCAGGAATGAATAGAGAAACATTAGCTATTGGAGAAATTGAGATTACGACTTCAGTAAGCATTGTTTTTGAATTACTATAGAAAGTCATAAGTTTATAAAAATAAAAAAGCTCAAGTTTAACTTGAGCTTTTTTTTAATTTATATCTTGTGGGGAGAGCAGGATTAACTACGTTCATCCCGAGTAAGATGAATCTTACTCAAATAAAAAATCCCAAAATATTTATAAAAGTAAACTTTTAACATATTCTGAGATTTTTTCTTTGTGGGGAGAGCAGGATTCGAACCTGCGAAGGTGAAAACCAGCAGATTTACAGTCTGCCCTCGTTGGCCGCTTGAGTATCTCCCCAGCCTGTGCTTATCTTGTAAGCGGTTGCAAATATAGAATTGTTTTTGTTAGTTGCAAACGAAAAATCAATAAATTTTCAATAAATTTTATAAGTAATTGGTAATGAAAAAAATAAAAAAAGCTCCATTACGGAGCTTTTTTATTTTTAAGAGAAAATCTATTTATTTAGTAGTTCTTCAACTTTATTTCTTAGTTCTTCACCTCTTAAATCTTTGGCAACAATAACGCCATTTGCATCTAGAATAAAAGTAGCTGGAATTGCTTTTACATTATACATTTCAGCAATTGGATCTTGCCAAAACTTTAAATTAGATACATGATTCCAAGTTAAACCATCTTTAGCAATAGCTTCTTTCCATTTTGCTTCGTCTTTATCTAAAGAAACACCAATGATATTTAATCCTTTAGCATGTAATTCATTGTATAAAGCTACAACATTTGGATTTTCCATACGACATGGTCCACACCAAGAAGCCCAAAAATCTATAATTGTTACTTTTCCTAATGATTCTTTTAAAGATAATGTTTTGCCTTCTGGAGATGGAGCAGAGAAATCTGGAGCTTTTTTACCAACTTCTACAGCATTAGCAGCTTTTAAAATATCATTTAATGATTTGTAAGCTTTTGTTTCAGCGAATTTTTTATCAAAATTATTAAAGAATTCTTGTGCTTCTTGTGAAGTAATGAATTGTTGCATTAAAGCATTTTGAGTTAAAATAATGCTCAAATATGTTTTTGGATTATTTTTAATGATGCCTAATGGGATGTTTTTAAGTTCGTCTTGAATTACATTCAATTGTTTCATTAAACCGTTCATAGTAGCAGTATCATTGCTAGTTTGAGCAGTCATATATTTTTCACCATTATCGTTTTTAAATTTGTTGATACGCTCATTAACTTCTTTGTTTTTCTTAGAAAAACTTTCAAAAAGTTCATTTTCTGGTGTACCACCAACGCTTGTATTTTGGATTGAGTCTTTGTTGAATTTGATTACAATTTCTCCATTTTCTAAAATGAAAGGAATTCCGTTATTTCCTTCAATAGTTAGGAAACCTAATTCTGGCAAATCGGCAGCACCATTAAAAGTGAATTTACCATTTTCTACAGTTACAGTATCTTTAGCAATAAGCTCGTTTTCTCCTTGTACTTGTAAAAATACTTTTGTACCGTTACCTACACCATTAGCTTCTCCAGAGATGGTAAAACCATCTGAATTCTTGTTACAAGAAACAAGTGTAATTAGGGCACTAAATAAAATTGTTAATTTTCTCATTGTTTTTTAAAATTTACGCAAATGTATTCAATATTGCTCTTATTTATTAAAGATTTGATATTAATTTTTTCATAAAAAAATCAGGCAATTGCCTGATTTTGATTTCATATATGTACTTACTTTTATTTTAGTGTAGAAGGACAAACATAATTTGTTAAAGGAATTGAAGTTTCTCTAATACCGCTCATTCCTTTTTCAACATTAATCATATTATGATAACCTCTTGCTTTCATAATTGAAGCCCAAATTACAGAACGATATCCACCAGCACAATGCACATAAAAAGTTTCTTCTTTTGGTATTTCAGCAAGATGATCATTGATATAATCTAAAGGAATATTTACCGCATTTTCAACTCTTTCTGCTGTAAACTCTCCTGGTCTTCTTGCGTCAATTACAATAGCATCCTTGTAGTGATTTGCAAATTCATCTGGACTAACTGAAGATATAGAATCTACTTCAAAGCCTGCATCTTTCCAAGCCTCAATTCCTCCACTTAAATACCCTAAAGTATTATCAAATCCTACACGAGATAAACGCATAATAGTTTCTTCTTCTTTTCCTTCTGGAACGACTAATAAAATAGGTTGTTTTACATCTTTTATTAAAGCGCCAACCCATGGAGCAAATTGTCCGTGAAGACCAATAAAAATAGAACCTGGAATATGTTCTTTAACAAAATCATTTTCGTGACGAACATCAACAATTAATGCTTCGGTTTGGTTGGCAACCGTTTCAAATTCTTTTGGAGTTAATGGTTTATTTCCTTTTGCCATTACATCCTCTAAACTATCATATCCTTTAATATTCATCAAAACATTTTGAGGGAAATAGGCTGGAGGAGGAGTTAAACCATCTAGTAATTCTTTTTTAAATTCCTCTAAAGTCATATCTGCACGAAGTGCATAATTTGTTTTCTTTTGGTTTCCTAAAGTATCAGTAGTTTCTTTACTCATGTTCTTACCACAAGCACTTCCTGCTCCGTGATTTGGATACACAATTAAATCATCTGATAAAGGCATGATCTTATTGCGTAAAGAGTAATATAATTTTTCTGCTAAAACATCTTGAGTTAAATCTTCTACTAATTTTTGAGCTAAATCGGGACGACCAACATCTCCAATAAATAGAGTATCCCCAGTGATGATACCGTGTTGTTTTCCGTTTTCATCAATCAGTAAATAAGTTGTACTCTCTAATGTGTGTCCGGGTGTGTGTAAAGCTTTAATAGTGTAATTACCAATTTTAAACTCCTGTCCGTCTTCTGCAATAATAGCTTCAAAATTAGGTTTTGCTGTTGGACCGTAAACAATTTGAGCACCAGTTTTTTTAGCTAAATCTAAATGTCCCGAAACGAAATCTGCATGGAAATGAGTTTCGAAAATGTATTTAATTTTAGCATTATCTTTTGTTGCTCTATCAATATAAGGTTGAACTTCACGTAACGGATCAAAAATTGCAGCTTCTCCGTTATTTTCTAAATAATAAGCAGCATGGGCAATGCACCCAGTATATATTTGTTCAATTTTCATAACTATTTTTTATAAAAAATTTGTGTATCAAAGTTACTTAAAATTATTGTTTTTATAGTAACAATTGTTACAATAATTCCTTAAAAAGGATAACAAAAGCCATAATGAGAACAAAGATTGCAAATAGCTTTTTAAGTTGTTTTTCATTGATAAACTTACTTAAATAAGTTCCAATAAATATTCCTAAAATGGAAATTGAAGTAAAGATTAGTAAAAAATTCCAATCAATATGAATGTTTTGAACATCGCCTAAAAAACCAATTAATGAATTGATTGCTATAATGAATAGCGATGTGCCAATTGCTTTTTTCATAGGAAGTTTTGCAAAAAAGACAAGTGAAGGAATAATTAAAAATCCGCCACCAGCACCAACCAATCCAATAATGACTCCAATTAAAAAAGTTTGTAAAACAATTACAGAGTTTGGTACTTCTTTAGTTAAGTTTTCTGTATTAGTTGAATTTTTCTCTCTTAACATTGAAATTGCTGCTAAAAACATAATTACAGCGAAAAAAACCATTAAGAAAGTACCTTTTGTTAACGTAAAATTTGAAATGGTTATAATATCATTTGGAATTTTTGGTACAATAAAACTCCTAGTTAAATAAACCCCTATGAAAGATGGTACCGCAAAAAGTAATCCCTTTTTAATATCTACATAACCTTTTTTAAAATTTTGAAATGCTCCAAATATAGATGTTGTTCCTACAATAAACAGCGAATATGCTGTTGCAGTTACAGGATTTACAAACATTATGTAAACCAATATTGGCACTGTAAGCATAGATCCACCACCTCCGGTTAAACCTAAAATTAATCCAACGCATAAAGCTCCAATGTAGCCAAGTAGTTCCATTAAAATTCTAGAATTTCAATTTTATTTCGGTGTAGTTTAATTTTGCCTTGCATTTCTAGTGCTTTCAATAATCTTGAAATAACAACTCTTGACGTATGCATTTCGTATGCAATTTGCTGATGAGTATTATTAATTTCTGTATTACCAATAACTTTAGCTTTATCTGTTAAATATTTATACAACCTTTCGTCTAAGTTCATAAAAGCTAATGTATCTATAGCTTCTAGCATTTCTTTTAAACGTATATTATAGCTGTCAAATACAAAGTTTCTCCAAGTTTTATATTTGGTTAACCATTCTTCCATTTTTTCTACAGGAATCATAAGTAAAGTACCATCTGTTTCGGCAATTGCTCTTATTTTACTTTTAGATTGTCCCATACAACAAGTTAAAGTCATGGCACAAGTATCGCCACGTTCTAAAAAGTATAACAACAGTTCATCTCCGTTATCGTCTTCGCGAAGAATCTTTATCGCGCCTTCTAATAATAAAGGCATTGTTTTGATATAATCTCCAATTTCAATTAAATAGTCATCGGCTTTAAATTCTTTATAAACTGCAACTTTACTTATTTCATCAATAAGTTCTTCTTCAAAAATATATCCGTAAGCCTGTTGTAAAATTTCTTTCATTTTTTATAGTTGTAATTATTCAAAGAATTAATACTGTAAAGATAGGATTTTAAAACATAAGGTGTATGTAACAAAAGTTACCTAAAAAAAGAATATGATTTATAAATAAAATTAAATCAGACTTTAACTAATTGAAAAAAAGAAGCTTGCGCGAGAATATATTTAATGGTTTTGAATTTTAGTTAATTTTTTATAATTGTAATTGGATAAAAACTGTTAATATTTGTGCAACTTAGTTAAATTACTATAAATTTGTTATCCTTAAAAATTAAAATAGGATGACATCAATTTCATACGTAAGCGGTCCTTCTTCAACACCTTTACTAGGAGAAACAATAGGACAAAACTTAAAAAGAACGGTTGAAAATTATCCCGATAATATTGCATTAGTTTCACTTCAACAAAATTATAAGGTTACTTACAAAGAATTTTGGGATCAAACCACTCAATTAGCAAAATCGCTTTTAGCAATGGGAATAGATTCAGGAGATAGAGTAGGAATTTGGTCACCAAATCGATTTGAATGGACATTATTACAATATGCAACAGCTCGAATTGGTGTTATTTTAGTGAATATAAATCCCGCTTATCGTTCCAATGAATTAATTTATGTGTTGAACCAGTCTGGAACAAAGTTTTTAATTTCTGCTTTACAATTTAAAACGAGTGATTATAAAAAGATTGTCAAAAAATCGGAGAAATTTTGTAAAAAGTTAAAGCAAACCATGTATTTAGACCAAGATTGGGAACAATTAATGGCTTTGTCGTCTTCTATTTCCGGTGAACAATTGGAAACTGTTGAAGCTAAAGTTCAGTTTGATGATCCGGTTAATATTCATTATACTTCGGGAACAACAGGTTTTCCAAAAGGTGTTACTTTGTCTCACCATAATATTTTAAATAATGGTTATTTCATTGGTAAACGATTGAATTACACCGAAAAAGATAAAGTTTGTATTCCAGTGCCATTTTATCATTGCTTTGGAATGGTAATTGGAAATTTGGCTTGTACTACATCAGGCGCAACTATGGTAATTCCTGCAGAAAGTTTTGATCCTCAATTGACTTTAGAAGCTGTTGAAAAAGAACAATGTACTTCGCTTTATGGTGTACCAACTATGTTTATAGCCGAGTTGCAACTGCCAAATTTTGATTCTTTTAATTTAAAAAGTTTAAGAACAGGAGTAATGGCAGGTTCTCCTTGTCCCGTAGAAGTTATGAAACAAGTACAATCTAAAATGTACATGAAAGAAGTTTCAATTTGTTATGGAATGACAGAAACTTCTCCTGTTTCAACCCAAACGTTAATAGGTGCTCCATTAGAAAAACAAGTGAGTACTGTTGGTACCATTCAAGATCATTTAGAAATTAAAATTGTTAATCCTGATACTGGCGAAATTGTAGAACGAGGACTTCCAGGTGAATTATGTACACGCGGTTACTCGGTTATGTTGAAATATTGGGAAAATCCGGAAGCAACTCATTATGTTTTAGATGATGCAGGTTGGATGCACAGTGGCGATTTAGCTGTAATGGACGAAGAAGGTTATATTAACATTGCAGGTCGAATAAAAGATGTAATCATTAGAGGCGGAGAGAATATTTCGCCAAGAGAAATTGAAGAGTTTTTATATACACACGATTTAATTGAAGATGTGCAAGTTATTGGTGTTCCAAGTGAAAAATTTGGTGAAGAAATAATGGCTTGGGTAAAATTAAAAGCAAATGTAGAACTTTCTCAAGATGAATTATTACAGTTTTGTAAAGATCAAATTGCGCATTATAAAGTACCGAAATTTTGGAAATTTGTAGATACTTTTCCAATGACAATTACTGGAAAAATTAGAAAAGTAGAAATGCGTGAAATATCTATTAAAGAGCTTGGTTTAGAAGATTTACTGAAGATTAAAACAAGTTAGGAATGAATCAGTATAACAGAAGTAATTTTCATAAAAACACATTTTGTGTGTTTAAACATCTTACTTTGGAAGAAGCAGCTGAAATTGAATTTGTTCATAAAAGTAAATCGGGAAGTGAGTATTTTTTTACAAATGAAGGAGTTTATAGAAAGTCGAATCATTGGGGAAGAGTTGCCAACTGTAGATGGAAATTAGTTTCAAGTTCTCAAGAAAAGATAAATAATCATTTACCACAAATTGGTTATGCAAATTGGAATGAGTTTTTCAATAATGAAGAAAGCAAACCTTTGTATTTTATTTACCAAGATGCAGCAAACAATTTCGATTTTTATCATAAAGAACATGCTTTTTTTGAAGATGAATTTGCGTTAAGAAATGCGAGCAAATGTTCTAAAATAATGAAAGAACTTAAAATGGTTCAACAAACCGATGATTGGTCGAAATATTTAGAAATTACTGATTTAGAAACAACTAGAAATTGGTTAATACAAGAATTGTTAACTTCAAATACTAATTTAGCTTCTTTAAAACGCAAATTATTACATAAATAAAAAAGCCACCTTTTTGGTGGCTTTTTTATTTATTATTTTGAAAAACTTATTTACTCATGTTTTTCATTTCTTTTCTATCATGTCGTAGAATTGATCAATTTTTGGCATAATGATAATTCTAGTTCTTCTATTTTTAGCTCTGTTTGCCGGAGTATCATTTTCTACTAATGGAATATAGAAACTTCTACCAGCTGGAATTAATTGTTTAGGACTTACATTAAAATCTTTTTGTAAAACTCTCACAATAGAAGTTGATCTTTTAACAGATAAATCCCAGTTGTCTAATAATACCGCATTTTTAATAGGCACATTGTCTGTATGACCTTCAACCATACATTCAAAATCTGGTTTACTGTTAATTACTTTAGCAACTTTGCTTAATACAGATTTTGCGTTGTCGCTTACTTCATAACTTCCCGATTTGAATAATAAATTATCAGCAATCGAGATCATTACTACTCCTTTTTCAACATTAATATTGATGTCTGGATCATCAATTCCCACTTCACGTTTTAAACTTGTAACTAATGCTAAAGTAACGCTGTCTTTTTTAGTTAAAGCATCTTGTAAGCGCGATATTTTTAAATCTTTTTCTTTTAAACTTTCTAATGATTTTTCAAGATTTTCAGCTCCTTTTTGAGTTAAAACAGTTAATTCTTTAGAACTGTTAATTAAGTCAGAGTTGTTTTTCTTTAAATAATCGATTTGATTTGCTAAAGCATCTTTCTCTGTTAAACAAGAATTCAATTTTACAGTAGCTGTGTTTAATAAATCTTGCGTTTCCTTTTGTTTGGCTTCTAATTCAGCAAACTTCTTTTTCGATACACAAGAAGTTAGAGTTAATACCAAAGCAAGCGTTGGGACAATTACTCTTTTCATAAGTTTTTTCTTTTTTAGTTTTTTTCGTTCCTATATAATTCCAACGCAAAATTATTAACAATAGTGTTTAGTTTCGTTAAAAAGATAGCTAAACTATTGTTAAAATAATTCGGAAAAGTACTTTTTCTTCTTGATATAGTGCAAATAAACAATACTCTCTACAGTATAGTATTTTTTTAAGCCAGTTTTGGGATTTCGTTTTTTTAAATTTTTATTCAAATTTAAATAGAAGTAAAAGTGTGATTTTAAAACCGCCCATAAGTGTAAAGGTTTTCCTTCTAAAAGAAACTTTATACCTGCTATTCCGTCGAAAGTTAATCTAATGAATAGGGTAGAGATTAACTCTTTCTTTGGTAGGTTTTTAGTGAGCATCCAAAGAGAATTTCTGAAATTTAAAAATGTTTTATACGGACTTCCAGTTTTTAAAGTGGCTCCGCCAACATGATAAACTGTAGAATTTCCGTTGTATTTTATTTGGTAACCTAAGTTTTTTACACGCCAACATAAATCGATTTCTTCTTGATGTGCAAAAAAATCTTCATCAAAACCTTGTAGCTTTTTAAAGACTTCATTTCGAATAAAAAAGCAAGCGCCTGAAGCCCAAAAAATATCTTTAATGTCGTTGTATTGATAAGTATCTTTTTCGATAGATTCAAAAATTCGGCCTCTACAAAATGGAAAACCATACTTATCTATAAAGCCGCCTGCAGCTCCGGCATACTCAAATAAAGCTTTATTTTTATAATCTAAAATTTTAGGTTGAATAATAGCAGTATTTGCTTCATTATTAAATTGATCTAAAATCGGGTTTAGCCAACCTTCAGTTACTTCAATATCACTATTTACTAATGCTAACAAAGGTTCTTCAACATATTGTAAAGCTTCATTATATCCTTTCGCAAAACCAAAGTTGTTTGTATTTGAAATAATTTTTACTTCCGGAAATTCGGTTTGTAAAACTTCAATAGAATTATCAGTCGAAGCATTATCAGCTACATAAATAGTTGCATTCGTAGAATACTGAATAATTGTTGGTAAAAATTGATGCAACAATTCGGCACCATTCCAGTTTAGTATAACAATTGCTATTTTATTCAAAATCAAAGTCTATTATAAGTTCAAAAATACTAATTACTTTTTACTAATCACTATTTACTAAATTCTGGTAACTCTTTTAAAAAAACATATTTTTCATTTTCAAAATCCATCTGACAAAAATAGTGATTCAGTCCATTAGTAATCATTAAATTTTCTGCTTTTAAAACAAAATTATATTGAGCAATTTGATCAAAAGTTCCTTGTGTAATTTGTACTTCAGGAGCTTTGCATTCTACTAATAAAAAGAAACTTCCATCGGTATTAAATACTACAATATCATACCTTCTTTTCAATCCATTAACATTGACAAGTTTTTCTACATTTATAAGCGATTTGGGATATTTTAAATCTTCAATTAAATAATTTAGAACATGTTGGCGAACCCATTCTTCAGGGGTTAGCAACAAAAATTTTTTTCTGATAATATCAAATATGTAGGTTTTATTTTCACTATTTTTGAAGCGAAAGGAATAGTTGGAAAAATTGAGTTTTTGCATAGTTCAAAAATAAATAATTATAATGAACTGTCAACTGTCAACTGAATACTAAATTATGGACGAAGTCATTCAAATTACAAAAGATATTAAAGCGGGAAATATAAAGCCTATCTACTTTTTTATGGGTGAAGAACCTTATTACATTGATAAATTGACAGAATTTATTGAGGATAATATTCTTACCGAAGACGAAAAAGGTTTTAATCAAATGGTTTTGTATGGTAGAGATACTACAATTGAAGATATCGTTTCTAATGCAAAACGTTTCCCAATGATGGCAGAAAGACAAGTTGTTATTGTGAAAGAAGCACAAGAACTCGCAAAAACTATTGATAAATTAGAAGCCTACGCCGAAAATCCCCAGCCTTCAACTGTATTAGTATTTGCATATAAATACAAAACTCTAGATAAAAGAAAGAAGATAACGAAAGTTTTAGAAAAGAAAGGTTTGGTTTTTGAAAGCAAAAAACTTTATGAGAATCAAGTTGGCGATTGGATAAAGAGAGTTTTAAGTGGTAAAGGTTATGCCATTGAACCAAAAGCTGCAGCCATGTTAGTTGAATTTTTAGGAACCGATTTATCTAAAATTAGTAACGAATTAGATAAGCTAAAAATTATTTTACCTAAAGGACATACAATTTCAGCTCAAGATGTAGAGGAAAATATTGGAATTAGTAAAGATTTTAATGTATTTGAATTAAGAAAAGCTATTGGTGATGGAAACCAATTAAAAGCATATAAAATTATTGAGTATTTCTCTCAAAATCCAAAAGACAATCCATTAGTTCTTACAGTTGGACAAGTATTTTCTTTTTTCTCCCAATTGTTGCAATATCATGGTTTAAAAGATAAATCTAAAGGAAATGTTGCCAAAGTTTTAAAAGTAAATCCATTTTTTGTAGGTGATTACGAATTGGCAGCAAAAAGATATCCTATGAAAAAGGTGAGTGGTATTGTTTCTAAAATGAGAGATATTGATGTTAAAAGTAAAGGTGTTGGTGCGACTTCAACTACCGATTATGATTTAATGAAAGAAATGCTGATTTTTATTTTTAATTAAATTAGATGAGAAAATAAAAAATTAATTTGAAATGTCGATATTTGTGGTCCTCAAATTTTAAATAAATTATTATGGGAATGAATAAAAATACAGTACTGGCTTGGGCTACCTTCATAATGATATTGATGGGGTTATTATTAGTTTCATTAGCAATATTTAGATATGATGATGTTGCAGGATGGGGGTTTGGAGCAGTTGGAGTTGGTTTTTTTGCTAATGCTTGGGTTTTTAATGCTTTAAAAGGAAGAGTATAAACTTAGTGTTTATGGTTTATTATTAGTTAAGAAAATACCATAAATTATAATCAAATAAAATAACAATAATAAAATGTCAGACGATAAGAAAGTAATTTTCTCCATGTCGAGAGTAAACAAAATTTACTCAAGTACAAATAAACAGGTTTTAAAGGATATTTATTTAAGTTTCTTTTATGGAGCAAAAATTGGTATTTTAGGTTTAAATGGTTCAGGTAAATCTTCTTTATTAAAGATTATAGCAGGAATTGATAAAAATTATCAAGGAGATGTTGTTTTTGCTCCAGGTTATACTGTAGGATATTTAGAACAAGAACCACAATTAGACGAAAATAAAACCGTAATTGAAATTGTTCGTGAAGGAGCGGCTGAAATTTATGCTTTATTAGATGAATTTAATAAAATAAATGACGATTTTGGTTTGCCAGAAGTTTATGAAGATGCTGATAAGATGCAAAAATTGATGGATCGTCAAGCAGAACTTCAAGATAAAATTGATGCAGCTGGAGCTTGGGAAATCGATAATAAATTAGAAGTTGCAATGGATGCACTTCGCACACCAGAAGCAGATACTCCAATTAAAGTATTATCGGGAGGAGAGAAGCGTCGTGTAGCTTTATGTAGATTATTATTACAACAGCCCGACGTTTTATTATTAGATGAGCCTACTAACCACTTAGATGCTGAATCTGTATTATGGTTAGAGCAACATTTACAACAATATGCAGGAACTGTAATTGCAGTAACACACGATCGTTATTTCTTAGATAATGTTGCAGGTTGGATTTTAGAGTTGGATAGAGGAGAAGGAATTCCTTGGAAAGGAAATTATTCTTCTTGGTTAGACCAAAAAGCAAAACGTTTAGAACAAGAAGAAAAAACAGCTTCTAAAAGAAGAAAAACATTAGAACGCGAGTTAGATTGGGTTCGTCAAGGTGCAAAAGGTCGTCAAACGAAACAAAAAGCACGTTTACAAAATTATGACCGATTGTTAAATGAAGATCAAAAACAATTAGAAGAAAAATTAGAAATTTATATTCCTAATGGACCTCGTTTGGGTACAAATGTTATTGAAGCGAAACATGTTTCAAAAGCTTTTGGCGATAAACTATTATATGAAGATTTAAACTTTACTTTACCTCAAGCGGGAATTGTGGGAATTATTGGTCCAAATGGCGCTGGTAAATCTACCATCTTCAGAATGATTATGGGGGAAGAACAACCAGATGGTGGTGAATTCACAATAGGCGATACGGTAAAAATTGCTTATGTAGATCAATCTCACAAAGATATTGACGTTGAAAAATCAATTTGGGAAAACTTCTGTGACGGACAAGAAATGATTATGATGGGTGGTCGTCAAGTAAATTCAAGAGCGTATCTTTCTCGTTTTAATTTTGGTGGAAGCGAGCAAAACAAAAAAGTTTCTACATTATCTGGAGGTGAACGTAACCGTTTACACTTGGCAATGACATTAAAAGAAGAAGGAAACGTTTTACTTTTAGATGAGCCAACAAATGATTTAGATATTAACACATTACGAGCTTTAGAGGAAGGTTTAGAAAACTTTGCTGGTTGTGCAGTAATTATTTCTCACGATCGTTGGTTTTTAGATAGAGTTTGTACGCATATCTTAGCTTTTGAGGGTGATTCTCAAGTATATTTCTTCGAAGGAAGTTTCTCTGATTATGAAGAAAATAAGAAAAAACGTCTTGGAAAAGAAGTAACGCCAACAAGAATAAAATACAAAAAATTAATTAGATAAAAAATGTAATAAAATCCTGATTTTTAATCAGGATTTTATTTATTTTAGTGTTTTCTTTTTTAAATAATCAAGTGAAACAACTTTTTACTTTAATTCTTTTAGTTTTTAGTAATTTTGTCTTTTCTCAAGACCAAGTTTCCTATAAAGTTGTTTGTAAAGATTTATTATCTAAATCTGGTCAAAATTTTCTCGATCTAAAAAATGACGAATCTATTCGTTTTGCAAATGAAGCACTATCATTAGCCATTGATAATAAGGATAATGAATTTGCTGCAAAGGCTTATAATTTAATTGGATTAAACTACGCCGATTTTTCTGATGTAAATAAAGCAGTTGAAGCTTACAAAAAAGGACTTGAACATGCAAACATTACTGAAAATGACACCATTAAAAGTTGGTTAACAAACAATTTAGCAAACGCTTATTGTTACAATAAAATTGATTTTAATGAAGGCGTTAAATATTATAAATTAGGATTAAAATACGCCGAAAAACTTAATAACGAGAGTGAAATTGCGTTTACGAAGTTAAATCTTGCAAGTGCTTTATTTAGAGTGGTAAATTATCAAGAAGGAATTGTCTATTTGATTGATACAAAAGATTTTGTAGAGAATAATGACGATATTGAAGCCAAAATTTCATTTTATTCTCTTTATGCCGATTATTACAATAATGCTTCAAATAGTTTTGAAAAAGCAGAAGAATATTATGCTAAGGCTTTCGAAATATCTAAGTCGAATGAAACCGAGTTTATAAAATCGCATATTGCTAATTTATATGAAGATATTGCTCAATTTTATTCTAAACATGAAAACTTTGATAAAGCATTTTTGTTTTTAAATAAAGCCGATTCTCTTAAAACTGATATTTACAATTCGGAACGAATTAGTAAAGTTGCCCAAGTAAGTAATGAAGTTGATAAAAATGAAGTTGAACGAGACTTACAAAAGGTTAAAAAAGAAAAATTACTTAATGAGGAGAAGCTTGAAGATACAAAGATTATTGTAACACTTTTTATTGTTATTTTTTCCATTTTAATATTGTTATTAATTTCAATGTTTAGAAATAATAGATTGCGTGTCGAGAAGAATTTGGAGTTGCAAAAAGCAAACAATGAACTTCAAAAATCAAAAGAACAAGCTGAGGAAGCTTCAAATATAAAATCTCAATTTATTTCAACAATTAGTCACGAATTAAGAACTCCTTTGTATGGTGTTATTGGTACTACTGATATAATTGAAGAAGAACATCCAGAACTTAAAAACAGTCCGCATTTAAAAGCACTCAAGTTTTCCGCAAATTATTTATTATCATTAGTAAATGATATTTTGAAAGTTTACAAAATTGAAGAAAATAAAGTAATTCTTGAAAATAAAATTTTTTGTCTCGAAGATGCAGTAGAAAATATTAAAGAGGCACTTGAAACAATTGCTCGTAGAAATAATAATAAAATTTATATTGATTTAGACAGTAAAATACCCGAATTTTTAATTGGTGATAAAATTAGATTATCACAAATTATAATAAACTTAATGAGTAATTCATTAAAATTTACTCAAAATGGTAAGGTTACTTTAATAACCAGTTTAAATAAAATAATAAATGAAGACTATTTTATAGAGTTTAAAGTTATCGATACTGGAATTGGAATTCCTAAAAAATACCAACAAGCTGTTTTCGAAAAATTTGTTCAAATAGAACGAAAAGAAGACGATTATCAAGGAACAGGCTTAGGATTAACTATCGTAAAGAAACTTATAAGTTTATTTAAAGGTTCTATTGATTTGCACAGTGAAGAGGGAAAAGGAACTACAATTACATTTATTATTCCATTTAAAAACGGAAATTCTAAAAATCAAGATTTTATTGAAAACGTTGAGGTAGATTTTACGCAATTTAAACCATACAATATTTTAGTAGTTGAAGATAACAAGATTAACCAAGTTGTAACAAAAAGATTATTAGAAAACCATAAGTTTATTTGTGACATTGTTGATGATGGTTTTGCTGCATTAAGTAAATTAGAATCAAAAAGTTATGATGCAATTTTAATGGATATTAATATGCCTAAAATTAATGGTTTTGAAACTTCTAAACTAATTAGAGCAAAAGGTATAACAACGCCAATTATTGCTGTTACAGCATTCGAAAAAGAAGAAATTATAGATAAAGCAAAAGATGCTCAAATAAATGATGTGGTGGTAAAACCATTTGAAGCTTCTAAATTATTTCAAATTATTCACGAATTAATTACCAAACTAAACAATTCCTAAAATCATACAAATTGAAAAAATTACAATAAGTAGTGCTACAATTTTGTGTAGAATGTCTATTGTTATTTTTTTAACCAATTTATTTCCTAAAAAGGCTCCTGTAAAAGCAGCAACTGTTGCAATAGCAAGTATGTTTATGTTTATAGAAGAATGTGCAAAAACATTAGAATTACTATAAACACTTAACCGACTAATATCAATACAACAAGCAATAAAAATTCCGGATGCAATAAATTGTTCTTTAGTTATGGGTAATTTCATTAAAAATGCAGAACGTAAAGCGCCTTGATGACCTGATAATCCACCAAAAAATCCACTTAAAATTCCACCAATTGGCAACAATTTTTCATTGAATTTCATTCTTTTTAAACCCGGAATAATATCAAAAAACGAAAAAAGAATTAGTAAAGAACCAATTATTATTTTCATCCAATTGGTAACCAATACTTTTCCTAAAAAATTAAATTCAATTGCAGTTGGAACTTCGGTTAATAGATTTAAAGTTTTGGCTCCAACAAAAGCAAAAACAGTTGCTGGAATTCCAAATAACAAAACTGTTTTCCAATGAATATTTTTTCCAACTAATGATAGTTTAAAAATATTATTCAAAAAATGAACAATTGCTGTTAAACTAATGGCTATTTCTAAAGGAAAAAACAAAGCAAATGCAGGAAGTAAAAGGGTACCTAAACCAAAACCTGAAAAGAAAGTTAATCCAGAAGCAAAGAAAGCAACTATAGCAATAACAATAATTTCCATTATATATCTAAACTTTTACTTTTTATGTAATCTGTAATTAGATAGGCAATTAACTTACCTGTTAAATGATTATTGGTTTTATTATCGTCTAAATTTGGTGCAGCTTCACAAATATGCAAATAAGCGGCATTCTTATTTTTACCAAAAAAATGAATGTAATGTCGGGCTTGTTGAACGCTAAAACCTGTTAATGTCATGGCACTCGAATAAATTCCTGGAATTGCATCTAAATCCAACTCAATTCCAAAAGGATCAGTTTTTACAAATTGATAGGCATTATTAAGTTCAATATTAAAATCTTTTGTTTTACGAACTTCAATTTCTTCATAACTTACATAACGAACACGCTCCTGTAAAGTTTTTATAGTATTAAATACACTTTTTGAGACAAAATTTTCGTGTAAACCAAAAATGAAATAATTTTTTAAGAAACCTTCTTCAAATGCATAAGTAAAACCATTTCCAGAATGTCTACCTTCCATGATTCTAAAATCGGTATGGGCATCAAAATTAACAGCATTTACAGGTTTTCCTTTAGCTAGAGCTAATCCTTTAATATTTCCGTAAGCGTTATTATGTCCGCCACCAATAATAATCGGAAATTTTCCAGTACTAACAATTTGATGAATTATATGAGAAACTTCTTTATCTACTTTAGAAACTAGATCGAAAAGTTCTTTTTTTTCGTTTTTGTTAGAAATACTCAAATGACTTGCTTTTTCCATTTCTTCCGCAACATCTAATTCACCTAAAATTAGTAAATCGTTTCCTTTACAAAACTTATTATGTTGAATGTTTACAAGGCTTTTTAAAGCACTTTCAAATGCGGTTGAAGCACCAGTTCTTCCATGATTTGCTTTAACTCCGATGTCTTCGGGAATTCCAAATAAGACAAATTTAGCCGAAGATTCTTTAATAAATTTCCAAATATCAACGCCATCTGGGATTATTTCTACTTTTTCACCAAATTTTATTTCACCACTTCTATGATTTGTTAATTTAGCTAACTCATTAGCTGTAAGAAGTTTAATATTGTTCATTTTTTGTAGGTATTAGCTTTTCAAAAATAAGAATTAAACAATAAATTTATCTACATGTTGAAAAAATACTTTTTATATCGTATGTTTGTTAAAAACCAATTACACCCCAATTATGGAAAATAAACAAAACAATTCTGGATTAAAAGCAGCTGTGGTAGTATTAGCCTTATTATTTTTAGGAAGTTTAGGCTATATTTTCAAATTGAATTCAGACAACAAAAAACAAGTTACTGAATTAACTACAGAAAAAACGTCATTAGAAAATGAAATTAAAGCTAAAATTGCTGAATTAGAATCAATGTCTAATGAGAACAATGCTTTAAAAAGTGATATTGATGCACAGAAGGCTGAAATGGAAAAGCTTTTAGGTGAATTACAAAAAGCAAAAGATGATTCTGCATCTATGAGAAAATATCAAGGACTTTATGCAAAATTAAACAGAGAGTTTGAAAATTTAAAAGCTGAAAATGAATTATTAAAGCAACAAAATGTTACTTTAAAATCTAATTTAGATAGCACAAATGTGGTTTTAGACGATGCGAAGCGTTTTAATGATACTTTAGTAATGCAAAACGACAACTTAACTAAAACAGTTGAGAAAGGTTCTAAACTTTCAGTTTTAAACTTAAATGTTTTAGCAGTTAAAGAAAGAAGTTCTGGTAAACAAATTGAAACAGATAAAGCAAGTAGAGCAGATAAATTAAAAATTAGCTTTATTATCGCTGAAAACCAAATTGCAAAATCTGGCGATAGAAAATATTATGTTCAAGTTATTGATAGCAAAAACAATATTCTTGGAGATAAAGAAACTATTGCATTAGGTGGAGAAGGAATGTCGTTAACTTATAGCTTTATTACTTCTGTTAAGTATGAAAATAAAACTGTTCAAGTAAACGAAGAAGTTTCTGGTAAAGATTTCCAAGCGGGTACTTACTTTGTAAATGTATTTAACGAAAAAGGAGAAAACGTTTCTAAAACTAGTTTCAATTTAAGATAATTTTCTTGTAAAGAATAAATAAAAAAAGCCACTTTTTAAAGTGGCTTTTTTATTAAATATATTTTCCGTTTATAACAACCTTTTCGATTAAGTTGGAACCAAATTCATACGGAATTTGATAATATGAATGAATAGGTTTTGTAATTATAAAATTTGCCTTTTTACCTTTTGTAATACTTCCCACTTCGTTTGAAACATCCATTGCAAAAGCTGCATTTATTGTGGCTGCATTTATAGCTTCTTCTGGAGTCATTTTCATTTTAATACAAGCAGTTGCCACAACAAAATTCATATTTCCCGACGGAGTAGTTCCTGGATTGTAATCGGTAGCTAAAGCTAAAGGCAATCCCGCGCTTATCATTTTAAGAGCAGGCGTATAAGGAATACTTATAAAATAAGAACAGCTTGGCAAAGCAACTGGAATTGTTTCCGAATTTTTTAAAACTTCAATATCTTCATCGGTTACAATTTCTAAGTGATCTACCGAACGCGCTCCGTGGTGTACACAAGCTTTAATTCCGTCAATTGCAGTGAACTGATTTACGTGAATTTTTGCAGTTAAACCATATTTTTTTCCAGCTTCCATAATACGTTCAGTTTCTTCAACAGAAAAATATCCTGTTTCTAAAAAAGCATCTATATAATCGGCTAGTTTTTCTTCAGCTATTTTGGGTAACATTTCATTAATAATCAAATCAATATAAGCTGAATGATTTTCTTTGTATTGAGTAGGGAAGGCGTGAGCTCCTAAAAATGTGGCTTTTATAGGAATTGCGTAATTTTCTTTTAAACGTTTTATAACGCGAAGCATTTTCAATTCGCCTTCAACTGTTAATCCGTAACCCGATTTAATTTCGATAGCTCCAGTTCCTTGTAAAATAACCTCTTCTAAGCGTTTTTTTGATTGTTCGTATAAATCTTCTTCCGAAGTTTCATTTAATCGTTTCGCCGAGTTTAAAATTCCGCCACCACGATTTGCAATTTCTTCATACGATAATCCGTTTATTCTATCTACAAATTCTTGAATTCTGTTCCCAGCATAAACTATATGTGTGTGACTATCAACCCAAGTTGGTAAAATTACTTTTCCTTCAACATCAATAACATTAAAATTTTCAAGTGAAGGACAGTTTTCCATTGTTCCAAAACCTTCAATACGATCATCTTTTACAATTAAAAAAGCATTGTCAATTTTTGGTAAAATAGACATTTCTTTACCAGATACTTTTTCAACTGAAATTTCTCTAACTTGTAGTAATTCTTTTATATTAATGTAGATGGTTTGCATAAAATAATTTTTGGTAAAAATAAGTCTGAATTTTAAAAACTCCTATCTTTATAGTAAAAATTATACATTTTGAGAAAGATACGATACAAGAAAGGACGCAAAGTTCAATACCAGCCATACGAATATACAGGTGTTTATACACATATGAAAACTGAAATGCAGTTGTTTGTGTATAACGAAGAAAATGTAAAAGAAATTGAAGATGTTTCTGTTGAAAATTTTATAAAAGAAAGAAGCGAAATCGAAAACAACTGGCTCAATCTTCATGGTTTAACTAATATCGATTTAATAAAAGACTTAACAGATAAGTTAAATATTAACAGTTTAATCGTTTCAGATATTTTAAATATTTCTCGAGGAACACGTTTTGATGAGCTTGACGAATGTGTTTTTTTTAGTATAAAATCGATTTTACCTTCAGATGACGATAAACAAGATTTGGTTAGAATTGAACAAATTAGTTTCTTAATTCATGATAATTTACTGATTTCGTTTCAAGAGAAAAGAGGCGATTTCTTTACACATATTAGAGAACGATTGCGAACAAATACTGGTGTGGTAAGAAAGAAAAAAGTAGATTATTTATTGTATTTAATGCTCGATTCTATTTTAGAAAATTTCTACATTACTATTGAAAATAAAGAAACTGAAATTGAACGATTGCAAACCTTGTCTAAAACTTCCGATGATCCAAAAATTATTGAAGAAATTGAAAAATACAGAGAAATATTTTACATGCTTAAGCGCTCTTTGTCCCCATTAAAAGAAGCACTTTACACTATTAAGACCATTAAGGAAGATGATGATTTTAATAGTATTGAACCGTCAAATTTTGTGTATTTCAGTAGATTACATCAAAAAACAATAGAGTTACTAGAACAAATAGATTATGATATGACTTCGCTTGATAGTGCAAGTAATTTTTATTACACTACTCAAAATCATAAGATGAATGAAGTAATGAAAACTTTAACGGTGATTTCGTCTTTATTTTTACCACTTACTTTTATAGCAGGTATTTATGGAATGAATTTTAAATACATGCCCGAGTTAGAATATCGATTAGGTTACTATACAATTCTTGGTTTAATGAGCATTATTGCAATTTCAATGCTTATTTATTTTAAACGTAAAAAATGGTTTTAATATGAAAGGAATATTTACGAGTGCTATTTCTGGCAATGATTTTTCTACTTCTGAAAAAGTTAGTCTTAAATCAGTTAGAAAGCCTATTTTTGATTTAATTCTTAAAGATTATCCTAATTGTAATAAGAATGATTACATTTCTATTTCTGAACTTAATTTATATCGCGAAAAATACATCAGTTCACTTTTAATTAATGAACAAGGCGAATTAACGGAATTAGAAAAAGTTGTTTTAGATTCGGTTACCAATAAAAATAATTTAAGTCAGCAATTAGAGGAAAGAACAAAATATACTTTAGGACAAAAAGTCGCTGATAAAGTAGCCGAGTTTGGCGGAAGTTGGACTTTCATAATTTCGTTTATGATTTTCTTGCTAATTTGGATATTTATAAATGCATTCTTTTTATTAAATAAAGGTTTTGATCCTTATCCATTTATTTTACTAAATTTAATTTTATCTTGTTTAGCGGCTTTACAAGCTCCTGTAATTATGATGAGTCAAAATCGTCAAGAAGAAAAAGACAGAGAACGTGCTAAAAACGATTATATGATTAATTTAAAATCGGAACTTGAGATCAGAATGTTGCATGAAAAAATTGATCATTTAATTTTACATCAAGAACAATCTTTATTAGAAATTCAGAAAGTTCAAATTGATATGATGAATGATATTATCAAAAAGATTGAAAATAAACCTTAAATCATATTTTTAGGATTTACCCATTCGTCAAATTCTTTTTCAGTAACGTAGCCTAATGCAACTGCAGCTTGCTTTAAAGTAGTATCTTCATGATGTGCTTTTTGCGCAATTTCAGCGGCTTTGTAATACCCAATCTTTGTATTCAAAGCAGTAACTAACATTAGTGAATTGTTTAATAATTCTTCAATTCTTTTATAATTTGGAGTGATACCTTCAACACAATGTTTAGCAAAAGAAATACAAGCATCGCCTAATAATTGAGCCGATTGTAAGAAGTTAGCAATAAGCAAAGGCTTAAAAACATTTAGTTCATAGTGTCCTTGAGTTGCTCCAATTGTAATGGCTACATCATTACCCATTACTTGGGCAGCAACCATTGTTAAGGCTTCACTTTGTGTTGGATTTACTTTTCCTGGCATAATTGAAGATCCAGGTTCGTTTTCAGGAATAAGTATTTCACCAATTCCCGATCGAGGTCCAGAAGCTAATAAACGAATATCATTTGCAATTTTATTTAACGAAACCGCTAGTTGTTTTAAAGCAGCATGACTTTGTACAATGGCATTATGAGCTGAAAGTGCTTCAAATTTATTAGGAGCAGTTTTAAACGGAATTCCTGTAAATATTGAAATATTTTTTGCAACTAAAACATCATAGCCTTTAGGTGTGTTTAAGCCAGTTCCTACGGCTGTTCCACCAAGTGCTAGCTCTGAAATTGGCTCCAATGATTGCTGTAAAGATTTTAATCCGTTTTCTAATAATTTAGCGTAACCAGAAAATTCTTGTCCCAAGGTTAGGGGAGTGGCATCCATTAAATGAGTACGACCAATTTTAATTACATCTTTGAATTCGTTTGCTTTTGTTTCCAAAGTTTTTTGTAGCAATTCAATTGCCGGAATTGTATGTTGAATTAGCTGAATGCTTGCTGCAATATGCATGGCTGTTGGAAATGTATCATTTGACGATTGCGACTTGTTGACATCGTCATTTTCTTTTAAAACGGGTTCTTCTTCAAAAGTTTTTTGAGATAATTGTTGAGCTCTGTGCGCAATAACTTCATTGACATTCATATTAGATTGTGTTCCAGAACCAGTTTGCCAAATTACAAGTGGAAAATGTTCGTTTAGTTTATCATTTAGAATTTCATCACAAACTTGTGCAATCAAATCACGTTTATGAGTTGCTAAAACATTAAGCTCAGTATTTGTAAAAGCAGCAGCTTTTTTTAAATAGGCAAAAGCTTTTATAACCTCAAAAGGCATTGATGCTGCTGGACCAATTTTAAAATTATTTCTTGAACGTTCTGTTTGTGCACCCCAAAGTTTATCGGCAGGAACTTTAACTTCTCCTAAAGTGTCTTTTTCAATTCTAAAGTCCATTTTTTGTTTTTTTCTTTAAATTTAGGGAATTGTTAAAAGAATTTGTGTTATAGAATTGTAAAAAATAAATTTTACTTCTATCTTTGGACTTGAATTCATAAAATTCCGGAAAACATGTTTGAATTTCAACAGTATTTAGGCTTTTTACTTTTCTTAACCATTTTAACTATTGGTTTTTGGTTAATGATTTTCTTAGCTTCATTTGTACCTTATTGGTTAGGTGGTGCTATTTCTGAATTAATTAAAGAGAAAAGAGCGAAAAGACAAGAACAAGAAAATTAATAATTTCTTTGATTCAAAATAAAAGGGAACCAATTGGTTCCCTTTTTTTATTACATAAACTCTCCGTCTCCGTCGTCGTTATTATCTCTTTTATTTCTATCAGATTCTTTTTTTCTATTGAATCTATAAGTGAAAGAGAATAAAATTGTTCTTGTTCTTCTTTGAAATTCAGCATCAGACATGGTTAAATCTTTGATATACGTTTCACGTCTCATTTTTGCGGTATTAAATAAATTATCTGCATTTACTGAAATTGTAGCTTTGTCTTTTATAATGTCTTTACTTAATGCCATACTCACATTGGTCATCGATAATCGTTTACCTTGAGCATTTCTTTGTGGTCCCATATAGAAAACATTGGTTTGCCAATCTATTTTATAAGGAAGCGTAATTTTATTGTTTAATCGAGCAAAGAAACCAAAGGCATCATTATCAAAATTTTGTGTTACCACATTGTTTAGATAATCAGTATAAGTATAATCACCACGAGTTTGAACACTAAATAAGTTGAAGTTGGTATTAGTTCTCCACCATTTGTAAGGCGAGTAATTTACATTAAACTCAAAACCAGTTCTTACTTCTTTTGAAAGGTTAATTGGTGTCGAAACAATTACAGGAACATTTTCAACAAAGTTACCCGTTTCTCTTCTAATAAATTGGAATGATTGATCAGTAAGATTTGTATAAATAGAAGAATTCAAAGTTAATTTTGACCATCTTTTTAAGTAACCAATTTCAATTACATTAGTATAAGTTGGATCTAAATCAGGATTTCCTTGAAATAAATTTACGTTACTGCTGTAAGATGAAAACGGATTAATAAATCTTCCTCTTGGTCTGTTAATTCTTTTGCTATAACTTAAAGTGAACGAACTTTTTTCGTCGAACTCATAATTTAAAGTTGCAGTAGGGAAGAAGTTATTATATTTTTTTGTGTTGTAATTATTGATATTTAATGAATTAATTTCGATATCAGTATCTTCCCATCGTAAACCTAAGAAATAAGAAAACTTATTATACTTGTTACCGTATTGAAAATATAAAGCATTAATGTTTTCTACATATTCTAATAAGTTGTTGTAATCAGAATTTGGTATAATTTGGAAATCCGTTAATGTTGTTGCAAAACTTCCTCTGTAACCAGCTTCAATTCTACCTTTTTCACCAATTGGTAACACATAATCTGTTTGAGCTAAAATTCTATCTTGAGTATTATTATTAATAGTATATTCATAGTTTGGAGCATCTGTACTTCCTAAAACCGAATCAGTAATTTCTGAATTTTGATTTCTTCTATTAGTAGAAACAGAGAAATCTGCTGTTAATTTATGATCTTCTTTTTTAAATTTTTTGGTAAAATTTGTAGCATATTCCAAAACAAAACTTTTTTCGTATTGATTATTAAAACGGTTTCTTGTATAAAGAAATGTTCTATCAATATCGAAATAATCCATTAATACATTTTCAGGATCGGTTTCTTTATTTTCTCTAAAAGTTAATGAGTTGGTCCAAGTTAACGAAGGTGTTAAATACCAATCGGCACCAAAATTTGCATTATAGCCTTTATCTTGATCTTTATTGTTTCTACTTTCGTTCATATAACCTGTAATATCGTCGATAATATTTTCAGTACCTGAATCGAAATAAGTTGAGTTAACATAAGACTTTCCTTTGTTGGTTCTACGATTATAACTAAAATTTGAGAAAACATTAAAGTTGTCCGTTTTGTAATTAATGCTCGTGCTTCCTGTATAAGTTTCTGGTGTACCCGCTGATAATACAACTGAACCATTTAAACCATTAGTTTTTCCTTTTTTAAGAACAATATTGATAATTCCACCACTACCTTCAGAGTTATATCTTGCAGATGGATTTGTAATAACTTCTACTTTTTCAATAGCATCAGCCGGAAGCATTTTTATAACATCACTAACATTAATTCCTGCTAAACCAGAAGGTTTTCCATCAATTAAAATAGTAACATTTTCGTTTCCTCTCAAAGCGATTGTTCCATCAGTATCAACAGTAACAGAAGGTACGTTGTTTAAAACGTCACCAGCAGTACCACCTTTAACCGTCATATCTTTGCTTACATTGTAAACACGCTTGTCTAATTTAATTTCTACTGTTGGTTTTTCCGCTACTAATTCAACACCAGCAAGCTGAGAAACATCTGCTTCTAAGTAAACAGTTCCAAAATCTTTATTGTCTTTTAAATTCTGATTTTTTAGTTCAATTGTTTTAAATGAAATGAATTCAAAACGAATGTTGTAAATACCGCTTGGTACTTCAAAATTGAATTTCCCATCAAAATCGGTAACACCTCCTGTAAGTTGTTTGGTTTTAGCATCTTCAAAGACAATTGTTGCATATTCTAAAGGTAAATCGGTACCTTTTTCTAAGATAGTACCTGTAATTTTAATTTTTTTGACATCAGTTTTATACTGAGCAAAAATTTGACTTGTAATCAGTAAAAATAAAAAAGCAGTTAGCTTGGTGATCTTGTTCATAACAATTTTTTCAATCTAAGACTGCAAAAGTACCTCTTGGTTTAAGCTTAAAATCACAAATCTTTGTTAAAAAAAGGAATCACCAATTTTGAAAACGTTTTCGTTATTTTAATATGTCATTAATTTTCTCATAAGGCCTTGCTACAACAGCTTTATTGTTTTTTACTACAATTGGTCTTTCAATTAATTTAGGATGATTGAGTAAAACATCAATTAGTTCTTCATCACTTAATTCTTTTCCTTTATAATTTTCGGTCCATTCTTTCTCTTTTGTTCTTACTAAGTCAATAGGTTTATAATTTAGTTTTTTTAAAACATCTTTTAGTTCTGCTTTAGTAAAAGGTTCATCAAGATATTTACGTATCACAATTTCTTCATTTAAATTTTCAACAAAGCTTAAACCTTCTCTTGATTTGGTACATCTCGGATTATGGTAAATAGTTATCATATTTAATTTTTTATACAAATTTAAAAAATACTACATTAGTAGAAATTTTATTTAAAATGTATATTGAACAAATTAAAAAGTTTAAGCCCGAGTTATTTCTTTATTTTATAGTTCCGTTTTGTTTTTTAGCCTTAATGGCCTGGAATTATGTAGCATCTATGGATATGGATACTAATGAAGTTATTCATCAATCTATTAGTATGTTAGGAGTTAATGGAACATTTTTAATTATGGTTGGTCCACTGGCAATTGGATTATTTATTGTTTTGATTTGGACCAAATTTATTCAGCGAATTCCAATTACAGCACTAACAACATCGAGACCAAAAATTGACTGGAAACGCGTTTTTCTTTCTTTTTTCTTGTGGGGAACTATTACCGCAACCATGATTTATATTTCATATTTAACCACACCTGAGAATTTTATTTGGAATTTAAAGCTCGATAAGTTTTTAATTTTTCTAATAATTGCAATAATATTTATTCCCATGCAAACCAGTTTTGAAGAATATTTATTTAGAGCGCACATGATGCAAGGAATTGGTTTAGCTACAAATTCAAGATTGATTCCGCTTTTAGTAACTTCTTTTTTATTCGGAATAATGCATGCTGCTAATCCTGAAGTAGATAAAGTGGGTTGGGTAATTATGATTTACTATATCGGAACTGGATTATTTTTAGGAATAATAACTTTAATGGATGAAGGTTTGGAATTAGCGCTTGGTTTTCATGCGGCAAATAATTTAATAAGTGCTTTATTAGTAACTGCAGATTGGACAGCTTTTCAAACACATTCTATTTTTAAAGATGTATCCGAACCTTCCGCTGGATTTGAAATTTTTACGCCAATTTTCATAGTGTTTCCGATACTGTTCTTCATTTTTTCAAAAATTTATGGATGGAAAAATTGGCAAGCAAAACTTTTTGGTAAACTAACAAATTAAATCATGATTCCGCATTATAAAAACATACATAACTTATTCAAAATTAACGGATTTCATCCTACAACAGAAACTTTATTTCAGCTTTCTTATAGTTTTATAAAAGAAGGTGAAGACTTTGAAAAACAAATTGGAAATTTCCTATTAGATTGGTTGGATAATAAAGATTTTATTGAAACTGAAACGTCTGGAAGTACGGGAAAACCAAAGCTTATAAAAATGCAAAAACAAGCAATGGTAAATTCGGCAATTGCAACAGGTAATTTTTTTGATTTACATCCAGGAAATAAAGCGTTGCATTGTTTACCAACGAAATATATTGCAGGAAAAATGATGTTAGTTCGAGCAATAATTCTAGGATTAGAAATCGATTTGGTTAATCCTGCTGGTAAAATGTTTAGTAAATTACATACCGAATATGATTTTGCTGCCATGGTTCCGTTGCAAGTTGAGAATAATCTTGAAAATTTGCAACACATTAAAAAGTTAATCATTGGTGGTGTTGCACCTTCTGTAGAATTGGTAAAAAGAATAAAAAAACTTCCTTCTACAAAAATCTATGAAACTTACGGAATGACCGAAACCATAACGCATATAGCCGCCAAAGAAATTGGTAAATCGTATTTTAAATTAATGGAAGGTGTTTCAATTTCCTTAAATGATAAAGATTGTTTGGTAATTAACGCACCAAGAATAAGCGAAGAAGCTATTGTAACTAATGATTTGGTTGAAATTAAATCTAAAAATCAATTTAAATGGTTAGGACGAATCGATAATGTGATTAATTCTGGTGGAATTAAAATTATTCCTGAAGTTATAGAAGAAAAATTATCGAATAAGATTCAAGAGAAGTATTTTATTGCTTCAAAACCAGATAATAAATTGGGCGAAAAAGTAATTTTAGTAGTAGAAGGAAATGAAAAATCTATCTTGGATACTAAAGTTTTTGACGGATTAGAAAAGCATGAGCAACCTAAAGAAGTTGTTTACGTTAAAAAGTTTAAAATGACTCCAACTGATAAAATAAATAGAAGCGCTACTTTAAAATTGATTTAAATAGAAAATCATATGAAAAATTCGTCAGTTTGAGTTTTTTCTGAAAGAAAAAGTATCGAAAACAAGAATTTTAATTCAAAGTTTTTAAACTTCTCGATACGATTTTTTTTCAAAAAATCTACTCGAAGTGACGAACAACACTTCAATGAAAAGCAAGTTAATTGGAATAATTATTAATTAAAAACGACTCTTATGACTGTTGAGAAAATTGATTTACGCCAACAAATATTTTTGCATTTAGATGGATTAGTAGTTGCTCCAACGGCTTTTCATTTGAAGCAAAATGGAATATTAGATTTTCTCTTACAACACCAAAAAGTAAATTTAAATGAGCTTACTGAGCAATTTAAAGCAAATGAAGGTTATTTAAATGTTGGTTTAAGAGTTTTAGCTTCTCAAGGTTTTATTGATTATTTTATTGATAACCAAAACGATATTGTAGAGGTTTCAGTAAATTCTAAAAGCGAATTTGCCTTTTCCAATTTCGACTTATATGAAGATGTTGTAAAAATGCTTCAGGAGACTGATTTTTTTACTTCAGTTCAAATTGATAGTGAACATATAGGACGAATAGCAAGTTTATTTGAAAAATTTAGAAATAACTTCGGAATTTCCTTTTCAGAAAATAAGGAAGAATTTCAAATTCAAAAGCAAATTTTAAAGCATATTGAAGGTTATTTAGTTGCGCCAATTGTAGTAAGTTTAGGAATGACTGGAATGTTTCATAAATATTTTATGGAAACTTCATTTAAAGCGGAAGAATTTCATAAAGAACCTGAAACTTTTAGAGCGATTCTCGATTTCTTTACCTTTTTAGGGTGGTTTACCCAAAAAAATGGTTTTTATCAGTTTACCGAAACGGGATTGTTTTTTGCAAAAAGAGCCACGGCTTATGGAGTTACTGTTTCCTATTTACCAATGTTTAAAAATCTAAATCAAATGTTGTTTGGCAATGCTTCTGCACTGCGTGAAATAGCTATTCATGAAGAAGAAAAACACGTAAACAGAGAAATGAATGTTTGGGGAAGTGGAGGAGCACACGCTACATATTTCAAAGTGATTGATGAAATCATAATCGAACTATTTAATCAACCCATTGATTTACAACCGAAAGGGATTTTAGATATGGGTTGTGGAAATGGCGCTTTTCTTCAACATATTTTTGAAGTGATTGAACGTCAGACTTTAAGAGGAAAATTACTTGATGATTATCCTTTATTTTTAGTTGGAGCCGATTATAATCAGGCTGCTTTAAAAGTAACACGTGCGAATTTAATTAAGGCCGATATTTGGGCAAAAGTGGTTTGGGGTGATATCGGAAATCCCGATTTATTAGCTTCTGATTTAATGGAAAATTATAAGATTTCATTGGGTGATTTATTAAATGTTCGTACTTTCTTAGATCATAATAGAATTTGGGAAAATCCAAAAAATATGAATCCAAGCAGAATTTCCTCTTCAAGCGGAGCTTTTGCACACAGAGGAAATAGAATTTCGAACAGTTTGGTAGAAGAAAACTTATTTGAACACTTCAAAAAATGGTCGCCTTATGTAGAGAAATTTGGATTACTTATAATTGAATTACATACCATTTCACCAGAATTAACAGCTCAAAACATTGGTAAAACAGCAGCAACAGCTTACGATGCTACACATGGATTCTCAGATCAATTTATAGTAGAAATTGATGTTTTACATAAAATTGCAGCCGAAGCTGGTTTGCAACCAGATAGTTTGTATTTCAAGAAATTCCCAAATACTGATTATGCAACTGTGAGTATAAATTTGTTAAGGGGTTAATTATTTAGCAATAGTTCTTCCCAACACAAACATCGTATCTTGATTGCTGTCGATTACAATTTTTTCAATTCCGTTTTGCATAGCAATATCTAAAACATCTCTTGCGGGAAGTGAAGCAAAAGGTTTCGTTTCGTTTGCCCAATTCATCAATGTTTGTTGCGAAGTGAAAGCACCTAATATTTTTTGACCATCAACTTCAAAAACAGAAGTGAAAGACATTTGCGTTCCTTTTTCAATAGTTGACCAACCTTCTTCGTTCCTATCTTTTCCAACAATGGGTTCAGTTGTAGGAATTAACAAAAAAGCATTATTTCCTTGTAGTTCATTAAAAACAGCCAAAAAAGTTTCTTGATTTTGGTTGTTTTGAAATGTTTTTATTGCAGAAAGTAATTTAGTATTATTTGGTTGAAACTCTAGTTCAGGATTAGATGTACTCATGTTTTATTTTTATGAACGGCAAAATTACACAATTTAAATTACTCTTTAAAACAGACTTCCTTGAATTAATTCTTGTGATTCTTCAGCTAAAAATGGAAAAGTCTCAATAATATCAAATTGTTTTCTATCGTCGTTAAAAACTCGCAAAGCAATTTTATGACAATTAAAAGTAATATTTGGATTTACAGGAAATAGATTTTTAGCAATTTCAATTTTTTCAGGCTGAATTCTTCTACCAATCGAAATATGAGGTTCGTTACTTTTAATTTTTACAGGATAAGGAAATTTTTGATGAATCGAAGTCATGATTTGCTTCAAATATTGCTTTGATTCTTCATTAGGAGCTAGAAAGAAAGCACCATTTGGAAAAGTGTCAAAATTGGTAAACTGAACTTCTTGTGGTTTAAAGTATCTAGTAATTTCTGTTAGTTTGGTTTTTATGTTTTCCAACTCTTTTTCGTTTCGTTCAAATTCGTTTATTGTAATATGAGCTAATGAGTTTTTACTATTAAACCAACCAATTTTAGAAGCTAATAATTCTTTCATTTGTTTTACTTCTTCAATTATAGTTTCACTTGGTTGTATGACAATAGAGTAGGTTTTCATTTTTATCAAGATTAATGTTGAATAAAAATAGTTTAAAATATTTAAAATAAGATTTGTTATATGAATTAGAATGGTATTTTTATAGCTTAATGATTAGAAATTTTAAAAGATGGATTTAGCAAAACATTGTGAACTTTGTGATAATCAGAAAGTAAATTTGAAAGAAGGGACTACTTGCGGTTTAGACGGAAGAAAACCCTTTTTTAATAAAACATGTTTAAAAATTGAGTTAAATGAAAAATTCGAAAGAAAATTAAAAGAAATTAATATTAAATATGAGAAGTTAAGATCTGAAAAAGCGATTACTTATACATATTTTGTAGTTTTTTTAATTATTGGATTTCTAGTAATTTTAGCAGGATTTCTTTTAGGTAAATATATTTTAGAAAATGGAGTAATAGCAACTGCGCCTTTAATTATAATGGGAGTTGGATTGTCTCCATTAGGATTAGCTTTTGGAACATTGAATAATTATAGACAAGAATTAGAAATAGCAACAAAAAGAAAAATCAAATAGATCATATTCTTAAACTATATAGAATAGATTACAAAATAGATATTAAGTTTGGTGAAAAATATCATGGAAATCAAGATGTTTACGTCAATTTAAAAGTAAATAAAAGAAGTTTTAATTAACATCAAATAGAATGAATCAATTTAAAATTGACAATAATGCATTTGAGATAAGAGTAAAACCTGCTAATTTAGTTGTTAGATTTTTCTTTTTATTTCTATCAATTATAATGGTTTTACTTCCGTTATCGGGTTTGGTTTATAATATAAGTGAAGGTAGTGAATTTCA
The DNA here is from genome assembly GCF_009363055.1 of Flavobacterium haoranii. NCBI lineage: Bacteria > Pseudomonadati > Bacteroidota > Flavobacteriia > Flavobacteriales > Flavobacteriaceae > Flavobacterium > Flavobacterium haoranii. Next base: position 965,163 of record NZ_CP045292.1, on the reverse strand, counting down.
TATTGGGTATATTATAGGACTTGGAATGTTTTCTCTTTTTGGCTTCTATTTTCTAAGATTATATTTATGGAATACTGGAGGTAAAGAAGTAATTACTATTAGTCAAAATTTGATAGAATATTATGCAGATTATATTTACTTTAAAGGAAATCAACAAAAGATAAATTTTGAGAGAATAGTTTTTGATTTTGAATCAATAGGTTTCGAAGATGAAGAAAAAGGAGTACTATGTTTAATAGTTTCTGAAAATCGATTTATTAAATGTGCAGCCATTTTGCCAATAAGTGAATTGAATAAATTAATAGAAACTCTAAATAAAAAGTATAATTCGATTGAAATCAAAGTAAAAGACTAAGTAAAATAAAATTATTTTAATTTTAAAAAACTTAAATTTGAATTCTTACAAACCAAAATTAATGTTTTTAAAAGACTCTTTATTCAAATTTAAAAGTATTCTAGCTTTCAGTTTTATTTTGATAGTTCAATGTGTAAATTCTCAAAATAGTAAAATTGATAGTCTTAAGATTGAATTACAAAATCATAAAGCAAAAGATACTATTCGAGTTAATCTTTTAAATCATTTAGCTTTTCATCACTACAGAAATGATCCGCCTAAAGCTGTAGCTTACATAGAAGAATCTATAAAACTTGCTAATAAATTAGGTGTTAAAAAATTTACAGCACATAGTCATTATATTAAAGCAATAGTTTATACAGAGCAAGCAAATTTTTCAATTGCTATACCAAATTATGATAAAGCTATTCAATTTTATACTTCTTTAAATGATTTAAAAGGAATAGAAAAATGTAAAAATGCATTAGGTGTTTTGTATACATACAAAGGAGATTACGAAAACGCTTTGAAGTGTTATGAAGAAGCAATGGCAATTGCTAAAAAGCGTAAAGATGAAAATATTGTACTTACTTATTTATATAATATTGGTGTTATTTATTCAAATAAGGGAGATTATGACAAAGCACTAGTAGTTTTTAATAATGCTTTGGAACAAAATAAAAAAGAAAAAGACACATTAGGAATAATTAATAACTTAAATACTATTGCAGGAACATATTACGAACAAGGAAATTATCGAGTTTCTTTAAAGTATTATAACGAAAGTTTACATATAGCAAAAAGTAGTAAAGATTCTATTGGTGTATTTCAAGCTTATATTAATATTGGGAATGTTTACAGGATGAAAAGCGATAAAAATAAAGCATTACATTATTACAATAAAGCTCAAGCAATAAAGAGTGCGAGTTATAATGTTAGAAATGTAACCGCTTTAAAAAACAATATTGCAGGAATTTATTATGAAGAAAACAAATTTGATAAAGCAATTATTTATTATAATGAATCTATTAAATTAAGTAAAGAAATTGGAGAAAATTTAAATTTATCCACTGCTCTTAATGGTTTAGGTTTTGTTTACTTTGAAAGCAAACAATATTCAAAAGCATTAACTTATTTTGAAGAAGCCAAAAAAACTAATTTAGAAAATGATTTTTCGTATGATTTATTAGATTCCTATCAAGGTTTAGCTGATACTTATTTAAAGCTTTTAAAATATGACTTTGCTTTAGATCATGCCCAAGAATTGCTTAATTTATCAAAGGAAGCTAATTCTTTGAGACACGAAATGCTTGCTTATGGTATTTTATCTGAAGTTTATGAAAATAAAGGTAATTTTAAAAGTGCATTTGAAAGTCATGAACAATATAAAGTTTTAAGTGATAGTCTTTTAAACGAAGAAAATATTAAAAAAATTGCAGGAATTGAATACGAGTATAAATATAAAAAAGAACTAGATGAAGCCGCATTAAGAGAAACTAAACTTAACAAAACTGTAGAAACCACTTCAAAAGATTTAGAAAAATCACAACGTAATTTACTATTAGGAATTATTACTTTTTTAGCGGTTGCGATGGTTTTAGGAAGTATAATATTCTTTTTAAAACTTAGAAATTCAAAAGCAAAAACTCAAAATATAATTACAGAGCAGAAGTTATTGCGAACCCAAATGACACCTCATTTTATTTTTAATTCGCTTTCTGTTTTACAAGGTATGATATTAAACAAAGAGGAAACTAAATCGGTTAGTTATTTGTCTAAGTTTTCTAAACTATTACGAATTACTCTTGAAAATTCTCGTGATAAAACGGTTTTATTGTCTCATGAACTAGAAGCTGTTGAAAATTACTTATCACTTCAAAATATAGAAAACGAAAAAATCACATTTAGTTTAAATGTTGATAAAGAAATTGATACTAAAAATATAAAAGTGCCACCAATGCTTATTCAGCCTTTTGTTGAGAATGCAATTGAGCACGCTTTTAAAAATCAAAAAGAAGATTGTGAAATAGAAATTAAGCTTACCTTAGTTGGAGGAAAATTGATATGTGAAATTTTAGATAATGGAATAGGAATTGATTCGAGCGAACGAAATTCGAATAAAAACAAAAAATCCTTAGCAACAAAAATCACATCGGAACGTTTACAATATTTGTCAAAAGATTTTAAAATGGATGCTTCGGTTACTATTGAAGATAGAAGTAAATTTGAGGAACAAGGAACTAAAGTGACTATCCAAATACCTTATAAGAAAACAGCATAATGAAAGCGATTATTGTAGAAGATAAAGAATACATCAGAAAAGGTTTAATGAACCTGCTTTCTATTATTGATTCTAATATCGAAGTAATAGGAGAATGCGAATCTGTTCAAGAAGCGACAATAGTTACAAAAACTTGTAAACCAGAGTTGGTCTTTTTAGACATCAATTTATCGGATGGAACGGCTTTTGATTTTTTAGATCAAATTGAATCTATCGATTTTAAAATCATATTTATTACCGCCTACGAAGAATATGCTTTACGCGCCTTAAAAATAGGAGCAGTTGATTATTTACTTAAACCTGTTGATGTAGAAGAACTAAAAGTGGCGCTGCAAAAAGTAGAAAAACTTTCAGCTGAAGACCAAAAGGCTAAAATTGCTAAAACAAAACAGGTTTTCAATAACGAAGGCAATCATATTATTTTATCATTTCACGATAGTTACCAAGTCATTAATTTAGACGAATTAATTTATTGTGAATCCGATAAAGGCTACACCACTTTTTATTGTAGTGATGGGAATAAGCATTTGGTTTCCAAAACACTCAAAGAATATGAGGATCGTTTGTTAGAAGCAAACTTTCAACGTCCGCATCAATCATTTATGATAAACATGAAGTTTGTCGATAAGTACGATAAAGCGGGAACTATTCATTTAAAAAACGGAACAAAAATTCCAGTTTCTTCACGAAAAAAAGAATCGTTTCTTTCCTCATTATTCAATTGGAATAAGAAATAACCTAATTCTATAAAATCAAATTTTTACTGTACTTAAACGAATATTGATTGAAAGATATCAGATATTGGTTAGCTATTTCGTATTGTGTTTTCTGATAGTATTTTTAACTATAATTTAAAATCTAATATTATGAAAAAACAATTACTTTTTTTACTAACTTTTTGTTTATCTGCGATAGGATACTCGCAGGTATTTACTGATAATTTTATTACCTATACAGTTTACTCTGTTGCAAATAACACTGTTAGGGTTCATTCTTATGATGCAGCTGGAGGCGCTAATGTTATAATTCCTGCAACTATAGACTATAATTCAGTAACATATACTGTTGTAGCAATTAATCAAATGGCTTTTATGAATAAAGGTTTAACTTCAGTTTCTTTACCTTCAACTCTTACAAACATAGGTTTGTTTGCCTTCGCTACTAATCAATTATCTAATATTGTTATTCCTAATACAGTTTCTAGTATTGGTACTGCAGCTTTTCAAGATAACCAATTGACAAGTGCCAATATACCAACGAGCTTAACTATAATTGAAGATCAAGTTTTTAGAAATAATTTGTTAACTAGTGCTGTTATCCCTAATGGAGTAACAAGTATAGGTCAAGCCTCTTTTTTTGGTAATCAATTAACAAGTGTTTCTATTCCTAGTAGCGTTACAAATATTAGTAGTTATGCTTTTAATACAAACCAACTAACAAGTGTTACAATTCCAGAAAATGTAACGTTTATTGGAAATTTTGCTTTTAATGCAAATCCTCTTGCTAATGTTTCTTCACTAGCAACAACGCCACCCACTATTACTACGTCTGGAGATATTTTTGATACTTTTGCTATTGACAGAAGTACAATTTATCTTCACATTCCACCAGGAACCACAGGAGCTTATGTTACAGATGCAGGGGCGTTATGGACTGGTTTTGCTTCTACTACAGAAGATGCACTTTCAACTTCAAATTTTGAATTAGAAAATGAGATAAAAATAATCACTACTGAAAATGGTTTGAATATCGTTTCAAATAACGGATTACAATTAGAAAATTATACGATTTACAATTTATCAGGGCAAGAAGTTGTAAAAGGTATTGAAACTGTAATAGAAACAACTTCTTTTTCAAGAGGTATCTATATTGTAAACTTAAATTTTGATAAAGGTTCTGTAGTTAAAAAAGTTTTGATTAAATAAAAAAATATGGAAAATCTAATTACAATAAATAGGCAAAACAATTCACTAGATCAATTACATAGTGCTTTAAAAAACAACCCAAATTTTCAATGTTCAAAAGAATACGACATTTGAGAACAACGAGTAGATAATAGTGGAAACTTAGCACAATGTCTAGTTGTAAAAAAGAATAATATGCACGCAATTAAACTATTTTTTATTAATGAAAATACGTTGAAAGCCAATCATATCATCCCAAATAAAATAATGCAAGCGTATTTTGGTAAAAGTCAAAAAGCATATCAAAATGTAATTGAATTTATAACAGGCAAAATAAAAGCTGCTATTTTAGAACCTGCTCAAGAAAAAGCATTTTATGAAATTGAAACGGAAGTAGTAAGAGTCATTTCATAATTTCTTTACTGATTCAATTATATTTCATATTTTGATAGAAAATTTACAATTTTAGTAGTATGATGAACTTTATTAGTGAATATCCATTAGTAAAATGGATTTTAGTAGGTTTTGGTATTTTATATATCTTAGACAAATACGGTGTTTTTAGTCCAGTAGATAACCTTATAAATCTAATTGGCCGCTATAAATATAAAAGTCAAGCTCACTTAAACGAACCAAAATTAAAAGAAGTCATTGAGTATTTTAATAAGAAACAGTTCAGTAATGTAGAGCAAAGCATTAAAAGTATGACAGCGAGTCAGCGTTCATTTGCTTTTGAAAGTTTAGGTCAATATGGCGACACTAAAATTACTGACGAATGGATTAAAAGAGAACCTTCAAACGATTTACCAAAGATTATTAAAGGAAACCAATTAATTCATAAAGCTTGGGAAATTCGTGGAAGCGGAACAATTGATACGGTTTCAAATGAGAAACAAGTTTCTTTTAAGAAGCAACTTAAAAAAGCAGAAGAAGTGTTAATTGCGTTTAGCAAAAACAACACAACTTATAAATCGAATGCTGCAGCTTGTTTAATTACCATTTATAAAGCAATTGATGCAAATAGAGAGTATGTACACCAACTTTTTGAAGATACAGTTAAAGACGCTCCAAATGATGCCGAGTTACATAAAAGTTATATGTCATTCGTATCTCCAAAATGGGGAGCTACTGATGAAGAATATAAAAATTATCTCAACCGTATTAACGAATGGTCACCATTTATACAGCAGTTAATATTATCCCAATATTATTTCGATTTAAATTATTTCCATGATTATCAAGATACTGATGGTAAAATAGCAAATCTAATGGCTGAAGTTAAAGCCGCACCAATTAATAATTCTAATTTGCATCGTTACGAATTGTATAAAGTATTGTATTGGACAGCTTCTAACCTGGAAATGAAAGAATTCCAAGAATATTATAAACAAATGGCTCTACCTTATTTGCAAGATTAATTTCGTGAAAGTAGTAAAACGGATATTCTATTATTTTTTCTGGATAATCCTATCCTTAGCGATTGGTATAATCTACATGCGATTACTTTTAGGCGAAATACCAAATGAAAACGATTACAACGGATTCGGTTTTTTTCTAAAGTTATTTTTTACTTATGGTTTATTTTATGTAGGATTGCTAATTGGCGGAATTATTGCGCTACTTTTTATTAGTACAGATGTTTTTCTTTTAAGAAAGAGATTAGATAACAATTCAAAATCAGCATTAGTTAGAATAGCTGTTTTATTGGTAATTAGTCTTTTAGTTTTTATATTACATTATTTTTAGAAAAAGCGATTGATATTATTTAATTTGAAAATGCCAAGTAGATGAAAAAATTAAATCTGATACTTTTATTGTTAACATTCGGAAGCTTTTCTATCGAAGCTCAAAATGCTATTGAAGATTTTATTCCAGAAGGTTATGTGTTGTATGATACAGTTTTTGGCGATTTAAATAAAGACAATAAAGAAGACTGTATCCTTATCATAAAAGGAACAAATAAAGATAATTTTGAAACCAATCGTTTTGATGAGATAGTAGATCGCAATCGTAAAGGTATTATTATCTTATTTAAAACTGCGAATGGTTATCAAAAAGTTACCGAAAATTTAGAGTGTTTTTCTTCAGAAAATGAAGATGGAGGCGTTTATTATGCTCCAGAACTTTCTTTTGAAGTTATAAGAGGCAATCTAGTAATTCATTATGCTCATGGAAGATATGGTTGGTGGAAATACACCTTCAGGTTTCAAGATTCACAATTTAAATTAATTGGATATGATGAAACCAATGGAGGAGTTGTAATAAGAAGCGAAACAAGTATTAATTTTTTAACCAAAAAGAAATTAACTAGAGAAAACATCAATGAAGAATCAGAAGGGAATGATGAGGTTTTTAAAGAAACATGGAGTAAAATTGTAATTAATAAACTACTCAATCTTTCCGAAATCAAAGATTTTGATAGTTTAGAAATGTATAAATATTAATTATAAACTGACAACTATGAAATTTTATACTTTTTTATTCTTTAGTATTTTATCATTGTTTGTATCTTGTAATGGACAAACAGTAAATAAAACGATTCCCAATAATCAATCAACAGAATTATTAGTAAAAGGCGATACGGTAAAAGAACTTGGTAAAAGTATCATGGTAATTTATCAAGACAAAAAGAATAATTTTTGGTTTGGTAGTTGGGAAACTGGTGTGTATAAATATAATGGAAATTCAATAGTAAACTATACCACAAAACATGGTTTACCAAGCAAAAGAATTGATGAAATAAAAGAGGACGAACAAGGTAATATTTACTTTTCAAGTTGTTGTCCCAATGCTACGGTAACCAAGTTTGATGGAAATTCTTTTGAAGTGTTATCAACTTTTTCTAGTAATTATTGGCGTCTTAATTCCACAGATTTATGGTTTAGACATTCCTATGAATATGAAAACAAAGTGTATCGGTATGATGGTACTACTCTACATGAGTTGATATTGACAAAACCCCCAAAACTTTCCAATCCCTTTGGAATTTATAGTATTTATAAAGACACGAAAGGAAACATTTGGTTTGGTACAAATCCTGTTGGAGTTTGTCGCTACGATGGAAAAACATTTGAATGGATAACCGAAGAAGATGTAACAGAATTTAGAAACGAAGGTGCTAATGGTGTACGTTCCATTTTAGAAGATAAAAATGGAGATTTTTGGTTCAATACCGAAAACCGTTACAGTATTTACGATAGCATTACATTAAACAGCGATAAATTTTATACAAGACATGAAAGTATAGGAGGTTTAGACGGAAAAAAGGATAGTAATTTAGACGAATATCTTTCTTGTGTAAAAGACGATAATGATAATTTGTGGTTCGTAACGTATCGTGATGGCGTTTGGAAATATGACAGTGAGAGTATTACTCACTTTCCTGTTAAAGACAATTCAAAAGACATTACTTTGTTTAGTATTTACAAAGATAATAAAGGAGAACTTTGGCTTGGAACACATGAAAATGGAGTATTTAAATTCAATGGAACCACTTTTGAAAAATTCAAACGCTAAAACTTATGCTAATTCTGTTTCTTTTATTCTTTTTAATTCTTTTATTAGCCTTACTTTTCGCGATTTTTAAAATTGGTAAATGGACTTTAAAAGAAAGAGCA